>JAZOUQ010000001.1:0-16402 GCA_045658185.1 Eubacteriales bacterium
GCAAAACGATAGCGATTCTCAAAGCTTCCACCGTACTCGTCGGTACGCTTGTTGAAGAATTCGATAGCAAATTGGTCAAGCAGATAGCCTTCGTGAACGGCGTGAACCTCAACACCGTCAACGCCTGCTTCCTTACAAAGCTTTGCGGTCTTTGCAAACGCCTCGATGATCTCGTGGATCTGCTCTACCGTCATTTCGGGACACTCGATATCAGGTGCCCAGCGAGCAGGCTGAGGAGAAGGACAAGCAAGCTCGTGCGAGGTGTCGATGATAGGCTTTACTATCGCTCTTGTGAATTTGTTTTTATGTAAGGGAGCGACAAGCTCGGTGATCGCCCAAGAGCGACCCATACCTGCCGTCAGCTGAATAAAGAGCTTTGCACCCGTCTTGTGTATCTCGTCCATAAAGACCTTAAGCTCTTCAAACATCTTCGGATTTTGCCAGAGCCACTTGCCCCAGAAGGTATCGCGAAGGGGGGCGATTCCGGGAATAATAAGTCCTACGTTGTTGTTTGCTCGCTCAAGGAAGAGCTTTGCCGCTTCCTTGTCAAAGCCGCAACCCGTAAGCTCAAACCACCCGAAAAGGGAAGTGCCGCCCATAGGACACATTACGATTCGGTTTTTGATCTCAACGTTGCCGATCTTCCAAGGCGTAAATAACGCCTCGTACTTTTCATCTGTTTTGTTCATAGAGAGAGTTCCTTTCCTTAACAAATTTAATTTAGTTACAGTATAACATGAAATTGTTGAATTGTCAACAAAATAATGAGATTTGAAAATTGAATATTTTCTTGCACTTTGTCAGAGGTGATATTTTTTATATATTTCCTTGGTGTATTCCCGCGGAGTCAAGCCCATTCTTTTCTTAAATACGCAGCTGAAATAAGCCTGCGAGGAAAAACCGCATTCCATGGCGATTTGAGCCAACGTGTAATTTGTGGATTGCAACAGATGTATTGCCTTTCTTATCCGCTGTTCCTCGATATAGCTTCGCAGTCTTGTTCCCGTTGCCGCCTTGAATATTTGATGGAAATAATTGGGACTGAAGGAAAAATGAGAAGCGACAGATTCCAGATCAAGCGGTGTGCTTAGATTTTCGTCAATATAATGCAGCACCTTATCGATCGCCAAATGATTTTTTTGATTTAAGGATTTAGATTGTTGAAGTGCGATGCTCTCCTCGTATATTTCATATATCAGTTTTAATAACAGACTTTGAAGCACCACCTCGTTGTCGGTACTCCAAAACTCGTATCGACGTATGAACTCCGAAAACAGATCTACGTAAAATTCGCGTCTGTCGGTTTTAAAATAATCAGGTAGTTTCATCAGCATATCATAAACAGGACCTTCGTTGACGCAGAGATGGACGTAGTAGCAAACGAAGGGAAGCTTTGTATATCTCATTTGTCCCGGCTTTGCACAAATCAAAAGATCGGGCGTTATAGGAGTGCTTTTACTGTCGACAAATGAAAGTCCACCGTCCTCAGCGGCTATCTCGATTTCAAACATGGTTGTCTTTCGTTTTTTTGTTTCAACACGGTTTTTGACCGCTATTGATGAGTTGTAGATTCCAGCAGATGTAATTTCGGGAAGAGTGATTTTTTGCATAACCGCTCCTTATTTCGTAAGATTTTAATAAAACTCGATAAGATTTTGATTGCGTTGTCGTTATAAATATGATATAATAAAAAAAAAGATTTGTCAAGTAGATAGTAAAAAAGGAGAAAATTATGAAAATAACTTATCTTGGACAGGCAGGCTTGCTGTTTGAAACTAAAGACCTCAAAATTATGGTAGACCCTTATCTTTCCGACTGTGTAAAGGAGGTAAACCCAAAGAACTACCGTCGTGTTCCCGTGGACGAATCGTTGTTTGATATTCGTCCCGACGTTATGATATTTACACACGACCATCTGGATCACTACGATCCCGAAACAGCTCCCCGATTTATAGGAGAGGAAAGCAATATGCTGGTACTTGCTCCGATCTCCGTGTGGAATAAGGCACGTATGCTTGGCGGCGACAATAATTACGTTATGTTTAACAGACACACTCAATGGACGGAGAAGGGAGTGCGTTTCACCGCGGTAAAGGCAGAACACAGTGAGATAAATGCCATAGGCGTTATTATTGATGACGGTGAACGTAAATACTACGTCACAGGCGATACACTCTACAATGAGGATATTTTTGAAGATATTCCCGATGACATTTATGCGATGTTTGTTCCTGTAAACGGTGTGGGAAACAATATGAATATGACCGATGCAGCCCGCTTCTGTGAGAGGATAAAGCCGAAGGTGGCAGTACCGATACATTGCGGAATGTTTGACAATATAGATATGAACGATCTCAAATATGAGAACAAGGTCGTTCCCAAAATATACGAGGAAATAAAGCTGTAATTTGCAGTAAAAAATATTTAAGGAGAAGACAATGAAAGTAACAGACGTAAAAACATTTGTGGTTGACTGCTTCCGAACCAACTGGGTATTCGTTAAGGTATATACCGACGAGGGTATCACGGGAGTAGGAGAGGGTACTCTTGAATACAAGGAAAAGGCTCTTGTGGGTGCCGTTGAGCATATCAAGAATTATCTTGTTGGTAAAGACCCAAGACAGATCGAAAAGCATTATCACGACATATACAGAGATGCCTATTGGAGAGGCGGAGCAGTCCTTATGTCGGCTCTGTCCGCAGTTGAAATGGCTCTGTGGGATATCCTCGGAAAATCTCTGGGCGTACCCGTTTATCAGCTCCTTGGCGGAAAGGTGAACGAGGATTGCCGTATCTACGTCAACGGCTGGTTTGCGGGAGCAAAAGAGCCTGAGGAGTTTGGAGAGAAGGCGGCAGAGGCAGTAAAGAAGGGCGTTACCGCGATGAAGTGGGATCCCTTTGGAAAGAATTATTTGCAGATATCCAATAAGGATCTGGATAAGGCTATCCGTTGTATCGCGGCTGTAAGAGACGCGGTTGGCGATGATGTGGATCTGCTTATAGAGGCACACGGACGCTTTGACGTTCCCACGGGAATCAAGATAGCACAAGAGGTCGCTCCCTTCAAGCCTATGTTCCTTGAAGAGCCCGTACCCCCCAACAATATCGAGGCTCTTGCGGCTGTAAGAGAAAAATCTCCCGTTGCCATCTCCGCAGGTGAGCGACTCTATACAAGATTCGACTACAACGAGCTGTTCCGCAGACGTGCAGCGGACTATATCCAGCCCGACATCTCCCACGCGGGAGGTATTATGGAGCTTAAGAAGATAGCGGCAATAGCTGAGGCGAATTACATACCCTTCGCACCTCACAACCCCTCAGGTCCTATCGCAAACGCCGCAACGCTTCAGCTCGCCGCTTGCTGTCCCAACTTCTGCATACTTGAGATCATGTACAGCGACGTTGAGTACAGAAAGTATATCACCGACGAAAATCTCATATATGAGAACGGACGTATAAAGATAGGCGACAGACCCGGTCTTGGCATTGAGCTTAACGAGGAGGAGTGCCTCAAGCACCCCTATGTTGAGCATAATCTCCGCCATTACACAGGAGCTTTGACCGATATAAGACCTGCAAAAACAGAATTTTATTTCTGATAAAGAGGTATTACGATAATGAAAACTGTACTTGTAACCGGAGCTTGTATAAACACAGGCGTTAACATAGTTGAAAGATTTGCTACCGAGGGATACAAGGTAATCTTTACGGGCAGAGATCCGGAAAAGGTAAATGCCGCAGAAAAGCTTTACAAAGAAAAATTCCCCGAGTCTGAGATAATAGGTTATCCTATCGCCTCCTTGCTTGACAGCGGAGAGGTCGACGAAGAATCCGTTGAGAAAATGTTTGCATTCCTCGACGAAAAGGGACTTTTTATTGATACACTCGTGCTTAATGCCGCACATCAAGGACTTGGGCTTGATTGGCAGACCAGCCCCTTGAATGACTTCGTGAAGGTCATAAATACCAACGTTGTATGGAATTTCTGCCTTTCCAGAGCCGCCGCTTCAAGAATGAAGGAGCAAGGCGGAGGCAGTATCGTATTCGTCAGCTCCAATACGGCACACAGACCTATTCCCGACAGAACGGCTTACATTTCCTCAAAGGGAGGACAGCTCGGGCTTATGAGAGCGTTGGCAATAGATCTCGGTAAATACAATATTCGCGTAAACGCAGTGCTTCCCGGACTTATAAAGACCGACAGATGGGAG
This sequence comes from Eubacteriales bacterium, assembly GCA_045658185.1. Classification (GTDB taxonomy): domain Bacteria; phylum Bacillota; class Clostridia; order Oscillospirales; family CAG-272; genus HGM12713. The sequence goes on from JAZOUQ010000001.1 coordinate 4,212, forward strand.
AAAAACCCAGAGGTTTACAGAAAAAATCCTTGTCGATTTACTCCTCTCGGCGATGCCGCTCTCGGTGAGGACGTAGCAGATGCAGTATATTATATTGCCGCACACGCCAAGCACACCACGGGAGCGGAGCTTTTGGTGGACGGTGGTAACAGCGTTCAGCTTTTCCCCGTAATACCTGAGGATTGATAGAGGCTGCCAAAAATCAATTCTTTTTATCCATATTCCATAAAAAGGAGAGTTCGTTGTTGCCTGTTCTCGTAAATATCGGTTGAAAGGAAATCGCCAATCTTGTGTTAAAATACACGAAATTGGTGAAAGGATACAAAAACCAAAAAAATATGTTGGCAAATCTCACGAAACATCAACAAAAGTAGCAATATTTGACTACAATTGATATCGATTTGACTTGAATTATACCAATATATGTCCTATAATAAAATAACATACAATGTTTAATTTTTATTTTGGAGGTACAAAAAATGGCTATACCAGTAGCAGTACAGGCTTATTCGGTCAGAGGCGATGTTAAGGAAAACATGAGAGCGGCTCTTGAGGCTATCAAAGAAATGGGATACGATGGCGTAGAGTTCGCAGGTCTTTACGGAAACTCTCCCGAGGATGTAAAAAAAATGTGCGAGGAGATAGGTCTTGTTCCTCTTTCCGCACATGTACCATATTTAAATATGGTAGAAAACAATGATCTTTTGAAGGATTACGCAACCATTGGATGCAAGTTCGTGGTAGTGCCTTATCTGTCAGGGGATTACCGTCCCGGTACGGATAAGTTTGGAGAGGTTATAGAGAATATCAAGGTGCTCGGTGCTAAGGCGAACGAGCTTGGTATGACTCTTCTTTACCACAACCACGATTTTGAGTTCGTAAAGCTTGACGGTAAGTACGCATTGGACGTTCTTTACGAAAAGGTTTCAGCAGATCTTCTTCAGACCGAGCTTGACACTTGTTGGGTAAACGTTGGAGGAGAGAATCCTGCGGAGTATATAAGAAAGTACGCAGGAAGAAGCCCCGTCGTTCACCTGAAGGATTTTTACGGTGAGAAGTCGGAGGATATGTATGAGCTTATCGGTATAGCAAGTACCGCACCAAAGCGTCCCGGTAATTTCGAGCTCAGACCCGTTGGCTCGGGTATTCAGGATTTCCCCGCTATACTTAAGGCGTGTGAGGAATCGGACGTATCTTGGGTGGTTGTTGAGCAGGATAATCCCTCGATGGGACTTACACCTATGGAATGTATTAAGAAGAGCAGAGAATATCTCAAGACTCTCGGATATTAATTTTAAATTTTTAAATTGTTTTTAGGAGGACAAAAAAATGGCAGACAAATCAATGGAAGGGCTGAATTCTTTTACAGCTCAGAATAATACACAGACAGTAGACGCAAGTAAGAGAATGAGAGTGGCTATCATCGGATGCGGATGGATCGCAGGCTCTCACGCAAGAGCACTTTTGAGTCAGCCCGACGTAGATATCGTTGCATGTGCAGATATCGTTGAGGGTAAGGCACAGAAATTCGCAGAGAAGTACGGCATCCCCGAGGGTGTAAAGACTCACTACAAGGATCACAAGGAGCTTATCGACGATAAGAGCCTTAACCTTGACGCGGTTTGTATCTGTACCTACAACCGTCAGCACGCAGAGCCTACCATCTACGCTCTTAACAACGGACTTCACGTAATGCTTGAGAAGCCCTTCACGGTAACTCTTGACGAGGCTATCGAGGTTATGAAGGCAGAGAAGGCAAGCGGAAAGATTCTTTCTATCGGCTTCCAGCCCAGAATGGACGCTAATATGAAGGAAATAAAGAAGATCTGCGAGTCTGGTGTATTGGGTCAGATCTACTACATTCAGACAGGTGGCGGACGCCGTCGCGGTATTCCCACTCCTCACGGAACGACCTTTATTGAGGACAAAACCGCGGGAATCGGAGCACTGGGCGATATCGGATGCTATTCTCTCGATATGGTTCTTAATGCAATCGGCTATCCCAAGCCTCTCACCGTTTCGGGATACAAGTCCGCTTTCTTCGGAACAAATCCCCAGTATTCCGGCTATCCCAGAGGTAAGGGCGAGGATTATGCAGCTAAGTTCGGCGTTGACGATTTCGCCGCAGCATTCGTTCGTCTTGAGGGCGGAATCATTCTTGACTTCCGTATAGCTTGGGCTATGAACCTTAACACCCCCGGTGACACAATTATAATGGGTACAAAGGGAAGCCTTCGTATTCCTTCCACCGAGTGCTGGAACGGAACCGTTGGCGGTGCTATGACCCTTTACCACGAGGTTGGCGGTCTTCAGGTAGAAACCGTAATTCCCGTTATCGAAACCAAGACGGGATTGTTCAATCTTAAGATCCGTACCTTCCTTGACGCTTGTAAGAACGGAACTGCTGCTCCTGTTCCCACGAGCCAGATAATCTACAACCAGGCAATAATTGATGCTATTGCAAAGTCTGCTGAGCTTGGCAGAGAGGTTGAGGTAGTAATACCTGAAGTTTAATTTTACCGTAAAAAAACAGTAATAGCGGTAACCTCGGAGAGGAGATGTTTATGAAAAAATATTATTGTTGATTCTAGCCGTGTCGATGTGTCTTGGACTTGCAAGCTGCAATAAACCCGGTGAGGGTGAAACAGATACCACGGCGCCTGTTGAAGACGCAACGGAAGATACGGGTGGTGAAGATATGGGCTTTGAATATGGAAATCCCAACAAGACAGTTACGTGTGCTTACTCTTACGCAACGACTACGTGTGATCTTGCCGAGCTGATTGGCGGAACCGATCATCAGGTGCTTGATAAAAACGGCAATGAGCTTGACGGTACTACGGTAGAGCTGTCTGTTGGTGCAAACCTTTTCGTCGTAAACTATAAGGTTGCCGGTATTGACAGACTTTGCGAGGTTAATCTGGCACGTCGTAGCGGACACCGTGTCGTATTCAATACCAACGGTGGATCGCTTGTACCTACTCAGTACGTAGCGGACGGTGCTAAGATCGACGCATCGGCTGTTACTCCTACCCGTGCACGTTACACCTTCGCAGGTTGGTATAACGAAAAGGGAGAAAAGGTGAACCTGAACAATATCTTTATAGTGTCCGATACCACCTTGATCGCACATTGGGACGGTCCGAATAACTTTGAAGTTCCCAGCAAAGAGCCTGTCATATACACAACGTCATCGGCGGCACTCAACATAAATTGGAGAGATTACGACAATGCGTTCGGCTATCGCCCTGATTCGGTGACGTGTACGTTGAAAAATCTTGACAATGGCGTTGAGCACAAAGTAGTGGTAACTAACAACTACGCTTTGTTTATAAACGGAGGACCTGCAGGGGCGTCGATCTCTCAGGGTGAGGGAAGATGGACTGTGAAGATCACAGGACTTCCCAAAAATTCCAATTACAGCTTTGTTATGGACGACCTCACAGACGGTAAATATACCACTATTCAGTCAGGTACGACGGTAACAAACACTATGAAAAAGTACGATCCTAGGAGTGATGACTCTGCGGCACTTATGACAGTGAACGGTCGTTTCTATGATATTGCAGGTAACGTGGTTGTCCTGAAGGGAGTTGTTCCTGTAAACGTTAACGCAAGTGATTTTGCTGCCAATGCCAGCATGGATGCTTTGAGGAGAATGCAGCAGGAAGGCTGCAACGCTATTCGTGTTACGATGCCCCTTGGAGCAACTGCAGGATACGCTACTGAGGGTAAAAAGGAAATTTACGTTTCCAGAATGAAGGGCGTAGTTGAAAGAACAGCGGATCTCGGTATGTACTGTATCGTGGACTGGGGCGTTATGATGAAGGGTGATGATGCCAAGGTTGAGGCAGATTATCTTGGCAGATGGTTGCCTCTTGCTCAGGAGTTCTTCGGCAATATGATTGCTATTACCTTGCAGGCACGGGCGTTGTTGATATGACTAAAGCTGCGAATGCTACCTCAACCGTTGTAATCAATTACGACGGTGCGGCTGCTACCGCGGTAAAGACGGCAACCGCAACTGAGCTTGTTGCTCTTAATGCATTTAAGAACGCCGGTTGGGTTGTAGTCGAAGGCAAGGCAGTTCCCGCATCTGTAAAGTGTCTTGTAACCGGACATAACTACACTGATACCGTAGTTGCTCCCGAAGGATGTAAGTCTGAGGGTTACACCCTTCACACCTGTACCGTTTGCGGATCCAACTATAAGGATAACATCGTTCCTGCAACACCTCACACCTATGTTGAAAAGGTAGTTGCTCCTACTTGTTCTGCAAAGGGATATACAGAGTACACATGTTCTGTATGTGAAGACAGCTATAAGGATAAAGAAACCGATATGATAGATCATACCGCAAGTGATTGGATCGTTGTTAAGGAAGCTACCGAGGAAATGGCTGGACTTCGTCACAAGGTTTGTACCGTATGTGAAGAATCCTTGGAGCAGGAGGTTATTCCTGCACTCACTCCCGAAACCGACGCTCCCGAAACCACCGCTCCCGAAACCACCGAAGCTCCTGCTGAAGGCGGATGCGGAAGCTCCATCGCACTCGGCAGCGCGTTCGCGATGATCACAATGATGTCGCTTGGCGCAACGGTACTTCGCAAGAAGGAAAGATAATCTGAAGCTTTTAAAGTAAAAGCTTAAAATAAAAAAGAACCGAAGGATAAATTCCTTCGGTTCTTGCTTTTTTACGTGGATTTGAACCCACGCGTCCCTATCACGCCGATAGGAGTGTATATCATCAAGCCGTATAGAAGATGTACGCTGGTGCGTGATGAGATACAGGGGCGTCGAGCCGCCCCTGATTATATACTAAGCCTGCGGCTTGGATAAAAAAATCGATCCATATAAGGCTATCGTACAAAAACAGTCCATGATTTTTTCCGTGAGAGTACACTTATCCCTTGGTATTGACGGGAGCTGACAGCAACCGCTATCTTCCGGGCTGTCAGCACCTGCTTGCAAACGAATCCATGTAATTATAGATAGAAATTGATTACAAACGAGCTAGTTTTTACTATGGTTCTGTATTATGTGAACTTGTACCCAACCCCCACTCGTCTACTTGTGAGCAGCTATCTATCAATCCAATGTAATACGCATCAAGCTCGGAAAGCTTTTGAAAAATTTCTTTTTCGGTGCTGACCGTATACATAATATCGTTAGATTTTATAGTGTTACAATAATCCACAAAAGATTGAGTGATCGCTTCCGATGCATAATATAAATCATAAGCACCGAAACAATGCAATATTTCGTGAGCAAAACCGGAGGGTGACAGAAAATAGTAACCGCTTCCGATATCGTCACGAACGAACACATTTATTAGCTCAACCGGACAATGCTGTAGGTCAGAAAGCGACCAAGAATTAACCGTATTTGTTTCATCCGTATTGAAATACAAGACGTAAATAATGTTTTGTGCATTGTATCTCTGCTTTAATTCCTCGGCATCAATATATTCATCAATATAGGAACGTTGCGTATCGTAACCCCCACCGTCTACCCTTACCATGCTTATATCGGTGAAGTTGAATGTATAACATAAATCCGGACAATTTTTCCAATCATAAACAAATTCTGATTTAACTCCATAAATACTGCATTGTTCCATTATCCAAGCCACAGCTGTTGAAAGGTTTTCGTGCATAAGGTCCTTTGTTTCATTATCAATTTCAGAATTCAAATCCCATTTTGTTTCTTTGTCATTAGCAAAAATTGATATGATCAACGTTGTATCGGATAACTTACCGGCAGACCCCAATTCACCGTTATATGAAATAATGTCGATGGGTTTGTTTTCCACATAGTTACATACATAGCAGGTATGAGCACGAGTTCCTTGTCGCTCGGTTGTGGATCTTTCTACTACTCTCCATTTACTCCATTTATGTCCCAAAGCATTGATATATTCTTGCTTTACAAGAATATCGCCGCAAACAGAACAATGCTTGCCCTCGGTTTTGCCACTTTCTATGCAAGTAGGAGTGATGCCGGAATCAATCACTTCAATGTGTTGACATATGTTATTTTCACAAGAAGAAAACATAAAAACAAGTATTAATGTAATAAGCAGCAAGATCCATATTGCTTTTTTCACTTCGCTTTCTCCTTCGCCGTGCTGATGTTCTTTTTAGCTGTTGTAATAGACTTTACAAGCAAAAATCTTATTGTTGAACACTTGCGATTAAGTGTTTTATACCGCACTTTATCAATATAATCGCTTTTCCAAAGCATTTCAAGCCACTTGCTTGTTTCGTTGGTTTCTTTGAGCGATATTTCAAGCTTTGCTATAAAATCGGCACGACCGTGAGCGTATTTGCTTTCGGCAATATTAGCACAAATACTTGTTGCACTTCTATCGATTTGATTTGAGATCACATTTTCGCGTTTTGCTCGCAATTCTTTGGTTAATTGCAGAACATCAACGGATACTCCATTGAAAGATCACCAAGCTTATCTTCTCTCACGATACCACCGCCTTTCCAATTTCATTATACCATACTTCAAGCTAAAATCAACTACATATCAGCGAACAAACGAACGGTTACGAGTCCGTTTGCACGAAGTGCAACATCGTTCATTTGTGTCCGCCTGCGGCGGAATGATGTTAGCCTGCGGCTAAATGATGTTGCGTGCGATGCACGCAAACGATGTTGTGCCTTGCGGCACAAATGAAAAAATCCAAGTCTTTCGACTTGGATTTTTTGGCAGGGGCAGGAGGATTCGAACCCGCGACCCACGGTTTTGGAGACCGGTACTCTACCAGCTGAGCTATACCCCTGTATTTCCATACCCGTGTATTATATCACATTTCTTTTTGTTTTGCAAGTCCTTTTTCAAAAGTTTTTTGAAAAATTTTCTATACTTACAGTTCCTCCGCCAATACTCTCCGCTTTTTCCATTTTCCCGAGAGGAAATATATTATTCCCGGTATGGCACAGCCGTAAGGTGCAAGTCCGTATCCCAGAACAAAACCGTAAAATCCCCAGCCGAGAGCTATGCCAAACAGCCAACTGAGTCCTATTCGGAGAACAACTCCGTCAAGCAGTGCCAACACCATACTCAGCTTGGCGTTTCCTATTCCTTGTATAAACGAGTGCGTACCTCTCATTATCGTGAAGGCAGGGAACATCCAAAGTATTGCTCTTATAAACGTTCCCGACATCTCGTGCACCAACGGGTCGTTCGAGAACATCATAAACAACTGTTTTCCGCAAAGAATATACAGCGTCATAAATATTACTGTAAGCACGGTGGCAAAGCCGATGGCACACCAAACTATCTGCTGGGCTCTGCGTTGTTGCTTTGCGGCTATGTTTTGACTTACCATAGGCATTGCCGCGTACTGTATTCCCTGTGATATTTTATTTGAGATGTCGTCTATTCTCACGCCTACGCCAAAGGTTGCCGAAGCCACCACTCCCACGCTGTTTATCATAGAGTTAACGTAGAGCATTGATACGTTTATAAATCCCGACTGTATAGCCATCGGAGTTCCCAGGCTGACTATCATTTTGGTGTATTTAGCGTCAATCTTAAAGCTTTCAGGCTTGAAGTCGAATCCAAACGCTTCCTTGTGCTTTGAAAGATAGAAAACCGAGAACAGGAAGGAAACAGCCTGACCGATTATGGTTGCCCACGCCGCACCTGCAACGCCCCAGCCCCAGAATCCCGTAAACAAAATATCTAAAACAAGATTTGTAACCGAGGCTATCACTATAAACAGAAAAGGTCTTTTGGAGTCGCCCATTCCGCGGAGAACGGCTGACACCATATTATATCCCGCAGTAAATATCAGACCCGCTCCGCATATGATAAAATAGTCCATTGACATATCATACGACTCGGCGGGGATATTCATAAGCTTCATTATAACGCCGCTGAAGGTGAGCATTATGGCTGACAAGGCTACGGCAAGTATCATAAGGAAGCTGAACAGAGTTCCTATTACTCGGGTCATTTCCTTGCGTTTACCTGCACCGAGTGCTTGAGATATAAGTATTTGTCCCGCATTTGAAAAGCCAAGACACACCATTGTGGCAAAGTTTACGATAAGACTGCTTTGTGCTACGGCGGAAAGTCCTGCCGTTCCAACGTATTCTCCTACTATCACCATATCAATGGTGCTGTAAAGCACCTGCAAGGCGTTGGACGCCATAAAGGGCAGGGAGAATATCAGCATCTGCTTTGAGATACTGCCCTTGGTAAAGTCCTTTGATAAGCTTTTTTGTTTCATTTTCAATCCCAATAATCAAGATTGTCCGTGATTCCGATATCCTTGGCGTGGAATACGGGGTCAAGTCCTGCCTTCTTTTGCTTTTTGTAATCTGACAAAGCTCTGAATGCGTATTTTCCGAGAATACAGATAACGGGGATATTTATGAGTGCCATTGCTCCCATTGTAATGTCTGCAATATCCCACAGAAGTCCTGCGGACAGACCTGCACCGACAAAGATAACCAGGGAAGCGAGAATGTAATAGATCGCATTGAACAGCTTACCCGGAACGTGCCCAACTATATGAGCAAGTGCCTTGTCAACGTAGTAAAGATTTCCGATAAGCGTGGTGAAGGCGAACAGAATCATTGCTACGGTTATAAATATAGGACCAAATCCGCCAAGAGATGCCTTCAGAGCTGCCTGAACGTAAGGTGCACCCGAAAGCTCTGCCGTGGGCTCAATTCCCGAGCACATACACATAAATGCGGTTGCGGAGCAAACCAGAAGGGTATCTATAAATACGGAGAGTATCTGAACGAAGCCTTGCTTTGCGGGATGGCTTACGTCAGCCGATGCGGAGGCGTTGGGAGCAGAGCCCACACCTGCCTCGTTTGAGAACAGACCGCGTTTGATTCCATACATAACGCAAGAGCCGCCAAAACCGCCGAAAATGGCACGAAGGTCGAATGCTTCTGTAAATATACGGGTAAAGATTGAGGGAAGGGTAGTGATGTTAAGGCAAATTATAACGAGTGCAACGAGGATATAAGCTATGCCCATCAAGGGAACAAGAACGCTTGTTACCTTGATAACTCGTTTTCCGCCTCCGAAAAGACAGTAGCCAACTACGAGAGCGAGAATTCCGCCGATTATCCAAGGGGTAATTTTTTCATTGTAAAATCCGTATACCGAGAAGGTGGATTGCAGATTATACGAGCCAAGCATATTAAATCCGATACCGTATGTGAGTATAAGCAATATTGAGAATACGATAGCCAACGGACGGCATTTCAGAGCGGTTTCTATGTAATAAGCAGGACCGCCGTAGCATCCGTCCTTGCCTTTTTTCTTGTATATCTGAGCGAGAGTGCTTTCGACGAAAGCGGAGGCACCGCCGACCAGAGCGATTATCCACATCCAGAACACAGAGCCGAAGCCGCCAAGACAGATGGCGGTAGAAACGCCTATGATATTACCCGTACCAACACGGGAAGCGGTGGAAACCATAAGAGCCTGAAAGGAGGACACGTGTTTTTTGTTCTTAGGCTTTTCCGTAACGACACGGAACTGTTCTCCAAGTGTAGAAATCTGAGCGAATTTTGAGCGAAGCGTGAACCAAAGTCCACCGACCACCAAAAGAATAATGAGGACGTAACTGTACAGAGCCTCATTAGTGAAAGAAATAATGTTTTCTAATTTTTCCATAAAGCATCTCCAAACAACAATATTACATTAATTATACCTTAAATTGGACGTGTTGTCAATGATTAGATAAAGAAGATAGAAAAAAATAAAATAAAAAATGAAAAAAAGTATTGACAACAAGGAAAGACTGTGGTATAATAACCCTTGTTGCGATATTGGGGCATCGCCAAGCGGTAAGGCAACGGACTCTGACTCCGTCATTACCTAGGTTCGAATCCTAGTGCCCCAGCCAAAAAAACAAGGGAGCATCCGCTCCCTTGTTTTTTTGCTTGTGGCACGGATTCGACCTAGCTCAGCAACGCTTTGCGTTGCAGAATTAGGTTCGCATTTTGCGAGCAAGGCAACGGGAGCTCGCTCACGTGAGCCGCGAGCAAAAATCTTCGCACGAAGTGCGAATATCCTAGTATCGAGCGAAGCGACGCAGAATTAGGTTCGCATTCGGCGCTCGTTGGTAGGGGCGAGCTGCGTTCGCCCGCGGGCGTTCACAGAACGCCCCTACGGTCAGGCGGAGAGCGAGCGAATCCTCGCGCGAAGTGCGGCATGATAAGTGTGTGGTTATTTAACTATACGCAATTCGCCGCCGAGCAACATATATCCTAAAGACTCTGTTATTTTCCGAGAAGGTATATTTTCTACTTGACACGCCCAAAGTGCAAGTCGATTCTCCTTAACAACGGCTTGTGTGGCAGCGGAAGCGGTCATTTTTCCGTATCCTTTTCCCCTATGTTCTGGGCGTGAAAACACTTGCATTGAGCATGTATTTTCAAACACTCCTTGGTTGGGCTTGTAATAGCTACAGCTTATCATTCGCTTGTTGTTGGTTATGCAGTACATCGTGCTATCAAAATTGTCATCAAGAATAAATCGCTCGTCTCCACGGCGGATCGTTTCAACTTGATCGGTATTCTGTGGAACAAAAGTATCTTTAGTACAAACATAGTCCAACATATGAACACAGTTGTATTTGACATCCTGTAAAAATTCTTCGCTTGGCTCTAATAAAAATTCGCGAGGATCGTAGCCTAATAAATCAAGTATCTCACAGTAAAACGAGGGCGAACATAGTTTTTCTACAATATCGTTTGTGTAAAGATATTCTTGAATTGTTGGGATGTGTTTTGGTTGTGTGGATACAAATGTTTTGCCTGCGTTGTGGATTATACGGACAATCTCAATTCCTTGTGATTGTGTTATAACGGTTTCACATGAAGGTATGCTTACATTGGTTCGCTCATAAAGCGAGTTGGTTGAAAAATTTTCAATTTCATTTGAATAGTTACGTGCTGTTGACTTCATAAATCCTCTCCTCAATAAAATAAAAATGGCGCCGACGAAATCGGCGTCAATATTTTATCCTAATTTGAGTTGAATCGAAAGCGGACAAATATTATGCGATTTCATCAAAATATACTTTGGCATTTTGTCCACCTCCTTTTCCGAAAATTTATTACACACTTATTGTACCATATGGCAGACATATTGTCAAGATATTAAGTTGACCTTTCCTTCGTTTTCCCCTCGATTTTTGACCTTTTATCACGTTTAAGGCAAAATTAAAAGAGATCCGACGGGGCTTGGCGCTCCCGCTTGTTTTTTCGGGAGGAGCAAGCCCCTCCCCTACGGCAAGACAGAGACGGCGAGTACCTTAGTGCCAAGCAATTTTTTCTTTACATTCCCGCAAAGGTGTGATATAATAAGCACAGAAAGGCGGTGGAATATGATGAAATCAAAATCTAAAATATCAAATTGCTTTTTTACAACGTTAAGAATATGGGCATCTGCGTGGCTAGCTTTGTTGATTTCTCTTGTTCCGATGTATATATGGAGAGGGACTAACAATGAGTCGCCCGAAGCCGCGTTATATATTGAATATATCATTATGTCAATTTCCGGACTGTTATTTGGTTTTGTAATATTAACCCTATTTCAGTCAAGGGAAGATAGTAGCGAACGACTTAATTTTAAACAAAGTGTTATTACAGCTTGTTGCTCAGTGGGAATATACGTTGTAGTTTGGCTTATAGCATATTTAATTAATCATAATAATATATGGATCGCTGTTAACGGTTATTTTTTGGGTTGTGCATTTGGAGTAAATGCTGAAAATCGTCCAACCTTTGTTGCCTCATTGCTTTCAGCATTAATTTTTAGTGCAGTATATGTTTGCGCTATTATTTTAGGAACAAAGATAGCAAATCGCAGAAAAACAAAATTTTTAAATAATCTTAAAAAATAATGTCATCTATTTCGGTCAGATGGAAAAATCGAAAAAATATGATAAAATCGGTTTTATCGTTAGAAAACGGCTTTAAAAATAGTTAAATAGTCCTCAAAACCCTTGAAATATCTACGTTTTAGCCATGTCATCTAAAACGGTCACCAAACACAAAATAAAAGACCAACCTTTAGGTTGGTCTTTTATTTTGGTCGGAGCATCGGTGCTTCGCACCTTGCTCCGCAAGGCGTAGCCACAGCGGAATTAGGTTCGCATATCGTTTGTATGGGAGGCGTTTCGCCCCCCGTTTATAACGGTCAGG
>JAZOUQ010000002.1:0-13866 GCA_045658185.1 Eubacteriales bacterium
GGGTAACCAAATGCCATATCTGCTCAAGAGAGTCGGAAATATCCCCTTTTTCCACATCTACCGTAAGGTCGGCATACGCCTCGTACAGTTTTGAACGCTCGGAATACATATCCTCAAGTGTATATCCTTCTGGCAAGACCACCCCTCTGTGGACGTAATCTCCCAGACGCTTCACCATCGTTTCATAGGATATATACAGATAAACTATCTTGCCAAGCGTCCGCAAATGCTCCATAGCCTCACTGCCGTAAACAGCACTTCCGCCCGTGGAGATGACCGCACCTCTGTCGGTTATCGACGAGTTGACGGCATTTTCAATTTCCAAAAACGCATCCTTGCCCTTCTGCTCTATTATATCGTGAAGCAGCATTCCCTCTCTCTCCTGAATAAGCAGATCGGAATCGATAAAACGGTATCCCAATTTTTTTGCCAACAAAACCCCCAGCGTACTTTTTCCGCAGGAGGGCATTCCAATAAGTATAACGGACATATATACCACCTTGAAAGTTATAAATTACAATACAATTATATATCCGTATTTCCTGAAAGTCAAGAAAAATCTTGACTTTCGACGGATATAATGGTAAAATTCAATTATACCCTTAACGGGAGGACGATAATATGAAGGAAAATATAGATATAAATAATATTGCCGCTCTCTCCAAGCTCTCATTGAGTGAGGAGGAGTGTGTGAGGTCGGCAGAGGAAATACTCGCCTTTACAAAATACGTTCAGATCCTTGAGGACTACTGTAACGGAAATATGACCGAACAGCAGTCGCTTGGGTCAGATGTTCTGCGTGAGGACGCGGTTTGTCAAAGTCAAAAAATGACGGTATTCGACGGATACGTCAGCGTACCCTTGACGGTAGGAGGAGAAGAATGAGCGATTTTACGCACCTCTCCGTTTATGAGATTTCAAAGCTGTTAGAGGACAACCAAATATCCTCGGTTGAGCTTACCAATGCTTATATTGAAAATATAGAGAAAAACGCTCACCTCAACTCGTTTATAACCGTGTGCGGTGACTCTGCGTTAGCCTCGGCAAGACAATCCGACGGACGACGCAAGATGGGAGAGGTTCTTCACCCCCTTGACGGTATTCCCTTTGCAGTTAAGGACAACCTTTGCACGGCGGGTATCCCCACCACCTGTGCGTCAAGAATGCTCCGCGATTTTATTCCCCCCTACACCGCCACGGCAGTGAGCAGACTTCTGTCGGCGGGAGGAATACTTCTCGGGAAGACCAATATGGACGAGTTCGGTATGGGCTCTCACTCCGCAAACTCATTTTTCGGAAAGGTCATAAATCCCCGTGACCACCGCCTTTCCCCCGGTGGAAGCTCGGGCGGAAGTGCCGCGGCAGTAGCGGCAGGACTTGTTCCTTATGCACTTGGAACGGACACGGGCGGCTCGGTGCGACTTCCCGCCGCATATTGCGGTGTAGTCGGAATGAAGCCAACCTACGGTGCGGTTTCCCGCTACGGTCTTATTGCCTTTGCAAGCTCTCTTGACCACGTAGGCGTACTGTCAGGCGATGTAAGGTCAAATGCCTTGATACTTGACACGATAAAGGGCAAGGACCCTCTTGACGCCACCTCGCTTTTCTATGAAGGCAGCGTAGTCCCCCACGCCACCGCGGACCTTCGGAGTGTGCGAATAGGCGTTCCCTCTCTGTCGGGCATTAGCGACGAGGTAAGACGAACGGTGGAGCGGTCGGTAGAAATATTGAAAAGCCGCGGTGCAAATATTTGCTCTGTGACCCTGCCCTCTGACGAGGTGCTGGTGTCGGCTTACTACGTTATCTCTGCCGCCGAGGCGTCCTCCAACCTTGCAAGATACGACGGTGTGCGATACGGCTACCGTACCGAATCCCCAAAAAACGTGGAGGAGCTTTTCGTCAACAGCCGTACAGAAGGCTTTGGCGAGGAGGTAAAGCGGAGAATAATGCTTGGAACGTACTGCCTTTCCGAGGGCAGTAAGCAAAAATACTACCAAAAAGCGGTAGAGGCACGGCAGAAAATAACACGGGAGATTCTTGATACTCTCTGTGTATGTGACGTTATCCTCTCTCCCGTATCAGCCTGCGAAAAGCAATTCATCGACCAAATACCTCCCCAGCCTCTTGACGTGTACCGTCAGGACGCATTTACCGTAACGGCAAATCTGTCGGGACTTCCCGCACTTTCCGTTCCCGTGGGCGAAGGAGCTGTACAGCTTATGAGCAGCCCCCTCTGTGAAGGATTTCTTTACACCTTAGGCGAAATACTCACACGGGAGGTGAAGATATGAGCGACGTTTATGAGAGATATGAAACGGTGATAGGACTTGAAGTCCATATCGAGCTTAAAACCTCCTCCAAAATATTCTGCGGCTGTCCCACAGCATTCGGCGGAAAGCCGAATACACAGGTATGCCCCATATGTGCGGGACTGCCGGGTACACTTCCCACTCTCAACCGACACGCAGTCGAGCTTGGAGTTAAGGCTGGACTTGCCACGGGTTGCTCAATATCAAGGCTGTCCTTCTTCGACCGCAAGAATTACTTTTATCCCGACCTGCCAAAGGCATACCAGATAAGCCAGAACGACACACCTCTGTGCCGTGACGGATACGTTGATATAACGGTCAACGGTAAGAACAAGCGAATAGGCATTGAAAGAATACATCTTGAAGAGGACGCGGGTAAGCTGACCCACACCGAGGACGGCACTCTTATCGATTACAACCGTTGCGGTGTTCCTCTTATCGAAATAGTTTCCCGTCCCGATCTGCGGAGTGGCGAGGAGGCAAAGGCGTATCTGTCGGAATTGAGATTGATAATGATGTACGCGGGCGTGTCCGACTGTAAAATGAACGAGGGCTCATTCAGATGCGACGTCAATCTGTCCGTAAGAAAGGTGGGAGATACGGCACTTGGCACTCGCACCGAAATGAAAAATATAAACTCCTTTAACTTTGTGGCTGAGGCTATCGAGTATGAGAGCAAACGGCAGATAGACCTGCTGGAGAGCGGCGGCCGAGTGCTTATGGAAACACGCCGTTTTGACGCCGACACGGGCAAGACTTACACTATGCGAGTTAAGGAAACCGCCGCGGACTACCGATTTTTCCGTGAGCCTGACCTTCCGCCCCTTCAAATATCTGACCAAACCATTGACTCTTTGAGAAATTCCCTACCCTTGTTACCCGACAAGCTTCGCAAGATATTGAAGGACAATTACGGACTTGCGGAGGATACGGCGGAAATAATAGCTTCACGCCCCGCTATGTGCTCTTACTTTCTCCATGCGGCAGAGCTTACAGACTACCCACGGACGGTTGCAAATCTTATGATAAGTGAGCTTTTGGGTACTCAGGTGGCAGACGAATTTGCCCCCGCGGTAAGTGGAGAACGGCTTTCGGCGGTGGCAGAGCTTTTCGGCAACGGCGAGATAAACAGCTCCACCGTAAAGAAGCTGTTATCAATGCTTGAAAAGGACGCTGTATCTACCCCCGAGGAGCTTGTGAAACACCACGGACTCAGACAGATAAACGACAGAGGACTTCTGTACGATGAGCTTGATAAAGTTCTCGAGAACACCCCCAAGCTCTTCGAGGATTACAAAAACGGCAAGACCGCCGCAAAGAAGGCAATTATCGGCAAGGTAATGGCGGCAACGGGCGGCAAGGCAAATCCAATGATTCTCAACGAGCTGTTTGAGGAGATAACTAAATAATTTTTTGAAAGGAAACGTTATGTTTATTTATAACTTTCACAATGATCTGAATACGCTTCACGTAAACTGCGAAAAACCGAGAGCATATTTTATTCCATACGACAGCGAGAAAAAGGCTCTGGCGGACAACCGAGCGGCAAGTACCAATTTTCTCTCACTTTGCGGCGAATGGGATTTCAAATTCTACCCCACCCCCGATGAGATCGAGGATTTTACGGCAGAGGATTTTCAACTCACCGACAGCGATAAAATGAGTGTTCCGAGAAGCTGGCAAACCGTTCTCGGCCAAGGTTACGACATTCCCCATTACGTCACCCACGAATACCCCTTCCCCGTTGACCCTCCACATATCCCCGCCATCAACCCCTCGGCTCTTTATTCAAGAGAGGTCTTTATCGGTGAAAGTTTTCTCAAAAAGGAAATTTACATAAATTTCGAGGGCGTGGACTCCTGCTTTTATCTGTTCGTAAACGATACGTTCGCGGGATACAGTCAGGTCAGCCACTCCACAAGCGAGATAAATATAACAAAGCTCCTTAAGGTGGGTTATAACAGCTTCAAGGTGCTGGTGTTCAAATGGTGCGACGGCACTTATATGGAGGATCAGGACAAGTTCCGCCTGTCGGGTATCTTCCGTGAGGTGTATCTCCTCGCCCGTGATAAGGAGCATATCGAGGATATATACCTTCGCCCCTCTCTGTCCGAGGACTACAAGCAGGGCGAGATAAAAATTGAAATATCCGCTCCTACGCTGAAGTACGGCTACCGTCTGCTCTCCCCCGAGGGCAAAGAAATTGCCAAGGGCGAGGCAACGGGTAACACCTCCATTTCAGTTGATGCCCCCGCTCTGTGGTGCGACGAGATACCCCTGCTTTATACACTCGTCGTAAATTGCGGAAGCGAATATATGGCATTCCCCATAGGCTTCAAGGACGTAAGAATAGTCAAGAGTGTGGTGCTGATAAACGGCAAAAAGGTAAAGGCGAGAGGAATAAACCGCCACGACAGCCACCCAATACTCGGTGCGGCAGTTCCCTTTGACCGTATGTATGAGGAGTTGCTCATAATGAAGCGGCACAACATCAATACCGTTCGTACCAGCCACTATCCAAACGATCCCCGCTTTATGGCTCTCTGCGACCGCCTCGGCTTTTACGTCGTGGACGAGGCAGATATTGAAACCCACGGCTTTATCGACAATCAGTATTGGGACTTTATTACCAACAACGACGATTGGACAGAGGCTTTCCTTGACAGAATAGAAAGGCTTTTCGAGCGAGATAAGAACCACGCCTGCGTAATTATGTGGTCGCTTGGAAATGAGATGGGAGTGGGCAAAAATCAGGAGAGGGCGTACAACTATCTCCACCAGAGAGCCCCCGAGTGTATCGTTCACTGCGAGGACTTCTGCCGCCGCCACGCTACCTATCACTTAGGTTACGGCAAACCAAAGCTTAACACCCAGCACGTGTTCCGCGATATAAAATGCTGTGATATTATGAGCTATATGTACTGGTCGCCCGAGCAGTGCCGCGACCTGTATCTTTCAAACAAGACGGTGAAGGACACGCCTCTCTTCCTTTGCGAGTACGCTCACTCTATGGGCGTAGGTCCCGGGGGACTTAAGGATTATTGGGATATGATCTACTCAACCGACCGTTTCTTCGGCGGCTGTGTATGGGAGTTCTGTGACCACTCCGTTGCCACGGGAGAGGATATATACAATGCTCCTCGCTACAACTACGGCGGAGATTTCGGTGACTTCCCCCACAGCAGAGAGTTCTGCGTTGACGGAATGGTATACCCCGACAGACGCCCCCACACGGGACTTAAGGATTACAAAAACGTACTTCGTCCCTTCCGCATAACCGACGCAAGTCTTGACACCGAAAGCTTCAGAATAAAGAATATGCGTTATTTCACGGGACTTGACGCATACTCCCTCAGATGGAAATTCGAGCAAAACGGAAAGACGGTAAAGCAAGGCTTTATTCCCTCGGTAATCTTAAAACCTCAAACCTCAAGAACCTATAAAATAGACCTCTTGGGCGTTGACAAATCTCTTGGCGGTGAGCTTACCGTCAGCCTGACACAAGCCTTTGACACCGAATGGGAAAAGGCAGGATATGAGGTAGGCTTTGAGCAGATATCCTTCGCCCCCGCGGTGAACGTCAAAGCGGCTCTTGAGGAAACCGTATCTCCCGACAGCCACCTGACGCTTGTGGAGGACGGAAAGCATATCCGCATAACCGCAAATAATACCGTCTATACCTTCAACGAGCTGAGAGGAGTTGTCTGCTCTATTGTGGATAACGGAAGAGAGCTTCTTGCCTCGCCCATTACTCCCACCGTATGGCGTGCCGCCACCGACAACGACCGACATATCGTAAATAATTGGATAAAGGCGAGGTACGACACGGCAACCTCCGATTGCCGCAGCCTTGAGGTGGTGGATCTGACCGACAAAAAGGCTGTGCTTGTTGCAAAGCTCTCGATGGGCGGAGCGTCTTACAGACCCTTCCTGTATATGACCGTCACCTACACCGTTCTTGCCGAGGGCGGTTTGGTTATAAGCACTCACGCGGAAAGATCCAACTATACGTATGAGCTTGAAGCCCCCGAATTCCCCCGCTTTGGCTTTGAATTCAAAATGCCCGAGCATAATGAAAAGGTGGTATACTACGGAAAAGGCGAAACCGAAAGCTATGAGGACTTTCAGAACGCGGCAAGGCTTGGAATCTATGAAACCACGGCAAGTAAGAATTTCGAGCATTACGTAAGACCTCAGGAGAACTCTGCCCACATAGATACACGCTGGGTGTCCGTTTCCGACATTTACGGTCACGGCATCACTGCCCTTTGCACGGACAAGCCATTCAGCTTTAACTGCTGTCACTATACAACACAGCAGCTCCACGAGGCAAAGCACGACTACGAGCTGACGCCCATCAAGGAAACCGTAGTCCACATTGATTACAGAAATGCGGGAATCGGCTCCCACTCCTGCGGACCGAAGCTTGACAGAAGGTATGCTATAACCGAAAATGAAATCGACTTCACCTTCCGCCTGCTCCCCGCAAACATCAATAACATCGACCCCGCCGAGGAATTCGGTAGGAAATAATACCCTTCCGCTCGTAGGGGCGATGTCCCGAATTAACCCAAACGGGTCGCCGAGGACGTCGACCCCTACAATAAATTACATTACATATCGTAGGGGAGGGGCTTGCTCCTCCCGAAAACAATCCGCAAAAAACGGGAGCACCAAGGCACTCCCCTACCAACCAAATAAGTGCGAACATGGAGCAACAAAACGGACTGTCGAGGACGCCAGTCCCTACAAAAAACAATCATACAAAAAGGACGAAGAATCGTTAAAATTCCTCGTCCTTTTTCTATTCATTTCAAGATTTTTTCATACGCCACTCGCGGGTCTCCGTTTTCAAGATAGATAACACCGCAATATTTAAAGCCGTGCTTTTCAAGCATTCTCCTCATTACCACGTTGCCCTCGTGGGTGTCGATACGCAAAGCCGAGCGTCCCAGTGCAAGTGCGTAAGTCTTTGCATAGTCTATCAACGCCGTGGAAATTCCCTTCCCCCGCATTTTGACGGACACAGCAACTCGGTGTATGGCAACGTAATCCTTTGAACCGTCACCCGTTTGCCAATGTCCCTCGTATATTTTATCATACGTCGGCTCTCCGTCGTCAACGAGAACGAACGTTCCGCAAATCTTACCGTCAATAACAATACAGTAGGAACGCCCAAGAACAATATCCTCCTCCACTATCTCTCGCGTAGGATAACCGTCCTGCCACTGGTCAATTCCAAGAAGAGCGATAGTTCCCCTCGCCTCCCCGAAAAGGTCTGTCAGAGCGGAAATATCCCCCAATTTCGATTTTCTTATTTCCATAGCTTACCTCGTAACATTCATTAATTAAATTATTATAGCATATTTTCGCGGCAATGTAAAGAAAGCCGTCCAATATTTGCTCAAAAGATGTTGCAAAACGTGTAAAAATATGGTATTATAGAATAAATCCCTTTAAGGAGGATATTATGGACAATAATAAACCAAAAATAAACAAGGGCAACCCTTTTGCTCTTCTACCTATCGGAGTGTTTCTCGTCTTGTATATAGGTCTTGGAATTTTATTTAACGATTTTTATAAAACAAGTGTAGTCGTTGCCTTTTTGGCGGCTATTCTGGTTGGCTGCCTTCAACACAAGGGCACCTCGTTTGACGGTAAGCTTTCCATTATGGCAAGCTCCCTATCGGACAAAAATATCGTCACTATGATACTGATATTTCTTGCATCGGGTATCTTTGCGGGAGTACTCGGAAGAGATAGTGCGGCAAGCGTTGCCGACCTGTTTTTAAGCTTTATTCCCGCTAAGTATTCCGCACTTGTGCTTTTCGTGGTGTCCTGCTTCGTTTCAACGGCAATGGGAACGTCCTGCGGCACTATTGCGGTAATCGGCCCTATCGCCTGCTCTCTTTCGGGAAGCACGGGAATCAGCATCGCTCTTTGTATGGGCTCTGTAATCGGCGGTGCAATGTTTGGCGACAATCTTTCGTTTATATCCGACACCACCATCGCGGCAACCACAACGCAAGGCTGTAAAATGAAGGACAAGTTCAAGGAAAACTTCTTTATTGCCTTACCCGCCGCTATTCTTACAATAGCCGTTCTGCTGATATTTGCATTCACTCAGTCAGACGTTGCCGATTATACCCCCGGCACACCCAATCTTTGGCTTCTCATACCGTATATATTAGTTCTTATCGGAGGCATCATAGGAATCAACGTTTTCGTCGTGCTTCTCGCAGGTATCGGTGCTGCATTTATCATAAAGCTCTTCCTTCACGCGGAGCTTGTAGATATAGTAAGCTCCATGGGTGCGGGGGCAGGTGGAATGTTTGAGGTCATTCTCGTCACGGTGCTTGTAACCATGCTCGGCGGAATAATGCGTCATTTCGGCGGATTTGATGCTTTGCTTTATTTTGTAAAGCGTGTTTTCAAGGGCAGAGTCGGAGGTCAGCTTGGCATAGCCACTCTCGTTTCGGTTATGGATATTGCCACAGCTAACAACACGGTAGCAATAGTTATGGCTGCCCCGATAGCTAAAAACATCAGCGAGGAATACGGTATTACAAACACCAAAACGGCATCACTCCTTGATATTTTCGGAAGCGTCGTGCAAGGAATACTCCCCTACGGAGCACAGATGATATACGCGGTTTCCGCAATTACCGTAGCCCATGCGGCGGGAGTTATCCCTGACGTCGTATCCGCGGTACAACTCATTCCCTATTTGTTCTATCCGTTTTTCTTGGCGATAAGCTCAATAATCTTTTCATTTATTCCGTCGTTTAATAAAAAGAAAAAAACAGACAATTAAAAGCAAAATGACGCCCCAAGGCGTCATTTTTCGTTGTGTTTGAATACCGTTGCACAATTATTACCAAGCGTACTTGATCGTATATCACACCTTTGCGGGAATGTAAAGGAAAACTTGTAGGGACCGACGTCCTCGACGCCCCGTTTCCTTGGCACTAGGGTACTCGCCTTGAGTAGCAACATTTCGAAGCGTTAGTGCCCCAGCCAACGCAAAAAAACACCCGAGGGTGTACCCCATATATCATATTTTTACTAATAGATAGTCATTATTCCACGCAAATTGTTCTTTTTAAAATGAATTTTGATAATGCTTGAAAAAAACGGCAATATGTGTTATAATAGGCATGAAATTTTATAAAAATATGAAATCGGAGACAAACCATGAAGAATCATTCTTCTCACTACATAAAAAATCTGCTTTTGCCGTGCCTTACGTTCTCGGTTATCACAGGCGTGTTTTCGACACTTCTTATAACAACGTTTCAACTGTGTGCACAGCAAATTATATCCCTGTCTCTTAATATCTTCGGCTTTGTACGCTCAAATTGGATGTGGTTGCCCTGCCTGATACTCGGTGCGGCTGCCGTCGGCTTTATATCAAGCCTTATTCTGAGTCACTCGAAAACCTGCCGTGGAGGGGGAATTCCTAGCTCTATTGCGGCAATTCAGGGCATTATCAGCCTCAACTGGATACAGGGTGTTTTTGTACTTCCTTTTTCCGCTCTGCTGTCGTTTTTGTGCGGAATCCCTCTCGGAACAGAGGGACCCTCGGTTCAGATGGGAACGAGCGTTGGTGACGGAGTTGTTAAATTGTTCGGTGGAAAAAAGCAGATAGGCTGGCGTCGATACATTATGACGGGTGGTGCTTCGGCAGGCTTCTCCCTTGTGACGGGAGCGCCTATTACCGCAATTCTCTTTTCGGTTGAGGAACTGCACCGACACTTTTCTCCGCTGCTCTTCTCGGTGGTGGCGATTTCGGTTATAGTAAGTCAGATGATCGCACAAATACTTGGACATTTTGGACTTTCTTCCCTTGGCTTATTCCATATCGAAGCACTTGAGACGCTCCCGATATCGCTGTTCTTGATCCCACTTGTATTAGGTCTGCTGTGCGGAGGCTGCTCGGTGTTTTTCGCTAAGCTTTACCATAAGGTTGACAAGCTGGTGCGTGTGAGACTCGCGAGTATTTCTATAAAAATAAAGCTCCCCCTCATATTTGTATGCGTTGCTCTTATCGGATTTTTTATCTCCGAGATCTTAGGCTCAGGACATTCTCTTATAGAGCATCTGTTCGATAGGCAGGTCGTATGGTATGTCCTCATCATCGCTTTCCTGATCAGAGCTATCTTGATGATGATTGCCAACACCGCGGGTGTAACGGGCGGTATATTTCTGCCGATTCTTGCATTTGGTGCCGTTATCGGCTCTCTTTGCGGCGAGCTCTTTATTGCACTGGGCGTGATAGATAGTAGATACTATCTCTTGTTTGTTGTCCTTGGAATGACTTCGTTTCTTGGAGCGACATCCCGAATTCCCGTAACCGCTTGCGTGTTCGCCATAGAGGCGATGAGCGGAGCAAATAACATTCTTCCGATAATAATTTCGGCGACTGCTGCTTTTCTGATAGTGGAGCTGTCGGGTACAAAAGACTTCACCGATACCGTTATTGAGTTCAAGGAGCACGCGGCTCACAAAGATAAAGAGCCATACAGCGTTGAAGTTCCGCTCACGGTATACGAAAACTCCTTTGTGGTAGACAAGGAATTGCGAGATATTCTCTGGCCCGTGTCCTGCGTGGTGCTCTCTGTCGACAGAGCACCGAGCAACAAAGATAAATTAGCTCTGGGCGTGGGCGACGTGATCACGGTTTATTACAAAACGTACGACCCCATCTCCACCGCCGAAGAGTTTGAGGTTTTGGTGGGCGATCAAGCCGAGGATATCGACCGCGTTATGCGTCCTATGTAATTTTTTAATGCCGCTCCGAGGCAAAAAGAAACACCACCCAACAGGGTGGTGTTTCTTTTTGTATTTGGTGACTGTTTTAGATGACATGTTATTTCCAATGTCCAAGTTCTTCGCGTCGTTCTTGTTCTATTCGTTCTTTTTCCAACTGAGCCTGCTTACGCTTGCTCTCTTTTACGTCTTGTATCGTTTGGTAAATACCGTGCACGATATAAGTCGCTTGTGGAAATAAAAATACTGCAAGTGCCCAGAGAGTTTCCCACCAGCTTGATGCGAAGAAAATAATAGGAATGTAAAACGGTATTGCTACCAAATAGACAAACAACATCCAACGAAAATTTTTTTCGTATTCATCGGTAAACGTATAATCCTTGTCAGCAGAAAAAACATTGCTATGATAATTTTCTGATCATCAAAAAGTTGCCTTTGTGCTTAAACACACAAGCAAAAACACCGTTGATTACAACAAGCGCCATCACTACTGCGGGTACAAGTGAATATATGGATATCTTGACTGTTTCACCGAAAACGAATACGGGAATAATGTTTATGATGAAAATAATTAGTGTGAAACAAATAATAAAGGGATATTTCAGTATTAATTTCATATTTCACCACCGCCTTTCTGCGTTTATTATATCACACCTTGGCGGAAATGTAAAGGGAAATTTGTAGGGGGCGACGTCCTCGACGCCCCGTTTCCTTGGCACTAGGGTACTCGCCTTGCGGGCAAGCTCGCCGCCTTACCGTAGGGGAGGGGCTTGCTCCTCCCGAAAACAGACCTATAAACGAATAAAAACGGGAGCACCAAGGCGCTCCCCTACCGAGAACCGCAAAGAGCCGAGCCGTATGCAAAAAGGACACCCGAGGGTGTCCTTCGTTTTGTGTTTGGTGACCGTTTTAGATGACATATAGTTTGGCTATTGAAATCACATTATTTTTTTATAATAAATTTATCACTTTCTTTAAGCTCCAGCGCTTCTACGATCGGAGCAAACTTGCACCAAACAGTTTCAAGCTGTTTGGTCGTGTGTGCATCTCCGCCAAGGAAAAATTTACAGCCCTCGGCTTTTGCTATACGGTAAGGACGAAGCACTCTTTCTATATCTGTACCCTCATATGCATTCAAGGAAAAATTAATTTCTATGCCAACACCCACAGCTGCTGCTTTCGCAAAAAGACGTTTGAAGGTTTCATCGGATACCATATCAAGAACGGTCAGGTGATCTTGCCAATTTTCTCTTGCAATCAGCGAACAGGTGAGATGGGCGATCCCCACCTTGTAAAACGGAAGATCCATGTCGAGAACGGCATCCAATCGCTCAACGTAAGCAGTGGCACGATCTTCAAGAGTTGCGTCCTCTTCAATCGTAAATCCTTTCATATGCAAATGAGTTGTTGGGATAATAATAAAGTCGAATCGATCCATATTCTCTTTAGCAAGTCCCAACGTGAGATTTTTGTCAAGCTCGGTTTCGCAACCGAATAGAAATTCAATCCCTTCGCTTTGCGGAAGAGGAAGAGACTGTAAGATGTGGGGATAATTTTGCGTACTGTACCAAGCTGAAGCACCTTCTACCGTTTCGTCCCAAAAATGATCTGTAACACAGATGCGTTTCAAACCGTTGTCTTTCGCGTATTTCAATATTCTTTCAGTGGTTTGCTCGGGATCTTTTGAGCAACGCGAGAGGTAAGAATGAATGTGCAGGTCGTGGTCTATTATAAATTTCATAGAGATTCTCCAAAATCATAACGATAGATTAATATTGATTATATCACACCTTTGCGGAAATGTAAAGAAAAATCTTCGTTCGGCACTAGGGTACTCGCCTTACGGCGAGGATTCTTCGCCGAGCCTCCCGTGAGCCAGTTCCCGTCGGCTTTCGGCTCGAATGCGAACCTATCTCCACAACGCTTCGAAGCGTTAGTGCCCCAGCCAACGCAAAAAGGACACCCGAAGGTGTCCTTTGCGTTGTGTGTTATGACCTTAATAGATGACATCGTATTTGTTATTACAAAGAACACTCAACTTACGGAGAAATACCCAAAGCCTTTTTAATTTTATTTGCAGATTTATGAAAGCTCGACCAAATCAAAAAATAATTTAAAGCAGAAAAGCCAACGCCAAGCCCGCAAATCATCACAGCCGAAACAATTGCTACAATAAAACCTTCATCAAGCATAGAAACAAAACCGTAACCCGATAAGCCTATTGCGCCTAAAACTAATATTAACAATCCAATGATATCTGTAATTCTTGTATGTAGCGATATCGTCACCTTTGTTCGTCCGTCTTGCCCAACAAAATCACCAATAAGTATTGGCTTTGGAATTCCTCTGGTGTGGACAAAAGGGCGTTGATTTTTTATCAAGCGAAAGGAGTTTTTATCGACCTCTCCATCAAACGGGCAATTATCCCATTTTGATCCGCACAGTTCTTTTAGAGTCATTCTGACCTCAACTTCAGATAATGGTGACACAAATTCAATGGGGGGGATAATTGGCTTCATTCCTGTTTATCCTTTCATTATCATTTTCGTCGGCTATCAATCCACCTGTAATAATCCTCTAACAGCTTTTTGTTCTTATCAAAATCAAGAATTTCTATCTTTTTTTCGTTGATCTCATACGCCTTTTGGATAATATCGTAAGCATATTGCTCGTCCTCGGTTTGAGGAGGATTTCTGAGAAACGATAGTTTGCATTTAAGTAGGGTTAATTTTACTTGATAGTATGGTAATAAATTTGGTTTTGACATTTCCGCGCTCCTTTCTGGTTG
>JAZOUQ010000003.1:0-21354 GCA_045658185.1 Eubacteriales bacterium
GTTCTACCTTTTAAATAAAAAATAATTGTGAAGTTTTTACAAATTGCATATTGCAAAAGCCGATTTTTTGTGCTATAATATAGGTGTAATAAAGGAGGACGGTCCGATGAGAAATTAAGATCGAAAGACTTTTCAAAGAAACCTCTGAAGCTTGATTCAAACCGAAATAAACACGGCGGTGGATAAACGCTTAATATAGATTTTAAAATTTTCGGTAGTTTTGAGTGAGTGTGAGAAATAAAGAGGAGAGGTTAAACCAATGTGATATAAACCTTGGAAGTCCAAAGACGGTTTGGCAGGTGGTTTGAAGAAGCTCTAAAGAATTCTTTATGAAAGGTCGAAGCCCTTTAGAAAAAATGAATACAGCCTTTGGTAGTAAGAGAGCATCAGGAAAACAAAGCTTATTCTCGCTTGAGAAGTAAAAAAATGAGTGTTTCGGAGTTGTGATTTTAACGAACAAGGGTGAGTAAAAAGAAAGAGAGGATTAATAATGATGTTAGATATCAAGAGTGAGGAGAAATGACCCTCAATCGTGAAAGGGTGCGATTGAGGGTCATTTCTTTTTGCTTTTGGTTCAAGGATCGTTTATTTTTTGACGATTTTTATTGATAAATTATTGACAAACAAGTGTGTTCGTGATATAATATATAATCACAAATATATAAAATAATTGGAGATAGCTTTTTATGGAAAAAATCATGGCAATCGTCACCCTGTGCTGTGCGGTATTCGCATTGCTTTTTGCGTTTATCACCTCTCGCAGAGTGATGAAATTTTCTGAAGGTAATGACCTGATGAAGAAGATCTCGATGTCTATCCGTAAGGGAGCAAATGCTTTCCTTAAAAGACAGTATAAAATAGTCGTTATCTTCTTCGGAGTTATGTTTGCAGTCCTTAGCGTTATGGCTCTGTTGGGTCTGTTGACACCCTTCGTTCCGTTCGCATTCCTCACGGGTGGATTTTTCTCCGCTTTGTCGGGATTTGTCGGAATGAAGATCGCTACCGCATCTAACGCAAGAACGGCAAACGCTTGTCGCGAAGGTCTTAATAAGGGACTCAGAGTTGCGTTTTCGGCAGGAAGCGTAATGGGATTTACCGTCGTTGGACTTGGTCTGTTGGATATTTCCGTTTGGTTTATCCTTCTTAAGTTCGTGTTCAAGCTCTCCGCTGCGGAGATAACCGGTGCTATGCTTACCTTCGGTATGGGTGCGTCCTCTATGGCACTGTTCGCTCGTGTGGGCGGAGGTATCTTTACCAAGGCGGCAGACGTTGGAGCTGACCTTGTTGGTAAGGTCGAGGCGGGTATTCCCGAGGACGACCCCAGAAACCCTGCGGTTATCGCTGATAACGTTGGTGACAACGTAGGTGACGTTGCGGGTATGGGTGCTGACCTTTACGAGTCTTACGTTGGTTCTATCATTTCCGCTTGTGCGTTGGGTGTTACCGCGTTTGGCGGCTTCAGTGCAATGGCACTTCCTCTTTTGATTGCCGCTATCGGTGTTATTTGTTCTATATTCGGTACGTTCCTTGTAAGAACCAAGGAGGGTGCTTCTCAGAAACAGTTGCTCAGAGCTCTTTCAAGAGGAACTAATTTCTCTGCTATCGTTATAGCGATTGTTGCCTTCCCGCTTGTTTATTTCGTTCTTGGAAAAGAGAACTGGACGGTTTACTTTGCTATTCTTGCAGGACTTGTAGCAGGTGTTCTTATCGGTCAGGCGACGGAGTATTTCACCTCTGACAGCTACAAGCCCACAAAGAAGCTGGCTTCTACCTCTGAAACGGGAACGGCTACCATTATAATCGGCGGTCTTTCCGTTGGTATGATGTCTACACTTATTCCTATCGTTATAGTTGCTATTTGTATTCTCGTTGCGTACTTTGTTTCGGGCGGTGCTACAAGTGCATCCCTCGGACTTTACGGCATAGCTTTGGCGGCTGTAGGTATGCTTTCTACTCTTGGAATTACTCTTGCGACCGACGCATACGGCCCTGTTGCGGACAATGCGGGCGGTATTGCCGAGATGGCAGGACTTGAGCCTGAGGTAAGAGAGAGAACAGACGCTCTTGACTCTCTCGGAAACACTACCGCGGCTACGGGTAAGGGCTTTGCTATAGGTTCGGCTGCTCTTACGGCACTTGCTCTTATGGCTTCCTACATCGACAAGGTGAAGGGAATTGAGGGCGGAGCTGAGCGACTTGCTAATTTGAATATCAATAACCCCACCGTTCTCGTCGGTCTGTTTATCGGTGCTTGCTTGCCTTTCGTGTTCGCAGCACTTACGATGGAATCCGTTGGACGTGCGGCACAGAGTGTTGTTAAAGAAGTAAGACGTCAGTTTAAGGAAATTACGGGTCTTATGGATGGCAAGGCTGACCCCGACTATGAGAGCTGCGTTGACCTTTGTACCAAGGCAAGTCTTCGTGAGATGGTTCTTCCCACGGTAGTTGCCGTTGTTGTTCCCGTTGTAGTCGGTATGGTTCTTGGCTGTGCGGGTGTGGTTGGAATGCTTGCAGGTGCTACCGCATCGGGCTTCCTTATGGCAGTATTTATGTCCAACTCCGGCGGAGCTTGGGATAACGCTAAGAAGTACATAGAGAGCGGAGTTCACGGCGGTAAGGGCTCTGATTGCCACAAGGCGGCAGTCGTTGGCGATACCGTTGGCGACCCCTTCAAGGACACATCAGGACCTTCTATCAATATACTTATCAAATTGCTTTCTATGGTTTCCATAGTATTCGCGGCAATAGTGGTTAATTTCTCGATACTTTAATCTAATACATAAAACAACGGAGGAGCATACAGCTCCTCCGTTGTGCGTTAAAAAACACTCAAAACTGTGACTTGACCTTATGTATTTATTATGTTATAATAAATAAAACACACAATGAACTTGTAATATAAAAAGGAGTATAATATGAGAGCACCTTTTCAGATACTGGCTATTCCATATAAGTATAGTAAAGGTATCCCCATTTATTGTGTTTTGCACAGATCGGATTGCGATTATTGGCAATTTATTGCAGGTGGCGGAGAGGACAGAGAAACTCCCGAAGAAGCTACCAAAAGAGAAATATTCGAAGAAGGCGGCATTTCGGCAGATAGTGTTATTTCTTTGAAATCAATGTGCTATGTTCCCGTCGAGATATTTCCCAAAAGGCATCTTTATGATTGGGCTGATGATATGTACGTAATACCTGAATATTCGTTTGGATTTGAGTGCGTTGACGAGCTTATTCTATCACGAGAGCATACTGAATCTGTTTGGCTTAATTATGATGAGGCAAGAATGAAATTGCATTGGGATTCAAATAAGACTGCTCTATATGAGTTGAATTGTATATTATTAAAACAAAGCGAAAAATGATTGTCCAAAAAGAAAGCCTCCTTTGTGTAAAGGGAGGTGGCACGCGGAGCGTGACGGAGGGATTGTGATGCAAAGAAAACATAATAAAGATATTGTTTCAACAGCAAAGATGCTACGAAAGAATATGACAAAAGAGGAAAAACATCTTTGGTACGATTTCTTATGTACATATCCGGTTAAATTTTTACGCCAAAAGGTACTCGGCAAATATATCGCAGATTTTTACTGTGCAGAGGCAAAGCTTGTAATTGAGCTTGACGGCTCTGGACATTACACGGAGGAAGGGAAGCAATACGATGAAGAAAGAACAGCTTTTCTTGAAGAGTATGGCTTGACAGTTATTAGAATACCAAACACGGAAATACATAAAAATTTTCGAGGTGTTTGCGAATATATTGATTCTCTTGTAAAACAATCCCTCAGTCAGCTTCGCTGACAGCTCCCTTTACACAAAGGAGCCTTGCTTTGGTCGCTTTCTTGTGCTAAAAATAAAGCTCCCACAAACCGTTTGTTTGGCTTGTGGGATTTTTTACTTTATATTAACCTCTGATATCGCAAGCGATTGCGTAGAGATCACGGATCTCTTTGGTACGCTTTTCGCATATAGCCTTCATTGCATTGATCTCTTCCTCGGAGAAGTTATCAAGATCGCCGTCCTTCAGCTTGTTCTTGTACATACGGTCGGTGGTGAGTGCAAACAGAATATCAAGGTCGGTGATATTGCCGTCGTCCTCAACAACGACTCTGTTGCTCTTGCCCTCGAGAAGAAGCTCTACTGCACGAACACCCATCTTGGTGGCAGTAAGTCTGTCACGGAGAGTGGGGCAACCGCCTCTTACCATATGTGCCATTCTGAGGAACTTGGTTTCAACACCCGTTTCCTTCTGTATCTTCTCCTGAAGAACCTCACCGTAGGGAGTGCCGTCCTCGGTAGATACGCCTTCACTTACGACAACGATCATTCCTCTCTTGCCGTTTGCTCTCGCCTGCTTGATGCTCTCAAGTGCCGCAGCCTCGTCGAAGGGAACTTCGGGAATACAAACTGCGATAGCACCCGATGCGATACCTGTCATAAGAGCGATCTGTCCGCAGTCACGTCCCATAACCTCAACTACGTTACAACGTGCGTGAGATTCGCAGGTGACACGGAGCATGTCTACTGTATCAATAACGGTGTTCATAGCCGAGTCAAAGCCAACTGTGTAGTCGGTAGCCGTAATATCGTTGTCGATAGTACCCGTAACACCGATAGCGGGGATACCTCTGAGAGTAAGGTCAGTAGCTCCTCTGAACGTTCCGTCACCGCCGATGGCAACGATAGCGTCTATATCGTATTTTCTGCAGGTAGCGATAGCCTTTGCCATACCTTCCTCTGTCTTGAACTCAACACATCTGTCGGAGTAAAGGCTTGTTCCTGCATGGGAGATGATATTGTTTACGTTGTTAGTGGTAAGGGGAACGAGGTTTTCGTTGATAAGACCGCTGTAACCGCCGATAATACCCATTACCTCAACGCCCTGCTCAAGTGCCTTACGGGTGATTGCTCTTATTGCCGCATTCATACCGGGAGCGTCGCCGCCCGAGGAAAGAACGCCTATTCTTCTGAATTTTACCATATATATACTCCTTTCGGTAACGTCATGGTGTGCGTTACGAATGTTTTGCTTGAATTAGTTTGAATAACTATTATAATATATATAGCGGCAATTGTCAACAATTTTTTGGAATATTTGCAAAAATTTAAAGTTTGTTAATTTTTTGTCAGTTGAGCAACTGCCTTGATTGCCATATCGAGTGCGTTTGACGAGCTGACTATACGAATATACTCGCGGCTTCTCATAGAGGAGAGAGTGAGCTTTCTGTAATTCTCGCCATGCTCGGTGCTTACTCCGATAAATACAGTTCCGACGGGAGTTTCGGGAGTGCCGCCACCGGGACCCGCAATTCCCGTTGCCGAAACGGCAACGTCCACACCCAATCTTTCACGGACGCCCTTTGCCATTTCCATAGCTGTCTCAGGGGACACCGCACCGTATTTGTCAAGCGTATCGGCACTCACACCGATAAGCTCTTTCTTTACGTCATTGGTGTAGGTAACGCAACCGCCGAAGAATACGTCGGAGCAACCCGCGATAGCGGTTATTCTCTGAGAGATAAGACCTCCCGTGCAGGATTCTGCCGTGGCAAGAGTGAGTCCTTTTTCGTGAAGCGACTTGACCAAGGCATTCTCAAGGCTGTCAACGTCAACTCCGTAAACGTAAGGCTTTATGGGACTGTCGAGCAGTACCTTTATCATATCGTCGCACATAGCCACGGCCTGCTCCTCCGAGCCTGTCTTTGCCGTTACTCTCAGACGAACCTCACCCTCCTTACAGTAGGGAGCTACTGTGGGATTTTCGGACTTGGTCATAATGTCCTTTATCAATTCCTCTGCCGCCGACTCTCCGATGCCGAACAGATGAACGTTTTTGCTGAAGATTATCGACTCGGAATGACTTCTGAGGAAGGGGGCTATCTTGTCGTGGAAAAGGGGAATAAGCTCACCGGGAGGGCCGGGGAGCATAATTACCGTCTTGTTGTTCTCCTCGTCGCATACGGCAAGGGAGGGAGCAGTTCCGTAGTCGTTGTCAAACACGGTAGCACCCACGGGCATCATAGCCTGCTTTTCGTTGTTTTTGGTCATTACTCGGTTGGTACGGGCAAAGTATTCCTTTATGCGGTCGAGAGAACGCTGATGCATTTTGAGTTCAAGACCGAAGCAGCCTGCCACCGTTTCCTTGGTAAGGTCGTCGTAGGTCGGACCAAGACCTCCGCTTGTGATGACCAGATCACAGGTGTCTATTGCCGAACGGAGAGCTGTTTTCAACCTTTCGGGATTGTCACCTACCACCGTGTGGCGGTAAACGTTTATGCCAAGCTCGGCAAGTTTTTGCGAGAGAAACGCCGCGTTGGTGTTGACTATGTCGCCAAGCAACAGCTCGGTGCCAACGCAAAGTATTTCTGCTGATCGTATGTTTTTCATATTATATTCCTTTCTGAATTGTTTTTAGTGTTTTGATATGAAAGCCTCTACTATTAGTTGACTTGTATTGACAGCTCTACAGCGTTGTGCTATACTGTATATAAATTGGGGTTTATGGAGATGTTTACGGTCCGTTTCTCTACGAAATTCTAACTTCATAGAATTTTTGGGGTAGCGGTCCCCAAAAATTAGCGGGAGCAAATCTTCAAATGACAGCACAGACTATATCTTACAGCCAAGCCATTTTCGTCAATAAAGTTTTTGGTGCTACCTTTTTTTAAAAAGGTAGCGAAAATCTGGGCGTAAAACTAATTCTCTTTACAATAATTATACCCTTATTTATTTAATTATTTTACGGAGTAAGTGTAGATTTTTTGTAAATATTGGTGTATAATTAAGGAAAAAGAGAAGAGGGAGGGAGAAAAATGGACGGTTGTACGCTTTGTCCTCGAATGTGTGGGGCAAAAAGAGAGGGCGGAGAGATAGGATACTGCGGTGCGGGGAACGCTATGCGTATCGCCCGAATAGCACTCCACCCTTTTGAAGAGCCGCCTATCAGCGGTAAGAACGGCTCGGGGACGGTGTTCTTTTGCGGTTGTCCCTTGGGTTGTGTTTTCTGTCAGAACAAAAAAATAAGCCGTGGCTCGGATACGGGCAGAGAATATACTCCCGAAGAACTTGCAGATGAATTGCTCGGACTTGAGCGAATGGGAGCAACAAATATAAATTTCGTAACGGGAACTCATTTTACAGATAAAATAATTGAAAGCCTGAATTTGGTAAAGCACAAACTGAGCATACCCGTGGTATGGAATTCCTCGGGGTACGAAAGGGTGGAAACACTTAAGAAATTAGAGGGCTTGGTGGACGTATATCTGCCCGATATGAAATACGCATCTTCTGACGTGGCAGACAAATATTCCTCCGGCCCCGATTATGCCGAAAGGGCGATAGAGGCAATTCGCGAGATGTACCGACAGGTAGGAAAATATCGCTTTGCGGAGGACGGAACGCTTAAGTGTGGAGTGGTAGTTCGTCATCTCGTTTTGCCCGGCCACAGAAAGGATAGCATAGAGGTGTTGAGGCTTTTGGCTGACGCCGTGCCAACCTCGGAGGTGCTTCTCAGCCTTATGAGTCAGTACACCCCCGATTTTGCGTTTGATACCCCATACAAGGAGCTTCACCGACGGATAACCAAGTTTGAATACGAGTCGGTGATAGATGTGGCAACCGAGCTTGGCTTTGACGGATTTTCCCAAGATTCTCGCTCGGCCGTAAAGGACTACACCCCCGATTTTTGAAGATTTTCTTTACAAATATAAAATAGTATGCTATAATTTATAAAACTGCTTTGGAGGTACGATATGCTAAGGAAGGGAAATTGGATAAAAGACGAAAATACTCCTTTGCATAGGTCGTACGGAGTAAAAAAGAGAGTTTCTGTCTTTACTCACATCAATAGCGGTCTTGCTGTGGTAATGGCGATAGTTATGATAGTGACACTTGCCGTTATGTGGATCGCGGGTGCGATCATGCTTATCATACTTATGGGCGGCATTGGAACGGCAATCGCGATAATTGCCACCATTTCCTTCGTGTATTTCAAGCTTTGCAGAAAGATGAGAAAACGAGCAAAGCTTATGAGAAGGCTGAAAAGACGGTGCCGTAAGCTGGGATATACGGTAACTCGTCAAAGAGGATTTTTTAAGGGCTTGAAGCTTAACAAAGAGGGCTTTGACCTTACCGTTGACACAGGCAAAAAGCTATGGTGTGTCAGATTTTTTACGCCTCCGAAATATTTTTGCCACCTTGTTATACTGAGCAAGGACGAGATGCAGTTCAGATTTAACATAACCCAAAGTTACTTCAAATTTATTTTAGGCTTGAACGAAGAAAAAAGAGTGGATTTTGATTATCGCTTTGACGATGAATTGCCCGAAACCCACAAGAATGCAGAGAGGGCGTTGTTACTTAATCCCGTGCCTCACGAGCTTTTCAAAAAGGACGAGGACGGAGCTGTAATACCCACGGGAACGGGTACGCATATTCACGGCTATACCGTATTTACGGGATCGGGATTTTTGCAGACTCTTGAAAGAGAGAGCAGAGAATAATAAAATATAAAATACAATATTTGGATAGAAAAATCACCTGCGACGAGGTTGTCGCGGGTGGTTTTTTTGTTGTGAAATCGAAATAGGCGGTGGAGCAAAGTGGTGAATTTTCAGTGGAGCGAAGTGGTGGAAAAATAATTGATAAAATTTGATTTTTTACTTTGGATATTCGTTTTTTGCGATAAAATCGGCTGTGAACAAATGACAAATTTGAGTAAAAAAGCACTAAAAAACGCCTAAAACACCTTACAGATAATTAAAGAAATGTAAAATACTGTAAAAAATAAGCAAAAATGGGGTGGTAAAAGGGGGTGAAAAAGAATTTTTGAATAAAATGTGTTAATTGCTGAAAAGTTTTTTGGGAAATTTGAAAAATTCTATTGCAAGATTAAAAAAGATGTATTATAATAATAGCACGGTGGTGGAAAGTGGAGCGTAGTGGTGTAAAAACCCACAAAGCACTCAAGAAGTGGTGAAGCCACAAAAACACCCCGAAAAAAGAGAAAGGAGGCACACGAAATGTTATCCAGCGAGTACAGACATGCGGTAGACCCTAAAAACAGACTGTTTATCCCCTCGAAGCACAGAGAAGAGCTGACTCGTGATGACGAGTGTTTCGTGGTCACGGCGGCGATGCGTGACAAGTGCCTCAGAGTTTTCTCAATGAGCGAATGGAAAGAGTACTCTTCTGTGTACGAAAAATTCCAGGGCAAAGAAAGACCGAAATTGCTTCGCAGACTTTACAAGGATATGGTAACCCCCGCCCCCGACACTCAGGGAAGAATAGTTCTTTCTCCCGCACTTCTCGAATATGCGGGAATAACCAAAAACGTAGTTATAGTCGGTTGCGGAAAATACGCAGAGATATGGGACGAGGCAACATACGATGCTATGATGGCTGAGGACGATTCCGAGCTTGACGCTATCATGGATATGGTTGGTCTGTATTGATAATGAACGATAAGATAGAATTTTCACACCGTTCAGTCCTTCTGGACGAGTGTATCGAGGGTCTTGCGATAAAGCCCTCGGGAATATACGTTGACGGAACTGCGGGTGGCGGAGGACATTCCTTCCACATAGCCTCGGCTCTGTGCGACGGTCGGCTGATAGCTATTGACCAGGACGAGGCGGCGATAGCGGCGGCGAGTGAACGCCTAAAACCTCTCGGCGAGAGAGCAACGGTGGTTCGCAGTAACTTTTACGACCTTGCAAGAGTGTGTGAGCAACTCGAGATAGAGTCCATAGACGGACTGCTGCTTGACCTTGGCGTTTCCTCCTATCAGCTTGACATGGCAGAGAGAGGATTTTCGTATATGGCGGACGCACCGCTGGATATGAGAATGGACAAGCGAGGAGAGCTGAGTGCATACGAGGTGGTCAACACCTACTCCGAGGAAAAACTCAAAAAGATACTTTACGAATACGGAGAGGAAAGATTTTCGGCGGGGATAGTTTCTGCCATTGTAAAAGAAAGACAGAAAAAGCCTATTGAAACTACGCTCGAGCTTTCCAACATAATAAAATACGCGATTCCCTCATTTGCAAGAGAGGGAGGGCATCACCCCGCAAAGAGAAGCTTTCAGGCAATAAGGATAGAGGTCAACGGAGAGCTTGACGTTATCGAGCCTGCTATAAGAGATGCGGCGAGGTTGCTCAAGACGGGCGGACGAATTGCGATAATCACCTTCCACTCACTTGAGGATAGGATAGTGAAGCAGACCTTCGCTTCGTTGGCAACGGGCTGTACCTGTCCGAAGAATTTCCCCGTGTGCGTTTGCGGAAATAAGCCTACGCTTAAGGTGATCACACGAAAACCCATACTTCCCTCGGCTCGTGAGCTTGAGGAAAATCCCCGCTCGAGAAGTGCAAAGCTTCGAATAGCGGAAAAGCTTTGATAATTAATATCCATCATATAAAAATTTAAGGAGGTATCCCACAGAATGTCTGTTGAAATGAATGAGTCTTATAACCGTTGTATTAACGAGTTGCGAAGCAGATATAAGGGCAGAGGCGTTGCCAACAGTATTGGCACGGAAGCTCGTGCGAAGAAGGACGAGCCTGCTATGTTGAACGGAGCTGAGAGCTACGTACTTTTTGACTCTCGCAGCAATATAGCTGACAGCTATCGCAGCGGCGTTTATAACGGTAGCAAATATATGACCTCTGACGATTTTGTGAGATACTTTAAGAGCCGCAGAGAATTTTACATGCCTGAGGCTCTTCGCAAGAAGCAAGAGGAAGCTCAGGTAAAGGCAGTAGCTCAAAAGAGAACTGCGGGCAGAGGCTCAAGAGAGCTTAGCTATTCTGAGTCGGACTCAAAGGAGGGTCACTTAGCACCCCTTGTATCGGCGTTAAAAGAACTTAAAAACAAATGGTTTCCCGTAGAGCCCACCGAGGGCAGACGCGAAGGAAGAAGAATCAGAGTGCCCGTGGCGGCTATGAGCGGACTTGCGGTGTTTACTCTTTCTCTCGGACTTATTGTCGGTGGCTCTGTTATGATAGGCAACGCGTCAGGAGAGGTTGGACAGCTTAACGGTGAGATCGCCGTTCTTGAAGCAAAGCACACCGATCTTGAAGGCAAGCTTGATCTTAAGTATAACATAAACGAGATTGAGGAAGATGCAAGAAGTCTTGGTATGGTAAACAGGGAACACGCCGATAATCAATACCTGCCTATAACTGGAGATGACGAGATAATCGTATACGAGGAGAACCGGGATAAGAACGTTGGACTTGCAGCGTTGCTGGCAGCGTTTGGAATAGATATAGACGAATAAGACAGAATAAAATCCCACCCGGTTACATATTATGAAACTGACGTGGGATTTTTTTGATCCCAAGTAAAATTGGAAAAGGAGAAATCTGATGGCGAGAGCGACTATAAGCCCAGCTGCTGTGAAGCGGTCTTATTGGGCAGGGATTATAGTTTTTAGCATCTTTGCTCTTTTGCTTCTCAGAATACTTATTATACAAACGGTAAAGTTTGATGAGTATCAATCCAAGGTCATCAACCAGATAACTACCGAGTCGCCTGTGGCGGCTGACAGAGGAAAGATATTCGACAGGAACGGAAACGTTCTTGCCACGAATATTACTACCTACCGCGTATTTATCAACCCCAACTCCATAAAGAGTAATTCGGGTGACGCGGAGAGCGAGGATTACAAGGACTACGCCGCGATAGTATCAAAGGGACTTTCCGAGATACTTGGCGTTAGCTACGACTACGTTCACGATCAGGCGGTTGGATACACCAACTACCTTGACCGAACCATTATGAGAAAGGCTGAAGAGAGCCTTGCTGATAAGGTAAGAGAATTTATTGACGAGCAATCCCTTGAGGATATGATATATCTGGAGGCACAAAGCACCAGATATTACCCAGGTGACGAGCTTGGCTGTCATATGATAGGCTTTACAAGCAGTGACGGTGTTGGTCTTTACGGACTTGAATATCAGTACAACGACTATTTGAAGGGTACTGACGGATATTACATAAAAGCAAGAGATTCCCACGGCAAGGAAATGCCCTCGGAATACGACGTTTACATCGATGCTATCGACGGCTACGATCTTACCACCACGATAGACGCAAGTGTTCAGCGTTATCTTGAAGAACAGCTTGCAAAGACGGTGGCTGATCACGAGGTAGAGAACCGTGCCTGCGGAATAGTTATGGACGTAAACACGGGAGCGATACTTGCAATGGCGACGTCTTCTCCCTTTGACCTGAACGACCCGTGGACGCTTAATTCCGAAGCACAGAGAATTATCGCTCAGTGCGGCTACGACGAGGGAAGTGACGAGTATAACGACCTGGTTGCAAGTCTTTTGACTACAAATTGGTCAAACAAGGCGGTGGCAGAGAGCTACATCCCAGGTTCGACCTTCAAGATAATAACCTCCGCGATGTCATTCGAGGAAAAAAAGGTAGATCTTATCGAAACGCTTACCTGTGACGGACATAAATCAGTTCTCGGAATAAACATAAAATGTCACAAGGTTACGGGTCACGGAACGATCTCCTTTGCACAGGGACTTCAGCAGTCCTGTAACGAGTGGTTTATGACGCTTGGACTGAGAGTTGGTATTGGAAAATTCGACAGTTACGTTGACGCGTTCGGATACCACGAAAAAACGGGAATAGATCTGCCGGGTGAGGGAAGCGGCATATTCAATTCACAGATGAGTGAGCTTGACCTTGCCATCTACGCCTTCGGTCAGAACTTTAACGTAACACCTATACAGCATATTTCAGCAATATCCTCCGTGGCTAACGGCGGTGAGCTGTTGACACCTTATATAGTAGAAAAAATAACGGATAAATCGGGGAACGTAGTGTTCAGCCGTGAAGCCGAGCTTAAAAGAAATACGGTGAGCGAGGAAACCTGCAAAACTATTTCCAAAATACTCGAGGAGGGTGTTTCGGGAGATGGCGGTGCGAAGAACGCTTACGTCGCAGGCTACAAGGTAGCCGCAAAGACGGGTACTTCCGAGAAAAAGGAAAGAGAATGTCCCCGTTGCGGATACACGGGCGTTGCTACCAAGATAGGAGAGGAAACGCTTTTCGTGTGCAGTGTGTGTAAATATACTGCCGAGGCGGATGAATTCTACGTCAGCGAGAAATACATTTGCTCCACGGTGGCGTACGCACCCGCAGACGACCCTCAGGTGGCGATAATCATTATAGTTGACGAGCCTACGGAAGGAGTGCTTTACGGAAGCACCGTTGCCGCTCCTTACGTGTCTGACGCACTTGAAAATATTCTTCCTCAGCTTGGCGTTACCGCAGAGTACAGCGAATCGGAACTTGCAAAGCTTTCCGTTAAGGTAAGCAATTACCGAAGCTGGTCGCTCCAAAGTGCTATCGAGCATATTGAGGAAAAAGGACTTGACTATGAGGTCATCGGCGGCGGTGATACCGTTGCCGCTCAAAAACCCTCCGCGGGAGCGGCTATCGAGAAAAAGGACGGAAAGATATATTTGTACACCGACTCGTCGTTGGTCAGCAACGACATAACCGTTCCCGACCTTGTGGGTAAAAATCCCGCAACGGCAAACGCAATTCTTATAGGTCTTGGACTTAATATCAAAATAGAAGGAAGTAAAAATCACCTGACGGGAACGTCAGCGAGGGTTATAGAGCAGTCCATCGCACCCGGTACGAAGGTGGCAAAGGGAGAAGTGATAATTCTTACCTTCCGACATATGGACGGCGACGAAGAGCCGAATTACAGAGATTAGTACTCAAAGGACGTTGAAACAATAATCTGCCGTGAGGTAATTATGCGTCTTTCACGCGTCCTTGAGGATATTGGGGTGAGCTGCCCCGAGGAATACAAAACAGTTGAATTTACGGAGATCGTGACGGATTCGCGTCAGGCGGGCGTCGGGTGTATGTTTATATGCCGCCGCGGACATAATAGAGATGGTCACGACTACGTCCAACAAGCGATAAACAATGGTGCTGCGGTTATAGTTGCCGAGCAGGTGCGTGATTGGTGTGTG
Organism: Eubacteriales bacterium; assembly: GCA_045658185.1. Lineage (GTDB taxonomy): Bacteria > Bacillota > Clostridia > Oscillospirales > CAG-272 > HGM12713. Next base: position 14,013 of record JAZOUQ010000003.1, read on the forward strand.
GGTGGTGCCGCAATCTTAAAAGTTGATAACACCGATAAATTTGCCGCTTTGCTCTATGACCGACAGTACGGATGTCCTGTCAAAAAGCTGAAAATAGTTGGAGTTACGGGTACGAACGGAAAGACGTCCGTGTGCTGTGCCATAGACTCTATCCTTCGCGAGTCGGGATACCGCACGGGAATGATAGGAACTCTCGGTTGCTTTATAGACGAACAGAAAATAGAAGTAGAGGGAGCGTGTCTTACCACTCCCGAGATAGAAAAGCTTTACAAAATATTTGCCCGAATGGTGGACGAGGGAGTGACCCACGTTGTTATGGAGGTAAGCTCTCACGCACTTTCCTTTGGGCGGACAGATGCTATTGAATTTGAATACGGAGTGTTCACCAATCTTACGAGAGATCATCTTGATTTTCACGGTGATATGGAGAGCTACTTCGGTGCGAAAGCAAAGCTGTTCTCACAGTCAAGACGCAGGGTAGTAAATTTTGACGACCCTTACGGAAAAAGGCTGTGTGAGCTATATGGGGGAGTTTTACGCTCCTCGCGAGAGGCGGGCGACTCGGTTGCCAAAAATATAAGCTGTAGCTATGAGGGGTGTGAATATACCCTTTCATATAAAGAAAACGAATATTTAATTAAAACCGGAGCTTTGGGAGATTTTTCGGTTACCAATACCCAACTCGCCGCTACGGTGGCGTTGGATATGGGAATTTCACCCTTGGCTGTGGCAAGGGGACTTATCCGCTTTTCGGGTGCGGAGGGCAGGATGGAAAGATACACAGGGGGATATTTCCCCTTTGGGGTGTTTATTGATTACGCACACACCCCCGACGCTCTTGAGAGAGCGTTGAGAACACTCAGAGAGCTGAAGTCGGAGAAGGAAAAGCTTATTCTTGTATTCGGCTGCGGCGGAGAGCGGGACGTAGGCAAACGCAGAGAGATGGCGGGAGTTGCCTCAAGATTCGCCGATTTTACCATCATAACGAATGATAATCCACGCTCCGAAGACCCACAGAAAATAATCAAAGATATACTAAAGGGAATAGATAAAGAAAAGCCGTATGCGGTGATAGCCTCAAGACGGCAGGCTATCAAATACGCCGTGGATATTGCCGCCTCAGGGGACGTTATTCTCCTTGCGGGAAAAGGACACGAGCGGTACGAGATAGATGCAGAGGGGTATCACCCCTTTGACGAAAGAGAGATACTGAAAGAGGTATCTGTTTCTTAAACTCACAAGTCAATCAAGAGGGTATTTTTCCCCTTTTTGAAAAAACACAAGTTAATTTATAGGGGTATTTTGCCCTCAAAATGAGAAAGGAAGGTCAATAAATGAAGGTCAGCGTAGGATGTAAAACCTTAACAATGTCAGAGCTTGCACGTATATGCGGCGGTATTTTGACGTTTGTCGGCGGAGAATTTAATAAAGACATTCCTTTCAGCTACGTTTGTACGGATTCCCGTGAAACGGCAGACGGAGCACTTTTCGTGGCACTTGGCGGTGAGCGTGTGGACGGTCACGATTATATAGGTGCGGCTATCTCCTCTGGAAGCGGTTGTGTGCTTTGCGAGAGAATACCCGAGGCGGTAAACGAAAAGTACGTTGCAGTTGTAGTCGAGGACTCCATCAAGGCGGTGGGAGAGCTTGCAAAGGCTTACGACCGCAGAATAAATCACCGCAAGGTGGCTATTACGGGTAGCGTGGGTAAAACTACCACTAAAGAGTTCGTTGCAAGTGTTCTTGCGGAGAGCTTCAATGTTCATAAGACCGAGGGCAACTACAACAGTAATATCGGTATGCCCCTCTCTATGCTGTCTATGAGCAACGATACCGAGGTGTCGGTGCTGGAGATGGGTATGAGCGGCTTTGGCGAGATAGAGTATCTTTCCAAGATAGCAGAGCCTGATATAGCTATCGTTACCAATATCGGTTCTTCTCATATGGGTCATCTCGGCTCAAGAGAGAATATAGGCAAGGCAAAGCTTGAGATAGTCAAGGGTCTTAAGAAGGGCGGAACGCTTCTCCTTAACGGCGACGACGATATACTCAGAGACTACAAAAATCCCGATTTCAAGCCCGTTTTCGTAGGCTTTGGTGAGAATTGCGACTTCCGTGCTGTGAATATCCGTCACACGGTGTTCTCCACGGTGTTCGATATAGTTTGCCCCGGTAGAACGGTAACGGACGTTTCCATTCCCGCAATAGGTAATCATAACATTCAGGCGGCTCTTTTCGCGTTTGCGGTAGGAGTAAGAATGAATCTTACCGACGGAGCTATCCTTCGCGGTCTTAAGAATTTCAGACCTGTGGGAATGCGACAGAACGTGTACGATATAGGAAAGCTGACCGTTATCGAGGATTGCTACAATGCAAGTCCCGAGTCTATGCGTGCGGCAATGAGTGTGCTTAAGAGCGTTGGAGAGAGCAAGGGCGGCAGACTTTGTGCGGTTCTTGGCGATATGTATGAGCTTGGAGATGCGAGTGAGGGATTCCACGAGCAGGTGGGACTTGACTTTGCTGCGATAGGCGGTAATATGCTCTTTACCTTTGGTGAGAGAGCGGACAACATAGCTCTCGGTGCAACACTTGGCGGTCTTTCGGTGGAGAATATCTTCCGTAATTCCGACGTTCGCAACCCCTCTCTCAGCGGAGAGATGCTTCTTCATTCACTTAAAGCAGGAGATACTCTGCTTGTAAAGGCAAGTCGCGGTGCGGCGGCTGAAAGAATTATTCAGTATCTTAAAGACAATCAAGACAGACTTTGTCTTTGAGGAGTAAAAAATGCTTGTAACACAGTTTCTTGCGGTATTGGTATCGTCGTTTATCATAACGGCGATACTTTGCCGTTTTATAATTCCTAAGCTTTCAGAGAAGCATATAGGACAATCCATAAGAATAGAAGGGCCGAAGAGTCATCTCGGCAAGGCGGGAACGCCTACCATGGGCGGTATATGCTTTATTATGGGAATGCTTATGACGTTGCTTGTTGTGACGGTGATATATGCCGTCAAGGGTGGGTCAAGACAGCTGGTTCCTATGGCACTTACCGTGTGTCTTGCTCTGTTCAACGGTCTTATCGGTCTTTACGACGACTACAAAAAGCTTATCCACAAGAGAAACGAGGGCTTGAGTGCAGGACAGAAGTTCGCACTTCAATGCGTTGCGGCGGCACTCTATCTCGGTATAATGACCTTTGCGGGGCATATTGATACGGGACTTCACATTCCCTTTACGGATAAGGTGCTGGAGCTTGGCATACTCTATTATATCGGTGCTATGTTCTTTATCGTAGGTATCGTAAACAGCGTGAATCTTACCGACGGAATAGACGGACTTGCCACGTCTGTGACCCTTGTGGTGACCGTTTTCCTTGCCTTTGTGGGAATGAGCTACCTCAACGTATCCATCACTCTTACGTCGGCGGCACTTATCGGAAGCCTTCTGGCGTTTCTCCGTAAGAACTGCCACGTTGCCGAGGTGTTTATGGGTGACACAGGCTCACTCTTTCTCGGAGGTGCTATGGCGGGTGCGGCGTTTATGATAAACGATATGCTGGTTATGCTTATAGCCTGCGGAGTGTTCGTGATAGAGGCACTCAGCGTTATGATACAGGTGTTCGTGTTCAAAACGGCGAACAAAAGGGTGTTTCTTATGGCACCCATTCACCATCACTTCGAGCATTTGAGGAAGCCTTGGAGTGAAAACAAGATAGTTTTGGTGTTTAGCTTTGCGAGTCTTTTATTCTGTGTTCTCGCTTGGTTTGGATTATAATATAATATTAAATGATTGCGGAGGTGTACGGTATGAAAAAAACGGATGAAAAGCAAAAGTCCAATCTACCCGATAGCCCCCGCAAATCTTTTCCTCTTGCCCCCTCAAAGGTAAAGGCAAAGGTGAAACAGGCACTTGTCAATCGAGAGGAGAGGTTGGCTTATGAGGACGTTATCTTCAAAGAGCCCATCCACCCCGTCCCCGAAGAGCCGCCAAAGCCTCTTACTAAGGGAAGCGTTGATATGTGGTTCTTGCTGTGGGCGATGATGCTGGTCTGCTTCGGCGTAATAATGTCTTACAGTGCCAGTGCGGTATATGCAAAGAATGAATTTGACAATTCGGCTTATTTTGTGGTAAGATACATACTGTTTGCCATTTTGGCGGTATGCATTACTTTGCCTTTCGTGATAAAGGCAAGACCTTGGTTCTGGAGAATTTTTGGTGTTGGAGCGTATGCCGCGTCCATAGTTCTTCTGTTGTTGGTTTTGGTGGTGGGCGTTGCCGAGGGCGAGGCACAGAGATGGATATACTTAGGTCCTATCAGTATACAGCCCTCCGAGATAGCAAAGGTTGCGGTCGTTATGACCTTGGCACTTTATATGTCAAAATATGAAAAGGAGATAACCTCCACTCACGTTTTCGGCGGCAGCTTCAAGCACGGCGTACTTATGCCGATGATGATAATAGGACTTATATGCGGTCTTGTTGCTCTTGAACGACACATCTCGGGACTTATGATAATCGGTATCATAGGCGTCGCCGTAATGTTTATGGGCGGCACGAGAATGAAGTGGCTCTGTATGTTTGGTGCTATAATAGTAGTGGCGGGAGTTTTCCTCATACTCGTTTCAAGCTACGCACAGGAGCGTGTGGCTATCTGGTGGAACATAGAGGAGGCAGACCCCTTAGGCTCTGCTTGGCAGACGCTTCAGGGACTTTACGCCATAGGCTCGGGCGGATTTTTCGGACTTGGACTTGGAAGCAGCCGCCAAAAATTCGGATACGTATCCCAGCCGCAGAACGACTTTATCTTTACCATAATCTGCGAGGAGCTTGGATTTATCGGTGCGTTTATTCTTATACTTCTTTTCAGCCTTCTCGTTTGGAGAGGAATAAAGATAGGACAGAAAGCTCCCGACAAGTTCTGTGCTCTCACCGTTTGGGGACTGACCTTTAAGATCGCACTTCAGGTGGCGATGAATATTGCCGTCGTTACCAACTCAATGCCCAACACGGGTATATCTCTCCCGTTCTTCAGCTCGGGAGGAACTTCACTTATGATTCAGATATTTGAGATCGGAATAATACTTTCAATTTCAAGATTTTCAACTACTAAGAAATAAGAGGTCACACAATGAGAGTGTTGCTTACCGGCGGAGGAACGAGCGGACACGTTACACCCGCTCTCGCCATCGCTGATATAATAAAGGCTCACGACAAGTCAGCAGAGTTTGCTTACGTGGGTACGGAGCGGGGAATAGAGAAAAGACTTGCCGAAAAGGAAGATTATAAGTTTTACGCGGTGGATATCAGAGGTATTCAGCGTTCGCTGTCCCTCTCCAATATAAAGACCGCATATACCATACTGACAGCTCCTTCAAAGGCAAAAAAGGTCATAAAGGAATTTAAGCCTGACGTGGTTATCGGCACGGGCGGATACGTTTGTTGGCCCACCTTGAAGGCGGCGGCGGAGCTTGGAATACCTACGGTCATTCACGAATCCAACTCCTATCCGGGACTTGCGGTGCGTAAGCTTGAGGGCAAGGTAGACCTGATACTTACCAATTTTAAATCCACCGAGGATCATCTCAAGCACAAAAATAAGGCTGTAAACGTGGGAAATCCCGTGCGAGTCAGCTTTTCGGGAGTGGATAAGAAAGAGGCAAGACGGAGGGTTGGCATACCCGACGACGTCAAATTTGTGGTTCTTTCCTTTGGCGGAAGCCTTGGAGCAAAGAGGGTGAACGAGGCGGCTATCCACGTTATGAAGGGCTTTGCCTCAAAGAAAAGCGACGTTATGTGTGTGCACTCGGGAGGAAAGAATTACTATGAGGACGCAAAGAAGGCGTTCTCTGAGGCAGGACTTGAAAACTCTCCCCGATTTGTGCTGAAGGACTATATATACAATATGTCAGACTATATGGCGGCGGCTGACGTGGTGATATGCCGTGCGGGTGCCATGACGCTGACAGAGATCGCTATGATGCGTAAGGCGGCGGTTCTGATACCGTTCCCGGGGGCAACGGACCAGCATCAGTACAAAAACGCCAAGGCTCTCTCCGAGCGGGGGGCGGCGGTGCTTATTGAGGAAAAGGATTTGAGTGCCGAGGCTATATGCACGGCTGTTGAGAGAATATATTCGGATAAGGAATATGCGGCGGCACTTGTCCGTGCCGTATCGGGCTTTGCCTCGGAGGATACGGGCGAGAAGATATACGGCGAGATATGCCGAATGCTCAAGGCAAAACAAAAATAAGAAAGGAAGTTGGGAGCGTATGTCAAGAACGGACAGAGGCGTTGATAAGGTAAAAATACTTTTCGTTTTAATGATAGCGGTTATGAGTGTGCTTACCGCCGTTACACTTGTTACTTACATATGCTCATTTTTACCCGTAAAAAAGATCAGCGTTTACGGAATGACCTATTACGAGCAGAGCGACGTAATAGGGAAGTCGGGAATCAAGCACGGAGATAAGCTGTATTCCATAAACAAGAAAGAGGCTGAAGAGCTTATTCTTGAAAATTGCCCGTACGTCAACGAAGTGAAGGTCAAGCGAGTTTTTCCCAACAAGGTGATTATTGTTGTGGACGAAAGGATTCCCAAATGGTACGTTGAGCTGTCGGGTAACAGATATATTCTTGACGACACTTTGATGGTAATTGAGGAAACTATGGCGATAGACGGATTCGGAGCGAAGGACGTGCCACAGCTGGTACTTCCCAACGTGCGTTCTCTTATGCTGGGGAAACAGCCAGAGTTTGGCAAGGACGAGCAGGAGCTGAAGCGTTCTCTTGAGCTGATATACGAGATGGGAAACAGCAGTCTGAAGTACAGAATGACTCTGGTGGACATCGAAAGCCGTTTTGATATCAATATTGAAATAGACGGAAAATACAAGGTGTATATGGGGGACGAAACCAACATAGCTGAAAAGCTGTTGGTGGTGGGTGAGATATTGAACTCGGACGCGCTTAAGGACTGCGTCGGAGCAGAGATAGACGCCTCCGTTCCCGAAACCCCACACGTTAAGCCCATATATTCAAATGAATAGAAGTTAGTTATGGGGACGCGGTTTTCGCTACCTTTTTGAAAAAAGGTAGCCCCAAAAACTTTACTGACAAATAATGGCTTATTTGTAGGGAGGGGTTCCCCCTCCCGCCAACGGACAGTCGGGGACGCCTGTCCCTACAAAGGCGGAGTCTGTGCTGTCATTTGCAGCACTGCTCCCGCGTGTCATTCTGAGCGAAGCGTAAGCGGAGTCGAACTTTTTCCACCGAGATCCCAAACGTTGCTACGCACCGTTTGATCCTCGCTATGCTCGGATTTCGACTACGCTCAGGATGACAC
>JAZOUQ010000004.1:0-7691 GCA_045658185.1 Eubacteriales bacterium
AGGAGGGAATGGCTCTTGTGAATTCCTTGTCCGATACAGAAGCACAATGGGTACTGCCCGACGGAACGATCCACACCACCGACGGCTGGGAGAAATACATCACAGAACCGTGATGGGACGCGGTGTCGCTTTTTGAAAAAAAGGTAGCGAAAATCCTGCGTAAATGTAATTTCGTAACAAAAAAAGTGCTGAGTCATTGACTCAGCACTTTTTGTTATTCTGCTGTCGATTCAAGGAAAATAACTATCTTTCTGTTATTTTCAGAGCCGATAGAGTTGGTGGAAACACCCTCGATGTTCTGTATCTCGGAGTGAATGATGCGTCTTTCATAGGGGTTCATAGGCTCGAGCATTACGCTCTTCTTATACTTCTGAACCTTAGCCGCCATACGTCTTGCCAACGTACGGAGAGTTTCCTCTCTCTTTGCACGGTAGCCCTCAACGTCAACGCTTATCTTAACGTAGTCACCCTTCTTACCGTCAACTCTCTTGTTAGCGGCAAGGTTTGCGAGATACTGGAGAGAATCCAGCGTGTCGCCATGGTGTCCTATAAGAATAGCGGCAGCCTCACCCGTAACGGATATTCTCTTTTCACCGTTCTCGCCGTCGGTCATTTCAACGTCAGCCTCGATATTCATATCTCCAAGCAGAGTCTTTATGAAGTCCAAAGCGTTCTGCTCGCCGCCAACGGTGTAGGTTGCGGATATTTTTGCGTTTGCAGCACCGATACCGAACAAGCCCTTCTTAGGCTCTTCGATTACGGTATATTCTATTTTGTCGGCAGAGGGAGCACCAAGCTCGGTAACTGCGAGAGCTATAGCTTCTTCAATGGTCTTTGCCGATGTAATAACTTCCTTTTTCACTTTTTATTCTCCGTCTGTATTGTTGTCATTAGCCTTTTCTTCGGCCTTTTTTTGCTTTTTAGCCTTGTTTTTTTCTGCTCTGTCGTCAGCCTTTACGCCCGCACCGTCCAAAAGCTTGGAGTTTTTAGCTGCTTCTTCCTTTTTTGTCTTTTCCTCAGCCTGCTGAGCCTCAAGAGCCTCACGTCTTTTACGAGCCGCCTCGGCGGTATCCTCGAAATCTTCGTCGTCGATGTGGTGAAGCGAACGAACTACGCGTCCCGATTTTGCCACCTTGGTATTCTTTTCAGCCTTGCCCATAACCTCTTTTTCAGCCGCTTTGTAGTCCTCCTCGCTAAACTTGGGGAGAGGCATAGCCAGCTTGATAAAGAACTGCTTGACAACGCCCAAAATACTCTTGAATATCCAGTAAACGCCGATTGCCGCAGGAACTTTAAATGCGATGTACACCGAGAAGAGGGGCATCATAACGTCCATCATAGTGTTGGAGCAACCTGTAGCTTTGTCGTCGGACATAGGCTGATAGGAGAGCTTACGGGACATCTTCATACTGAAGAAGTATGCGAAGAAGGTAAGCACGGGAATGGTAAGAAGCCAGTTGAATTGTGCTATCTGTGGAATGTCGCCAAGGTTGATAGCACCGCCGAACATCTTAAGAATGGGAAGGTTTTCATACATTTCAAGGGTGAAACCTTCAATGCTCTCAAAATGCTCATAGGAAAGTCCCTGCATATCGCTGAGCAGGTCGATGTTTCTTGCAACGTCGTAGGTCTTGCCCGTATATGCGGAGGTGGTGGTAGCTATCTGGTTGATGATGTCGTTTGAAAAACGGCAGATATATCTGAGAGGGTCCATTACGATGTTATACAACGCAATGATTATGGGGAACTGAATAAGCAAGGGCAGACAGCCACCCATGGGGTTGTAGCCTTCCTTCTGATACAGCTCCTGTATCTCCATAGACATTTTCTGCTTGGTAGGATTATCGTCGCGTCCCGCGTACTTTTTGCGTATAGCCATTTCCTTGGGACGGAGTTTTGCTTGCTTAATGGAAGTTTTCTGTTGCTTTATACCAAAGGGAAGGAGAAGTACCTCTATAAAGATCGCAAACAAAAGGAGTGCCCACACGTAGTGGTTTCCTACGATAGAGTTGCAGAATCTTATGACGTAACCCATTGGTATATTGATAATATCCCAAATAGAACTCATTGATCTTTTAGTTTCCGCAAAGGGATATTGCGGAAAATCCTCTCTTAATTATTAGCGGTGGAGTCATTGTCACGGGCCGCAGTCCCGTTCTCTTTTTTTATCGCATCCGTGTCGTACTTCGGAATTTTTTTGTGTTTTCCTCGCTTTTTTGGGGGCACGGGGTCAAAGCCTCCCTTGCCGTATGGGTTACAGCGAAGAATACGCCAAACAGAAAGTCCGAATCCGACGAAAAAGCCACGTTTCTGAAATGCCTCGAGGGCATAGGCTGAGCAGGTAGGCGTAAACCTACAGCACGGATTTCGTTTTAAGGGCGATAAAAATTTCTGATAAAAGCGGATCAGCAAAATGCAAACGTGCTTCATTTTTGTGTTTCACCTGCGGAGCGAATAAGCTTCAACTCCGCAAAGGCTATCTCAAGCTCCGCGGCAACGTCCGTGCTTTTCACGGACAGAATGCTTACGCGTGGGCTTATTACAATAAGATTACCCGTCTTCAGACGGTCCTTCACCGTATCGTATGCGGCTCTGAGGACCCGCTTGGAGCGATTACGCTCTACAGCACCGCCCAGCTTCTTGGAAACGGACAGTCCCAGTCTGTTGACGTATTTCTTTTCGGGATGAGCATTCTTCAGCCTTTCGGCGGAATAGTCCCGAAGCACGTAAACGGCGGCGTATTTACCCACGTACCGTTTGCCCAGCTTGAATGCCTTGTTGTATAGGTGATGTTCTCTTATTGCTACGTTTTTCATAATTTTACCTATATACTAAAAACCCCGATGTACAAAACATCGGCGGTTTTATGTTTTTTGGAATTTTCCAAAATTAATAGGTCAGTTTTTTTCTGCCTTTTGCACGTCTTCTCTTGAGTACGTTTCTTCCGTCGGCAGTAGCCATTCTCTTTCTGAAACCGTGCTCTTTCTTTCTCTGACGCTTCTTAGGTTGATAAGTTCTAAGCATTTCGTGCACCTCCTTAATGTTGTTTGTATCCCGGATCACGAGATATCCGGAATATTATCCGGAAGCGTGTTGCTTTTCAGCCGAATTACGCTTTATACAATGACATCCTATATTTAACCACATTTTTGCTGATTTGTCAAGTCTTTTTTTGAATTTTTCCTTAATTGTAGAAAAAATCGTTGCTTTTGGGCAAAAAATATGGTATAATTCACTTTGTTAGGGTAGCTTTACTATATAATTGAAGCGAAATGAGGTGAGAGTGTGCAGATAATAAAAGAGGACGCCTTCAGAAAAGAGATGAAAAAGGGACTTTCGGGCGGGTATCTTTTCTTCGGAGATGAGGACTATATGAAGTCCTATTCCGTAGGTGCGGCAAGAAAGGCGGTCTGCGGCGACGAAACCTTCGCACTCTTTAACGATATGACCATCGACGTGATAGATTACAGTGCCTCCGCTTTGCTGGACGCTCTTATGCCTATGCCGATGATGACCGAGCAGAAGATAGTTGTGGTGAACGGACTTAATTTCACCGCTCTGAAGCCAAAGGAAATAGACGAGCTTTGCGAGGTGCTGGAAACTCTGCCCGAATACAATTACAACGTGCTGATAATCTCCGTTCCCGCAAATATGATAGACGAGGGAAATCTGCCGAAATATCCGTCGGGAATCCTTAAAACGCTTGGAGAATACCTGACGCTCGTTCAGTTTGAGCCTATAACGGGGGCAAAGCTTGTGTCCTGGGTCGGAAAGCATTTTAATCATAACGGAGCAGAGGCGTCGCCTGACGTTTGCTCTTTCCTTATAAATTATGCGGGTAGGTCTATGTATACCCTTGCCAACGAAACGGAAAAGCTGTCGTATTACGTTCTTGCAAACGGACGCAAAACGGTCACACGCGAGGACGTGCTGAACGTGTCGGTGGCAGAGCTGACCACAGAGGCATATACGTTTGCAAACGCCTTGCTTGACGGCAGAAGCGAGGACGCTATGACCGCCCTTGCGGCTATGAAGTTCAGACGTGTCGAGCCGCTAATGCTGCTCTCAGAGGTATCGAGTACCGTAAGCGACCTTGTTGGTGTAAAGGCACTGGTTGACGAGGGCTGCTCTGCGTTGGAAATATCAAATTATATGTCTACCAAAAGCCGTAAAATGGGTGAATACAAAGCAAAGCTTTACGCACAGAGTGCGGCAGGGAAGTCCTGGGCGAAGCTGAGGGAGGCTCTTGACCTCTGCGTTGAGGCAGACCTGTCAATGAAGCAGTCCCAGTCGGGATACGGAGTTATAGAAAAACTTGTTTGCAGTATTTAATATTCGACGTAAAGCACTTGATTTTTCACAAATAATGTGATAGAATAATATAGCTTTTGAAAAAAGGAAAGGAGGCGGTATTGTGGCTGAGAAAAAGCAGACGTCAAGAGTGATAGCACAGAACAAAAAAGCATATCACGAATATTTTGTCGAAGAGAAGTACGAGGCGGGAATATCGCTTTTCGGTACGGAGGTCAAAAGTATAAGAGCGGGAGCGGTCAATCTGAAGGATTCTTATTGCTCATTCAAAAATGGGGAATTGTACGTTCTCGGAATGCATATAAGTCCCTATGAAAAGGGAAATATATTCAATAGAGAGCCGCTTCGCGAGAGAAAACTGCTGATGCACCGCAGAGAGCTTAATAAGCTGTTTGGCGTGGTGTCGCAAAAGGGACTTACCCTTGTGCCGCTGTCGCTTTACTTTTCGGGAAAGAACGTCAAGGTAGAGGTTGGACTCTGTCGAGGCAAAAAGCTTTACGATAAGTGAGATGTGGCGGCAGATAAGGCGGCGTGAAGAGAGATGGGCAGAAGAATGAAGGAGCAATCGCATTACGATTGACCTCTTCACTTTTCACTATTACTTTTTACTTCAAACACGGGTCCGTAAAGGTTTCGACGGGGATTTTGAGGTATAATAAGCGGGTAGAGCCGGACAATCTCTGAAAAGGTCCAAATTTTAAAAATAAACGCTAACAATAAAACTGTAGCAATGGCTGCCTAAGGGCAGTGCCGTGGCATAAGCCACCCGTTCCTCCGAGGAGTATCGCGGCCTCGGACTGAGCGTCAAGACAGCGGTGAACGTGCATCGGCGTTTCGCCATTGAACCGATCACGCAAAAAATGGCTACCCAAATCGGCGGCTTGTCCGTTGACTGCCGAGGCGGGGAAGCTTAATCAACGGAATGCACCCGGAGAAAGTTATATCAAGAGGTTTTCGGACAGGGGTTCGACTCCCCTCGGATCCACCAAAACAAGCAAATCCGAACTGTTTCGTTACGACGGAACTGTTCGGTTTTTTTTTTTACTTTGTTTACCCATATTGAAAAACCCCGCCGAGAGTGACCAAACGGTTACCCTCGCCGTTAAATTCATAAAACCGATCTCTTTTAGTTTAATATTTCTCTGCAATCATAACATCCATACAATGCTTATGTGGAAGCCCACTGCTGTTACAATCAAAAATTCGTTCTTCATTCTTGCGGAACAGCCAATCGTGGTAATACATAAATAATTCTCCGGATTTCCAATCGCCTGCCGCGAGTTCGCTTTCTTCAATATCGGGCGGCAATGGAATAAAGGGCTTTCTTACAAAAACATTTATAACGTTTATACCATTTGAAATGGTATGCTTTTTAAGACTTCCAATGACGTCGCTGCGTTGTTCTTGAGGAATATAATGAAATACTCCACTTGAAAAAATGATATCAAAATCCGTTTCAAGTCTAAAGTCACGTATATCTGCTTTGAAGAAATCTACTTTAACGCCGCAGTGATCAGCAAGTTCACGTGCCTTAGATAAGCCTTGCTCCGAAATATCAAAGGCAGTTACATTATATCCGTTTCTTGCGAGAAAAACAGCATCCTTGCCCTCGCCGCACCCGATATCAAGCACCTTATACGGCTTAGTCGGAGGCTTGAGGCGCATGATTTCATAGCAAAGATTATTGGGCGACAAGCCCCAATAATAGCCTTCCGCATTATACCGTTTATCATATTCGGTTAATGATTGTAAAGAATATCCGAGCAAGGAGTCTATAGAAACCTTCAGAGTAGCTGCAAGTACGGGAAGAATCGTAACATCGGGATAAGAAGTACCATTTTCCCATTTTGAAACAGCTTGAAAAGAAATGTTCAGCTTTTCTGCCAGTGCCTGTTGAGTTAATCCAAGCGCTTTTCGCCTGTCAGTTATAATTTTACCGATATTCATAACCCAATCCCCCTTTCTAACAATTACATTATACCACTTAAATGGAGAACATTCAATAACTGGTTTGTTGAAGCAAACAAACTTTTTCTATTGATGGTTGAAATGAATTTTATATTATATAACACCGCCGAGAGCGACCAATCACGGTTGCTCTCGGCGGTGTCTTTCTTACACTTGCTTTTTGACAATGCAGTTTTCAAGCGTTCTTAAATGCCGTATCAAATATATTTACTTGCTTGCAAGTTAAACAGCTCGGCATATTTTCCATTCTGCTTCAAAAGCTCAAAATGCGAGCCTTGTTCTATAATGTGTCCGTCGCCGATAACGAGAATCTTATCGGCAAGAGTGGTGTTTGAAAGTCGGTGCGAGATTGTGACCGAGCTCTTGCCTTCGCTCAAATGATAGAGCTGTTCAAAGATCCTATCCTCAGAAATTGGGTCAAGCGCGGCAGAGGGCTCATCGAGAATCATATACTCGCTATCCTTGAAGTACGCACGGGCAAGCCCCACGAGCTGCCATTGACCGCCCGAAAGGTCTTTGCCGTTATCCGCATAGTATCGCCCAAGAACGCTATCGTAACCGTTCTCCCAATCCTTTATCACCTCGCTTGCACCACTAATGTCGCAAGACTTTTTCAGCTTTTCATCATTGAACCGTTCGTCAAAATCGGACAGTGCAATAATCTCGCGGAGAGGCAAACAGTAAGTGACGTAATCTTGGAACAGGACACCGAACACCTTGCGCACGGCGTAAACATCGTACTCCTTCAGATCTACGCCGTCGAGCTTGATACATCCCTCCTCTGGATCATAGAAGCGGAACATCAACTTGATAATCGTGGATTTTCCTGCGCCGTTTAGACCAATCAGACCAATCTTTTCATGAGGCTCGATGGTAAAGGAGCACTCCTTCAACACGTACTGCTCCGCATTTGGATAGCGGAAGGATACGTTGCAGAATTCGATTTTAGGATTGTTCGACGGCTTCAGCGTTCCGCTCTTCTCGACCTCGGGCTCAATATCCATAAACTCTTGCAGCTCGATCAGGCGGGTGTTATCGTTGAGAAACTTATTAACCTTATTCATCAGCATTTGAGATTGGCTTCGCAAGCGCGATACCATACTGAGATTGTATTGCAGATCACCGATACCGATATGTTTATTTACAACATCGAACACAGATACCGTCAGCACCAAAAATTCGCTTGATACGTTCACGATCATAATCAACGTGTTGATGATGTTGTGCTTAACATCCTCTGTCTTATTGATTTTATAAAGCTTCTGCCAAGTCTCCTTATACTTGCTGATAAAGTAAGAGCCGATATTATTCAGTTTCACTTCAAATTGAACGTTATCGTTGAAGAATACATCGCGGTAATAATCCTTTTTCCGGTTGTCGCGGAGCTGTTCTTTTTCCATTTGAAGCTTGCG
>JAZOUQ010000005.1:0-6152 GCA_045658185.1 Eubacteriales bacterium
TGTCATTTGCAGCACTGCTCCCGCGTGTCATTCTGAGCGAAGCGTAAGCGGAGTCGAACTTTTTCCACCGAGATCCCAAACGTTGCTACGCACCGTTTGATCCTCGCTATGCTCGGATTTCGACTACGCTCAGGATGACACTGGTGGAAAAAGCACCGAGCGAAGCGAAGGTGGAATCTAGGACCGCTACCCCAAAAATTCCACTATGTTAGATTTATGTTAGAACATATAATGTCGGTAGGGGAGGGGCTTGCTCCTCCCCAAAAATAATACGTCTGTCCTACGAAAAAGCAGATACGGAAGATTTCTTCCGTATCTGCTTTTATTTATTTCTTTTTCCGTTGCGTATTGTTCGGCTTTTTAGCCTTGCTATGGGGTTTGGTGTTTTTGTGCGAAGATGTATTTCTATTGTTTTTGTTGCCTTGGGGTTTTGTGCGATAGCCTGTTTGCACTCTTTCGGGGCGGACAAGACATTCCTCGCCGTTTCCGATAAGGTCCTCTCTGTGGAGCTTTATCAAGGCTTCACGCACGAGGGGGGCGTTTTCGGGGCGGTTATACTGCAACAAGGCACGCTGGAGCTGCTTTTCGTGATAGTCGGTGGCTACGTAAACGGGCTTCATAGTAAGCGGGTCGATTCCCGTTTTGAACATAACCGTTGACGCAGTACCCGGTGTGGGGTAGTAGTCCTGAACCTGCTCGGGTGCGTAGTGGTCACGCTTTAAGCAAAGAGCCAGCTCAAGTGCGTCCTTAAGGGTAGAGCCGGGGTGACTGGACATAAGGTAGGGAACAAGATACTGCTCCTTTCCTATCTCCTTGGTGAGTGCAAAATACTTGCTTCTGAACTGTCTGTACACCTCAAAGTCGGGTTTACCCATACAGCGAAGCACAGGCGAGGAGCAATGCTCGGGTGCTACCTTCAGCTGACCGCTGACGTTGTCACGCACAAGCTTTCGGAAAAAGGTATCGTCCTTGTCGCACAGAAGATAGTCGAAGCGTATGCCCGAACGGATAAACACCTTCTTTATCTTGGGGAGCTTTTCTATCTCCTCGATAAGCTTGACGTATTCCGTATGGTCGGCAATAAGATTTTTGCAGGGGGTGGGAGCTAGGCACTTACGTGACGAACACACACCGTCCTTTAATTGCTTTTCGCAGGCGGGGTAGCGGAAGTTAGCGGTAGGGCCGCCCACGTCGTGTATGTACCCCTTGAAATCGGGAAGCTCGGTAATCTTCTTTGCTTCCTCAACAACGCTCTCGATACTGCGTGAGCGTACCGTTCTTCCTTGGTGGAATGCCAAGGCACAGAAGTTACAAGCACCGAAGCAGCCGCGATTGTGGGTGATTGAGAATTTGACCTCGGCTATTGCGGGGACACCGCCGTCCTTTTCATAGGAGGGGTGGTAATTTCTCATAAAGGGCAGGGCGTAAACTCTGTCAAGCCCCTCTCCCGGAAGAGGGGGCATGGGGGGATTTTGTACCAGTATTTTGTTGTCGTAACGCTCAACGATAGCCTTTCCGTTGATAGAATCCTGATTTTTATACTGTATTCCAGACGCCTCGGCATATTTGCGGTCGTCGGTCTTTAACTCGTTGTAATCAAATTCAGCCGCCACGGGAAAGTGTATTTTTTCGTCGGGCTTGGCGAGATAGACCGTGCCTCTCACGTCGCGTATCTTCTTGACAGGAACACCTTTGTCAAGCAGCTTTGCGATACGGATAAGTATATTTTCTCCCATACCGTAGGTCAGAATATCCGCACGGGAGTCAACCAGAATAGAACGTCTGATGTTGTCCGACCAATAGTCGTAATGTGCGAAGCGTCGGAGGGACGCCTCAAGACCGCCTATGACTATCGGCACGTCGCCGTAAGCCTCGCGTATGCGGTTGCAATACACGATAGTGGCTCTATCGGGGCGGAGTCCTGCCTTTCCCCCGGGGGAATAGTAATCGTATGTACGCTTTTTCTTGGCGGCGGTGTAGTGGGCGACCATCGAGTCTATGTTTCCCGCAGTTACGAGAAAGCCAAGTCGTGTTCTGCCAAACTCACGGAAAGCCTCACAGCTTTTGTAATCGGGTTGAGAGAGTATGGCAATTCTGAACCCCTCCGCCTCAAGTACGCGGGATATGAGAGAAACGCCAAAGCTTGGGTGGTCAACGTATGCGTCACCCGTGACGTAAACGAAGTCGGGTCTGTCCCAACCAAGCGTATTCATTTCATTTTTCGTAATCGGAAGAAACCCCATTTTCGTGCCAACCTTTCAACTTAATGATAATATTATATCACGAAATGTGGATTTGTTCAAGGGAAAAGTGTAAATCTATTCATTATGGATAATATTACTTGACACATTGTGGGATTTATGGTATAATAAACACAATGCGTAATGATTGACAAGGATGTGGTTTGTTTTTGAATATAGAAATGTTTGATTTCCTTGGAATATGTGATGATTGTGCATTGGCTGACAGACAAATAAGTGTATATAGCTTTGGACAGGTAGACTCTACCAACAGTTTAGCCAAAAGAATGATAACGTCGAGCGAGGCAGTTGCTCCCGCACTTTTGGTGGCAGACACCCAAACGGGTGGCAGAGGACGAATGGGACGAAGCTTTTTTTCTCCCTCGGGGACGGGAATCTATATGAGCTTGGCTCTTGACGTGACCGACTATGATATTTCTTCGGTCACGCGAATGACCTCGGCGGCGGCTGTTGCCGTGTGCTGTGCAATCGAAAAAACGGTGGGAGCAGAGCCGCTTATAAAGTGGGTCAACGACCTTTATCTGGACGGCAAAAAGGTGTGCGGTATACTTGCAGAATCTTTCTTTGCGGGCGATAGAAGATTTGTGGTGATAGGCATCGGCATAAATCTTTCAACCGAGGATTTTCCCGAGGACATAAAAAATATAGCAGGAAGTCTTGGCAAGGAAACGAGCTTTCGTCGGGAGCTGACGGTTGCCGCGGCGACCGAGCTTTTTGACCTTCTTGCCCGTGTTAAAGGCGGAGATACGTCCTATATGGAGGAATACAGAAGGCGTTCCTGCGTTTTGGGAAAATCCGTGGATCTTACCGCTGACGGGGTCACACTCACGGGTGTGGCTGTGGCTGTTGAGAACGACGGTGCGTTGAGAGTATTGCTTTCCGACGGTTCGGAAAGATTGCTGTCCAGCGGAGAGATCTCATTGAGATTGAGGTGATGAAGTGGATAATCAAAAAGGAATATTTATAGTTTTCGAGGGCATTGACGGCTCGGGAAAGACAACTCAGGCAAGGCTTCTGGCAGAGCGTCTTGAGGCTATGGGCAGAAGGGTACGTCTTACCGCAGAGCCTACGTCCCTTCCGTCGGGCAAGGCTTTGAGAGAGGCTCTCGGCGGCAAGGTCAAAAGGACGGAATGTCAGATGGCGGTTATGTTCGTGGAGGATAGAATAGCCCACAACACCGACGCAGAGGAGGGAATTACAGCACTCCTTGAGGGGGGCGTGGACGTCATCTGCGACAGATATTATTATTCTACCTTGGCGTATCAGGGGCAGTCTACCGATTACGAATGGGTAAAGGCTATGAATTTGAAATGTCCCGAGATAAGGCGGCCCGATCTGTGTATCTACGTTGACCTGCTTCCCGCACAGAGCCTTGAGCGTATAAGCAGAGGACGAGAGAGCGTTGAGATATACGAGAACGAGGAAACGCTGACTGCCGTCAGAAACCGTTTTCTTTCGGTGATAGACGACCTTGGGAAAACGGATAGGATATGTAAAATAGACGGCTACCGCACGGTGGAAGAGGTAGCGGAGGATATATTCCGTGCAGTTGAACGATCATTAAAAAATAATTGAACTTAATTTTCAGGAGGAAATATGAAAAAAATACTTGTTTTAATTCTTGCACTTTCTATGTGCTTCGGTCTGGTTAGTTGTACGGGTAACGTTGAAACACCCGGAACAGATGTTTCTACAGACACCACCGATACCGAAACGCCCCCGTCCGAGGGAGAGGTTGATAAGCCTGAGCCTAACAAGAGAGTAGTTCTTGCTTGCAGCTTTGATACATCGACCTACGACATAGAGCCTCTTATCGGAGGAAAGAATCATAAGGTAAGTAAGAACGGTGAGCAGCTTGACGGCACTACCGTTAAGCTTGACGTTGGAACTAACGTATTCGACATAGTTTACACCGTCAGCGGAGTTGAGAGAACTTGTGAGGTTCGTATAGCACGTCGCGAGGGACACAGAGTCGTATTTAATACGAACGGCGGCTCGTTTGTGGAAACTCAGTACGTAGCGGACGGAACGACTATTAACGCCGCAACCGTTCGCCCCAGCCGCAACCGCTATACTTTTGATGGTTGGTACAATGAGAACGGTCAAAAGGTAGATCTTGCAAATACTCCCATCATAGGTGATACTACCTTTATCGCACGTTGGAACGGTCCTAACGAGTTTGCCCTGCCCGACAAGACCCCCATTACATATACCACCTCATCTGCGGCACTTAACATTATGTGGAAGGACTATGCAAACGCGTTTGCACTCCGTCCCACGGACGTTTTGTGTACGCTGAAAAATACCGATACAAATGCAGAGTACACCGTAATGGTTGGCAAGAATTTTGCTATGTTTACGGGAGATGCCCCCGCGGGAGCTACCATTTCTCAGGGTGCAGGTAACTGGACGGTAAAGATAACCGGCTTGACGGGTAACTACACCTTCTTGCAGAATGATCTTGAAAGCAAAGATTACACCACCGTTCAGAGCGGAACGTCGGTTACCAATACTATGAAGTATTATGAGCCTATGTATGACGACTCCTCAAGACTTATGACCGAGAACGGCCGCTTCTACGATATTGCGGGAAACGTAGTCGTTCTTAAGGGACTTGTTCCGTGGAACGTAAGCAAAACAAACGACGATCTGGCAAAGAGTACCTCTGATTCTTCCCTCAAAAGAATAAAGGCGGAGGGCTGTAACATTATTCGTATTACCGTAGGCTTGGGTGCGAAAGAAGGATATCAGAACGTTGACGAGGCGACGAGGGCTTCTTATATTAAAAAGATGCAGGCTGCCGTTGACAAAGCAACGGCTCTCGGTATTTACTGTATAATGGACTGGGGCGTTATGAACAATGCCGGTAAAGATGCTTATCTTACCGGACTTCTTGAGCCTGCAAAGGAATTCTTTGGAATCCTGGCAACCGAATACGTAGATAATCCTTACGTTATTTTTGAGCTTGCCAACGAGCCCAATGCATCTTCTTGGACGTTCCTCAAAACTTGGGAGGAAACACTTATCCGCCATATAAGAGCTATAGATCCCAATGCGATAATAATAGCCGCACCCAATATGCACTCAAGACGTCTTTCGGAGGACAATGCGGCAAAAGGAAATGACCCCATCGATAATCCGTTCCCCACAGAGATTTCTTATAATATTGCTCACACCTTCCACTGCTATGCATACACCACAACGTATAATGTGTACTACGATAAGGCATACCGTGAGGATGCACTTTACGGTTGGCGTGTGTGCGATGCGATCAAGAACGGACTTACCATTGTTATAACCGAGTTCAGCCCCGCTAACGCAGAGATGAAGTTTGAAGGCGGATACGATGCATACGGATTTGATGCCGACTATATGGAAGCAAACAAGTGGCTGAATTTCATACTCGAAAACGACGTTAACTATACGCTGTTCCGTTTTGGAGATTTCCCCGGCGGAAGTACCAACGTACCCGCACAGTTTATGTTCCTCAAGGGCAATGAAAAATATGCTAACGACGGAACGTGGACTTACGATATGCTAAGCGAAAGCGGAAAGTGGTACTACGACAACGTAATGAACGCAACGGGCTTTATCAAGGCAGCAGACTTTGATTATAAGTATAATTACGCGTCTGCTACCCCCGTTACCCCCGCTCCCCCCGCTCCCCCCGCTAATTAATTTTTAATACAAAGATCCGAGGCGGAGTCTTAATTGACTCCGCCTTGTTTTTTATTCAGCAGACACGTACAAATTTTGATTTATCGGGGAATTAACCTCTCAGTCAGCTCACGCTGACAGCTCTCCTAAAAGGAGAGCCTTTTTAAGCATACTGCAAACATATCAAAAGCCTCGCCCTTTGGGAGAGGTGGCACCGTTAGGTGACGGAGAGGG
>JAZOUQ010000006.1:0-5395 GCA_045658185.1 Eubacteriales bacterium
CTGTATATCGTAACACCCGACTTTAACTGTATCTGATTTTCCAAGGTATTCCTCCGAAACTAGCATTTTTCAAAAACAACATAATATTTTATAATTATACCACATAAATCCTTTAATGTCAATGGTTTACACAAAAGCCGACCTCACTCTCGTGGATCGGCTTTTCTTATTCGTTCGGTGTTATAAACGTATTTTGCAGAATAATATATTCCATAGTTTTATCGTACAGCATACTTTCATACACGCTGTCCGCCATATTCTCGGCAACGTAGGATTTGGTGTATCCGTAGTCGCTCACAAACTTTTCTACGTATCTGTCAAACAGCCCCGTCTTGTCCTCCTCCGTCAGCTCAATACCCTCCGCATCTGCCACGAAGCGGTGTATAAGATCCTTCGCCACCATCCTACGGGCGTCCTCAAGCATATCCTCCTCGGATATTCCTCTTATGGAGAGCAGTGTGGCATAGTCCTCCTCGTCATTATTCACAAGGTACATATAGTACGCCTTCTCCTGCCGGAAATAATACTCCACCTGTTCCTCGGGATAGGAGCTGATATTCGCATTTTTAAGTATCTCTTCCCACACCGCGTCCTCGCGAGATGCGTCGGCGGTGTCAAGCGTTACCGTCAATCCCTTGTAGGTCACACTCGCCACGTGATCCGCCGCATTTATTTCGGAATAGTCCAGAGCGGTAAGCTCTGCGGCATCGTGGGGTATGTTGGCGATCTTCTTGCAGGAACAAACGGCAAGACAAAACGTTGATATAAGAAGCAAACAAGCGATTATTTTAAAGAAACCTTTCATTTCTATCTTTCCTTTCACTGTCTTACCTACCTATTTTACCATACTTTTCTCCGTTTGAAAACCCCTTTTGCCAAATTTCATTTGGAAGTTAGTTTTACGTTAAGTGTTTCGCTACCTTTTTGAAAAAAGGTAGCAAAATCCTGCCACAAATCTATCTTCTAAATGAAATCAAAAAAGAAAAGACGACACAAAAATGCCGTCTGTTCTTTATTGTGAGATTACTTGCTCTCTTCTACTTTGAGAACTTCCTTGCCGCCGTAATAGCCGCAAGCCTTACAAACGCGGTGGCTGAGAACGAACTCTCCGCACTTAGGGCACTTAGTCATGCCGGGGAGATCCAGCTTCCAGTTGTTGGAACGTCTCTTGTCTCTGCGAGCCTTAGATACTTTCTTCTTCGGTACTGCCATTATCTACACCTCCTTGAAGCGTTGAACACAATTTTGTTGTATTAATTAATAAATTAATCACCGTTGTTTTGTTTGTCAAAATAGGTTGCCAAAATAGCAAGCCTTGGGTCTATCTCCTTTGTGGGACATCCGCAATCTCCGTCACGCAAGGGCTTTCCGCACTTGGGACAAAGTCCGGGGCAATCCTCGGAGCAAAGCAATTTTTGAGGGAACGCCAACACAAGCTCCTCGCAAAGAGGCTCGTCTACGTCCAACGCAGAGCCGTGTATCACCACG
Source organism: Eubacteriales bacterium (assembly GCA_045658185.1). Classification (GTDB taxonomy): domain Bacteria; phylum Bacillota; class Clostridia; order Oscillospirales; family CAG-272; genus HGM12713. Next base: position 1,489 of record JAZOUQ010000006.1, read on the forward strand.
TATTCGTCAACGTCCTCGTTCAGTGTTTCTTCACTGAGAACGCCCTCCGTTGTCACCGTACGCTCGAAGTCAAGAGAGAAAACTCCGTCAACAGGAGCAAGACATCTCGCACACTCACCGTGGTATTTAAGCTCCGCCTTAAGGACAAGACGCATATATCCTGCGTTATCGGTAAGAGCACCCGTCACGTGTGCGTCGGACTCAAACTCTATTCCCCAAAGCGGTTCGGGAGTCAACATATAGTCTATATCGATTTTCTTGACCTCTCCTCGGAGAAGCGGACCTACGTCAATGACCATATTTACCTCCGCAAAACCTATGTTTTTGCTTGCATTTTACCGATATAATCGGCTTGACATAAAATGCGACAATACATATTATATCCTATTTAACTTCCGTTGTCAATAGTTTTTTTGAATATTTCCGCCGCAAAAATCTTTTTTGTTGGAAATTACTCGCAATCCCCTTTACTAAACCCCAATTATATGATAAAATGAATACACATTTATACGGGAGGTCAATAAAAATGAGCGATTTTTCCACCTATTCATACACCCACGCAGACCTGAATTCTCTGCCCTACCGACCCGACAGATCGAACAAGGGTACGTTCGGACGGGTTCTTTGTGTTTGTGGCTCGTACGGTATGGCAGGTGCTGCCTATTTTGCCGCAAAAGCAGCTCTTCGCACGGGGGCGGGACTTGTCGAGGTCCTCACCGTCCGAGAAAATCTTCCCATAATTCAAACACTTCTGCCCGAGGCTATCGTCACCGTCTACGACCGAGAGGAGCTTGACGCCGACCTTATCCTTGCGGCTATATCGAGAGCCACGGTTATCGTCTGCGGCTGCGGTCTTGGAATATCGCAGACCTCCAGACGGCTACTCGCCACGGTGCTTCGCCAAAGCTCCGTTCCCACGGTGCTTGACGCAGACGCACTCAATCTTATCTCAAAAAATCCCTCTCTTTTGAAATACGCAAAGGGCTGTATAATAACCCCTCACCCCGCTGAAATGTCAAGACTTACGGGAAAGTCGGTTGAGGAAATGCTCGGGTGTCCTGAAAGTATCTGCCGTGATTTCGCTCAAAAACACGGGCTTACCTGCGTTCTCAAGACCCACGCCACCGCCGTTTCCGACGGCTCGGATAGAGTCTACGTCAACACATCGGGCAACCACGGAATGGCGACCGCGGGATCCGGCGACGTACTCGCGGGGATAATCGGCGGTATACTCGCACAGGACGGCTCACGAAAGCTGACAATGCTTGAAGCCGCCGCACTTGGCGTTTACGTTCACGGCCTTGCAGGTGACGTTGCCGCACAAAAGCTTGGCAAACGCTCACTTATCGCCTCGGACATCATAGATGCCCTTCCCCTCGTCCTGAAATAATCTTATTTTATTCTCACCAGCTTGTCAAGTCCCGCAGTCAAGGACTGACACAGCAGGTCTATATCATCCTTCGTATTGTACTCCGACAGGCTGATACGCAAGGAGCAATCCGCCTCCCTCGGTGTCAATCCGAAGGCTATGAGCGAACCGCTTGGCGTGTTTGAATGAGAAGAACACGCCGAGCCGCTTGAAACGTACACTCCGTCTGCTGACAAATGGTGAAGCATAGTTTCGCTTTTTATATCGGGAAGCGTTATATTTATTATGTGGTCAACTCTTGCTTTTGGCACGTTTATACGAACGTCAAGAGCCGAGAGCTTTTCGGTTGCGTAAGAGTACAGCTCACCGAGGCGGTTCTCTATCTCTTCTCTTCTCTCTGCCATATCGGAAGCCGACGCACCCAAGGCACAAATGCCCATCACGTTCTCCGTTCCCGAACGCATTCCGCTCTCCTGACCGCCACCCAGCAAAAATGGAGTTATCTTCTTTGCCTTTATCACGTCAGCTCCTATATAAAGAGCCCCCACGCCCTTGGGGGCGTGTATCTTATGACCGCTGACGGAAACAAGGTCAGCACCAAGCATCGCGGGAGTAAACCGCACTCTCATAAAGCCCTGGATCGCATCACAGTGGGTGAGCGAGTCGGGGTATTTTCTTTTTATTCTGGCAAACGCCTCCTTGACGGAATACAACGCACCCGTTTCGTTATTGACCAGCATAAAGGTAGCCAAAAACACCTTTTTATCCAGTGCCGCCTCAAGTGCCTCCATATCAAGGCTTCCGCCCGCCGTGGGTATCTTAACTATCTCAAAGCCCTCCTCGGCAAGTGCGTCAAGCACACGAAGTGTTGCGGGATGCTCCGAGTCGGTGGTAAGTATACGAACGGCATCTCTTCTCTTTTTGGCGTGAGCCGTTCCGAAAAGAGCCAAGGAGGTCGCCTCCGTTCCGCAGGAGGTGAACACCACCGTTCCCTGCCCTCTGCGTACTCCGAAAGCAGAGAGCATCTGCTCTCTCGCCCTCTTTATAAGTGCCTCGGCCTTTTGTCCGAGAGTATGGAGCGACGACGGATTGCCAAAGCACTCCATCGCCTCGGCAAGTGCGTCCCTCGACGCAGGACTCAGCGGAGTGGTGGCACTGTTATCAAGATATACCGTTTTCATCATCTGAATCTGAATGCGTTAAGTATTGACTCAACGTCTGCCATATGCGTGTCGAATGTGTCTGCGGGGGAGGTGTAGGTTATGGAATACACTCTGTCAAGATAAACGAACACCGTCTGCATCATATTGAATTTCACTCCGCCGTAGGTAACCGAATAGGTGTAGCTGACTGCCTTTCGTCCGCCCACCTCTCTCTCGGACTTGCCGATAAACTCGTATCCGTTCAGGCTGTCCTTGTAGCTTCTCTCACATTCCTCAAAATACTGCTGTGCCGTCATAGTGTCCTCGGGAATATATGCCGTCACGCTCACGTTTGGCTTTCCGCTTTCGTCAACGTAAGCCTGTGAAGCACCGCTTTCGGTGTCGCATATCCAGGTTTGAGGAACGTAAAATCTGTATTCAAGTGCGTCTCCCGACGCTATCTTCATTCCCTCGGGGGTCTTTTTGTCGGTGACGCAGTCGTTCTTGACCTCGCCCTTGGCACAAAGCTTGAACGCGTCTATCATCTCGCCGAACTGCCCGTTATGCGTTTCAAACAAGTCGGCAGGACAGCGGAAGGACAGCAGTATAATATCTCCGTTGTGCTTTGCGAAAAGCTGACGGAATCTGAACGCCTTTCCTTCATAATCTGCCGTGAAATTTATTTCCTTTGCGTCAGCACCGCCAAGCACGGCAGCCGCCACGTCCCCGTCAAGCTCAAAATTCTTGTGTGTTGTGGTGTACGCGGCTATGGTAGCACGAACGTAATCCTCAAGTCCAACGTCGCCCACCGAGAAATAACGTGCGGACACCGCTATATTATCCGTTCCCGCAAAAAACGCACCCGAAATACCGCTGACGGTATTGCTGGTCCAGGCTTGAGGAGCGTACAGCTTGAACGGCTCGCCCTCAAGGGAAACAAGATGCATTCCATCAGGAGCATCGCTCTTCGAGCAGCCTACCGCACAAAAAGCTATTACAATAACCGTGAGCAGTGCAATTATCCTTTTATACATATCAAAAATCCTTTCGACATAATATACTTTCAATTTACCTTATAGTATATCACACACCAACCCGTTTTTCAACATTATTTTGTTAACAATACTATTTTGTTTAAACGGTTGAAAAAAGCAAACAAATGTGGTAGAATATAAAATAAGAATTAAAGGAGGTATTGCTTATGGGTGTAAGACTGAATGAAAACGCCGACGTGGTCCGTACTATAAAGGAAGGACTGAAAGCAAAGGGAGGCTACTGCCCTTGCAGACTCCAGCGTAGCGAGGACACCAAATGTATATGTAAGGAATTCAGAGAGCAGATGGCAGACCCCGATTTCGAGGGATATTGCCACTGTCTGCTGTATTATAAATTCAAG
>JAZOUQ010000007.1:0-20780 GCA_045658185.1 Eubacteriales bacterium
CATACAAGGCGTGGCCCGTATCCCCCGAGAAGGCCCCCTTCGTTCATCTTTGCGGAAAGAGATATATCGACCGAGTTGAGGACGTGACCAAGGTTACCGTCTATTCCAACCTTCCCGAGGTAGAGCTTTTTGTAAACGGCGAAAGTGTGGGCAAAAAGACTGCCGAGGATCATTTCTTCTACTTTGACGTTCCCAACGTTGGCGAAAGCACTATCGTTGCCAAAGCAGGAGAGCTTTCCGACGAAGGAACTATCCGCAAGGTTGACGAGATGAATATGGACTACGTTCTCGTAGAAAAGGGTGCGGTACTGAACTGGTTCGACATTGACGCTCCCGAGGGCAGATTCTCTCTTAACGACAAGATCTCCGACATTATGGAGAGCAAGAGAGGTAAGATGTGGTTTATCGGTGTTGGTCTTAAGATAAAGAAGAAGATGGACGCGGGCAAGAAGGACAGCGAAAAGAAGTCGGGCGGATTTGACATCAATCTCAAGGATGCCGACAGCGGTCTTATGCAGATGATGGGCGGCTTCAGCGTTCTCCGCTTGACGAGTATGATGGGAATGATGAATATAAGCTTTACCAAGGAAGAGCTTCTTAAGATGAATAAGAAGCTTAACAAGATAAAGAAGCCTAAGAAGAATTAAAACAAAAAAGATACGGAAACCGTTTTGGTTTCCGTATCTTTTTTAATCCTTTTCAAAAAAATCATTAACACTGCAACGCAGAAGCACAGCAATATCGGGCAGAAACATAATATCTGGATAGCAGATCTCTCGTTCCCATTTTGAAACTGCCTGTGCTGAAACGCCAAGAATATCTCCGAATGCTTCTTGCGTTAAATGATGTTCACGGCGGTACTCTTTTATCTTTTCAGAAACAGTAATCCTTTTCATTTTAAACTAACCAATATGTTTCCTTTTCTCTTTGCATAATGCCACAGGCTATCATTTCACGGCGTATAGTACAATGGTCCTCGTGAAATCTATGGATTATCTCATTGACTTCTTTTTCGTCGTATTTTTGTCCCATTTCAAATTGCTTGGCTATTTCAAGAAGAACTATCTCACGCTTTTTTCTTTGCGTGGGTATCTGTGTAAGTCTGCCGTATTTGAAGAAATTTGATATGACTTCTTTTTTATATTTCTCCTCGGTATTGACTATTTCCTCGTCCTTTTTTATCAGCTCATAAAGGGGCTTATCAAACACTTCCCTGTTAAGCGAATAAATAATATAGAATTGCGAACGTGAGCAGTTGACCACCCCGGCGGATTCCATTTTCTTAAGATGATAGCAGATGGTCGCAGGAGTGAGAGAAAGCTCACAAGCGATCTTTTCAACATATGAATCCTCTTTGAGAAGTATGTTGAGTATTTCAAGACGTGTTTCGTCAGCAAGAAGCTTCAAAAGTTCCAGCTTTTCTTTCATACCGCCACGTCCTTTCGCTTCTGCCATGCGACCTCAAGACATTCTTTCGCAAATTTCAATCCACCGATGCGTTCTTCAAGCTCGATCTTGTGCCAATCACTTGCAAGAGGAATATTTTCTTCCAGCTTTGCAATTTCAACTTCTGCAAACGCAATCACACCGTAATACAGAGCGTAATCACGTTTTTCGTCTTCGGGTGCATTGTTATAAAGTTCCACATATTCAGGCTTCATAACAAATATATCGTTGACTTGTGGAATCAGATAATGATTTCCCGCATTTCTCCCAGCTACTCTGTGACTGTGAAAAAACATACACCATACGTTCGTTGCTCCGGCATATCTGTATTTTGCACACTTATATTCTGCTATAAGTTCTTTTTTTCTTTGTGGGTCTTTGTCTAATTCGGTACAAAAATCCTCCAGCTTCTTTGTTTCAGCTTTTATTTTCTCATTTGCAATATTGAAAAAATTTGAATTTTCCATTGTTATTCCTCCTCAAACATATTGGGATAAACGTCATTTTCCTTTCGCCACAGTTCCCATGCGTCGAACATGTTTTTTACTGCCCCCACCTTGATCTTAAATTCAAACTCTTTCTTTGTATCTCCCGACTCTTCGGCGGCAGCAAGCTCGGCTGACTGCATATCCAACCATTGATAACGAATATTCATTTCAGCCTGCAATGCGGCAACAAAACGCAATTTTTCTTCTTCGTCAATGGTCTGATACGCCTCGTTAAGTTTCGGATATTTATGCACCACTCTGTCTACATAACGTTTCCGTGTTTGAATAAATTTACTTCTGTCCCCACTCGCATTGAAGACAAATCCAAAATTACCACAGAACGTGTACATACCGTATTCCACTTGAACTGCTTTTCTTTCGGTCATGTTTTCTTTGGGTATAGCATCAAGACGTGCCTTGCACTCGTCACATTTCTGACGGGTAATATCTACCAGTGCTTTATTAATTTCTAAATATGTCATTTTTCTCTCCCTTTCAATAGCTTGGTATGTCATATGACTCTACTGATATTATACACATCTAATCACTTTTTGTCAATACTGATTTGATAACTTTCTAATCAATTAAACCAATGGTAGAAAAAAACGGAGAAATCTTTCGAAATCTCCGTTATGATTTTTATGAATCTATTATAACATAATTCTAATTAAAAATCAATGTAAGCACACAGAACTATCCGTTTGTGAGAAGCGGTTCAAAAAGATTTTCGATTTGTATCTCTTGTGTGAGAAATATATTCTTCGTACCTTTTTTGCTGATCGAAAATTTTATCTTTGAATTGTTCAAGCTCTGGAGTGCTTATTATATTTTGCAATAACTTTTTGCATATCTGTTCGGTTGGAACGGCGTTGCACAGCGTTGTGGAGTACAGAATTTGAGATTTGTTTTCTTTCTCGGAGTCTATCATATGCTTTTCCAACGACGCAAGAATACGGTTAACATATCCTTCCGCCATATCCATTTGCCCAAGTTGAACATATATCTTGGCAATTTCGGCGTAGTCGGAAAGTAGCGGCGGATCGTAAAAGCCTGCGTACTTACCGTCTAATACCGTTTCAAGTAGTGCTGCCGCCTTTTGATAATAAAACAGTTTTTCTTGTGGTGGCATACCAGGCATAATCAGTTGGCGTACTGAACATTCAGCAAGGTCAATCGTATAAATAATATTTTTCAGAACTTGTGCCCTATATTCTTCACCTTCGATTACGAATTTTGCATAGACCTCGCGGCTATGACGCAATGACGGAAGCTTGTTATAATAATATTTTCCTTTTTCCTTAATAATGGAATCTTCCGATTCAGAGCAAAGCTGAATCATTATTCGATATATTTCATTACGTTTATCGTCGTCCGTGCAACACTTCTCAGCGTGTTCTGCCAGCGAAATCATTTTCTCAACATGGTCTTTATCGTACATTTTTTTTCGATACACGTAAAGCATAACGTCGGCATAATTACCGTAATGGTCAGGATTCAACTCTATTTCACGAATCCAAGCCTGATATACACCTTCCCAATCCTTTTTTGCGTGAAGTTCGTGAATTTTCGCTTCAAACTCTCGCCGATGCTCGATACTCCAAACCAGATCCATATCAAATAAGTAATCAATAGAGCATTTGAAAAGCAAAGCGATTTTGGGCAGGAGTGCTATATCGGGCGATAATAATCCTCGTTCCCATTTTGAAACGGTTTGTGAAGAAACGCCAAGGTGTTCCGCGACAGCCTCTTGCGTCATGCTGTGAGCCACTCGCAATTCTTTTATTTTATTCTTAAGTTCCATATTAATTTCACACCTTATTATTCACCCAATAATTGTACTTTTTCTTGCGGTATAACAAAAGAAAAACTATATATGTCAGACAATCGAGAACGGCACTTAATAGGTAACCCACAAAAGGAATATTGATCATTGAATCAAATAAACACATCGGAGCAAAGAAGAACGTCGGAAAAGAAATTGTTTTCTTTTCAAACACTAAACGGTCAAACGTATTAAGTGCAAAACATATCAAAACTATCGCGGCAATACAAATGAGCATTTTAGTTTCTCTATTAATGATCAGTTTGAAATCGTCAACAAGCGAAGTGTATTTTTTGTTTTTATAATCGGACGCTACCTCATCTTCACCGATGCTGTTTCTGATTTTTGATGTGTACAGCAAGAAAAAGCCGAATGCAACAGTTGTCATCAAAGCAATCAAAAAGAGTCTTAATGTCGGATTTTCAAGACCACTCAAAAGTGCTCCCCAGATAGCAGATAGTACTATGTATGCCACTAATGTAATGACCGAGGCAAACGTGATATTCCATAATGTTCGTTTCATAATGTTCTCCATAAGATTTTATTTGGTTTTATTATATCACAAATCAAGCCAATTGTAAATGGATAATATGGCACACGGTTGTGTCTGTTTGATATCAATCACTGTTTAATTGAATATATATGGAATGAGAAGGATTCTAAAAGGCTTGAAAAGTGTGTGGCGGTTCAAATCTGTCCACAGTTTTGGTGGTGTGGGGAGGTTTTAAGTGATATACCGACTTTGTCTGCGTGATATTGTCGCAAGCGACAGTGATATTGCTCCACTACATTCCGCAGTGATATTATATTCGCCTCCAAAACTCGCGAAGCGAATACCACTCGGCACGAGCCGAATATCACTGCGAAGCAATAGAACTCGCCGCAGGCGAATATAACTGAAAAAAGCAAGTCTTACGACTTGCTTTTTTCTGTGATGTGTGTCAGATTTAGATGCAAGTACCGTGTTAAGCCGATTTGGATGCACACGGATTTTGCAGAGGGTACAATAACCCCTTGGCGATGATGGGAGTTAAAAGTTTCCGCGGTCTACCGGACTTTTCACGCCATGCTTGTAACAAACCTTATGTATCAATAACACCTACTTGATACTCGTCCTCGTAGATAATTTTACCAACGTAATTTGTGTAAACTATATCGTAAGGAATATCATATTTATCAAGTAAATCTATCAAGGGTTGAATTTTTTCTAACATCACATCGGAATTTTCAGTTTTAAAATATGTAATAGCTCCTTGCGGATTATCATTGTTGTCCCCGTAAAATGGCGGCTGCGGCAGATTATCAAGAAACCATTGATGTGTTTCGTCATAAAGCTTAACATCTTCGGGACTATAAATATTGTCGCGTATTCTACGCCAATTCAAAATAAAAACTCCAACGGGCTTTTTTGTTTTCCACGCTATTTCACGTCCTTGTATTCTAACATATTTAGGAAACTTCATTGTTTGTTCTCCTTCGCCGTGTTGATGGATGCAATCAAAATTCTTTTCACCTCGACACATCTGTCCAAAATTGTTTTATCGTAATAATAACCACTTTCGATCAAAAGCTCAAGCCAATATTCGGTTTCGGAGCATTCCTTGAGGGCAATATGTAACCTTGCCACAAAATCCGCTTTGCCGTGGGCATAAAACGCCTCACGAATGTTCGCACCAACACTCGTTCCCGAACGTAAAAACTGATTTATCAAGGCACTTTCACACTTTGCTTCTCTTAACACCTTACAAGCACGAATAACCTCTAAAGCAAACGCTTTCGACTTTATCATCAACGGACTTTCGGACATATTACATACCTCCTTACCGACTTTATTCCATTATACCACAAAACCTATTACTTTTCAACCTATATAATAAAAATTGCTTTTCGCCAAAACGAAAAGCTACCTTACTTCTTCACTATTCACTATTACCTATTACTTTGCCAAAAATCTCCTCGGACGGATTTAGTGAAAAGTGAAGAGTGAAGAGTGAAAAGGTAAAAATCTCCCCGAACTTCGTCCGAGGAGATTTTTGGCTGGGATGGCCGGATTTGAACCGACGAGTGCCAGAGTCAAAGTCTGGTGCCTTACCGCTTGGCGACATCCCAATATTTACAACATTGATTATTATACCATAATCCTCTTTTTCTGTCAAGATGTTTTTTTAAATCGTTCCCCTCTTAAAAATAAAGAATAAATTACAAAAAATTGTTGTTTTTGGGCAAATAATGTGTTATAATTAGGTAATATAATCTTATGTAAAGAGGTTAGCTATGCAGAACATTATAAAAAAAGAGGATTTTGACAAAAATATAAAGAGAATCCTTATTACAAAAGAAGAGATCGATGCCGCTATAAAGGAAGCAGGAAAAAAGATAGACAGCTTTTACGACGGTCGTCCCCTTTTGCTCGTTAGCATTCTCAAGGGTGCTTTCGTATTTATGGCGGACATCTGCCGTGCCGTTTCCGTTCCTTGTGAGATAGGCTTTATGTGTGCTAAAAGCTATTATAGCGGAACTTCCTCCTCGGGCATGGTTCAGATAACTATGGATCTGGAGCAGAACATCAGCAATTACCACGTTGTTATCATTGAAGATATCGTTGATACGGGAAGAACGCTTAACGACATCGTCAAGCTTCTTAAATCTCGCAATCCCCTCTCTCTTCACGTGGTGACACTTTTGGACAAGCCCGACAGACGCGTTGTGGACTTTAAGGCGGACATTTCGCTGTTCACCATTCCCGACCACTTCGTTATCGGATACGGTCTTGATTGCGGAGAGCTTTACCGCAATCTGCCTTACATAGCTGAATTTAATACGGAAGAGGACGGTAATTAAGCCCCCCCTTTTTTAGCAAAAAACACCAATCTCCCGCATAAAAATGCGGGGGATTTTTTATTAAAAATATTTTCCAAAAGCTATTGACAAAATCTTCTTTGTAGGTTATAATATACTACGGTTAGCAGATGCTAACCAAATACGATAAATATCTATTAGGAGTCTTTCTATGAATTTGCGTGAGGCAGAGGAAGGAAAAGAATACATCATCAAAAGCATTAACACAGACGACGAGGAGCTTAACGCCTTTCTGTTCTCTTTGGGGTGTTATAGCGGAGAGCCGATCACCGTCATATCCCACAGAAAAAGTGGCTGCATCGTTTCTATCAAGGACGGCAGATACAATATAGACAAGGGCTTGGCTGAGGCTATAATCATCTGATCTTTTCAAAAAATAATCTATGGGTTATTTTTTTTGGCGAAAGTTAGCCGTCGCTAACCAGCTTTGAGTTACCAACTTACTTAATATATACTTTTCATCATTTGGAGGTTCTGAAAAATGAGAATTGCTCTTGCGGGCAACCCTAACAGCGGTAAAACGACAATGTTCAATATGCTCACCGGCAGAAACGAAAAGGTGGGAAACTGGGCAGGCGTTACTGTTGACAAAAAGGCTCATCCCATCAAAAAAAGCTTGTACAACGGCTCAGAGGAGCTTATTGCGGTAGACTTACCCGGTGCTTACTCTATGTCCCCCTTTACGTCAGAGGAAAGTATAACAAGCTCTTACATAAAAAATGAGCATCCCGATGCTATAATCAATATAGTTGATTCCACCAATCTCAGCCGAAGCCTGTTCTTCACAACGCAGCTTCTTGAGCTTGGTATTCCCGTAGTCGTTGCACTTAATAAGACCGACGTCAACAAGAAAAAACAGAACAAAATAGACGCAAAAACTCTTTCCAAAAAGCTTGGCTGTCCTGTTGTTGAAACTACGTCAACGTCAGGCGAGGGTATCAAGAATGTTGTTGCCGCAACGGTTGCGGTTGTAGGTTCGGTTCAGGTTGCTCCATATTCTCAGGGAAACATCGACTTTACCAACAAAGAGGCCGTTGAAATAGCTGACAGAAAGCGTTTTAATTTCGTTAACGGTATTGTCAAAGAGGTAGAGGCGAGAAAGGTTCTCACCAAGGATAAAAACAATCAGGATAAAATAGATAATGTTCTCACCAACAAGTGGGTAGGGCTTCCCATTTTTGCCGTTGTAATGTTCCTTGTATTCCAAATATCTCAATCCTGGCTTGGAACGTGGATAGCCGAAGGAGTTGTATTCAATGAAGGTAAGGCAAACGAGTTGGCGATTCCCGGACTTGTAACCTTCATCGATATGTTCGGTGAATGGGTATCGAGGCTTATGGAAAACGCACATCCTCTTCTCTCCTCCATCGTTGTTGATGGAATCATCGGCGGCGTTGGTGCGGTAGTTGGATTCTTGCCCCTCGTAATGATAATGTACTTCCTCATCGCACTCCTTGAGGATTGCGGTTATATGGCAAGAGCCACCGTTGTACTTGACCCTATATTCAAAAAGGTCGGACTTTCGGGCAAATCTGTAATTCCCTTCGTTATAGGCACAGGCTGTGCTATCCCCGGAGTTATGGCGTGCAGAACCATACGCAACGAGCGTGAACGCAGAGCCACGGCTATTCTCGCTCCCTTTATGCCATGCGGAGCAAAGCTTCCCGTCATCGCTCTCTTTGCGGGAGCATTCTTCGGTGATAGCCGTTGGGTGGGCGTTTCTATGTATTTCGTGGCAATATTTATAATACTTATCTGTGCTTTGGTTGTAAACGGAATAACGGGAAACAGAGCGAAAAAATCCTTCTTTATTATGGAGCTTCCCGAATATAAGCTTCCGAATATTTGGAAGGCTACCGTTTCTATGTGTCAGCGAGGTTGGTCATACATAGTCAAGGCAGGAACCATAATTTTGATATGCAATTTTGCGGTGCAGCTGATGCAATCCTTCACCTGGAAATTCAGTGTCACGGAAAATGCAAGTGAATCTATTTTGGCATCTATTGCTACTCCGTTCGCTTTCCTTTTTGCTCCTATAGTGGGTGTGGTCGCTTGGCAACTTGCGGCGGCAACTATCACAGGCTTTATAGCAAAGGAAAACGTGGTAGGTACGCTTGCGGTATGCTTCATCGGTCTTGAGAACCTTATAAATACCGAGGAGCTTGCACTTATAGAGGGTGCGGGTGCTGAGGTTGCCTCTGTATTTGCGATATCCAAAATTGCAGCTCTTGCATATCTTATGTTTAATCTGTTCACTCCTCCCTGCTTTGCGGCTATCGGTGCTATGAATGCAGAGCTGAAAAGCAAAAAATGGCTGTTTGCGGGAATTGGACTTCAATTTGGTATCGGATATTCCGTATCCTTCCTCGTATACTTCTTCGGCTCACTGTTTACCGGTAATATCACAAGTGCATTTAATGCCCTTTGGATGCCCATACTCGGTTGGTGCATAGTTGGTTGCTTCGTAACTGTAATAGCGGTGCTTACGTCAAGAAAGAACAACCAACTGAAGCGAGAAGCCGCTATAAAGGCAGCTAATGCAAAAAAGGAAGCGGTGAAGATCTGACATATGTTACCTGATATTATTGCCATCGCCGTCATCGTCCTTATAGTAGGCGGTGCCGCGGCATACATTATAAGAGCAAAAAAGAAAGGACAGCGTTGTATTGGCTGTCCTGACAGTAAAACCTGCAATGGCAGTTGCAACGGCTGTACTGCTTGTAAAAGCAACGACAAAGGCTCAACCGACGGTTGAGCCTTTAATTTTTTATTCAATATCAATTGAAATATCCTTCTCTGTAAAGAAGCTCTGCGATAAGCACAGCTCCACCTGCCGCACCGCGGAGGGTATTGTGGGAAAGTCCTACGAACTTGTAATCGTAGATTATATCCTCACGAAGTCTACCCACGGTAACTCCCATACCGCCGTAAATGTCACGGTCAAGAGCTGCCTGAGGACGGTTCTCCTCCTCAAAATAGGTAATGAACTGTTCGGGAGCGTTGGGAAGTCCAAGCTCCTGGGGCTTACCCTTGAAGTTCTTCCAAGCCTCAAGAATTTCTTCCTTGCTGGGCTTATTCTCAAACTTTACGAAAACAGCCGCAGTGTGACCGTCGGTAACGGGAACACGGATGCACTGAGTAGTAATAACGGGAGCGTCAGCCTTAACTATCTCGCCGTTCTCTACCTTACCCCATACGCGAAGAGGCTCTTGCTCACTCTTCTCTTCCTCGCCGCCAATATAAGGAATAACGTTGTCTATCATCTCAGGCCACTCGTTAAAGGTCTTACCTGCACCTGAAATTGCCTGATAGGTAGTAGCAACAACTTCCTTTATACCGTACTTACGAAGGGGAGTAAGTGCGGGAACGTAAGACTGAATAGAGCAGTTAGGCTTTACAGCAATAAAGCCTCTCTTGGTGCCAAGTCGCTTTCTCTGTGCCTCGATGACCTCAAGGTGAGCGTCGTTTATTTCCGGAATCACCATAGGAACGTCGGGTGTCCAACGGTTTGCGGAGTTATTGGAAACAACGGGAATCTCGTGACGTGCATAAGCCTCCTCAAGAGCCTTTATCTCGTCCTTCTTCATATCTACCGCACAGAAAACAAAGCTTACAAGCTCTGCCATCTTATCTATATTTGCCGCATCGTAAACGGGCATATTCTTAAACTTCTCAGGCATAGGAGTCTTCATCTTCCATCTTGCTCCAACAGCCTCCTCATAAGACTTACCCGCAGAACGAGCGGAAGCCGCAAGTGCGGTCACCTCAAAATAGGGGTGGTTCTCAAGCAACGTAAGGAAACGCTGACCAACCATACCCGTAGCGCCAACGACGCCGACCTTCATCTTTTCCATAACAATATATCCTTTCAAAAAATATTTCGTCATTATACAATATATAATATCACATATCGCAAAAAAAATCAACAAATTTTCACAGTATAAAATGTAGAATTACTTGATTTCAAGCATAATCAATTTGTGCTATCTTTATAATTGCATTCTATTTTTGAGCCTTGGTATGAATTTCTCTCGTAGAGAAGCTTATCAATATCGTTTATCACCGACACCTTTTTTCTGCTCCAATCGGGTGCTACCAGCGTGTCTGCCATTCCGTCGCCCGTAAGCCTCGCTATAACTATATCGGGCGGCAACAGCTCGATTGCATCTGCAACAAGAGAAACGTACTCCTGCTTTTCAAGTGGCGTATACTCTCCCCTCTCGTACATATCTGCCATCACAGTCCCGCGTATCACGTGTAGAAGATGTATCTTTACCTGTTCGGGGTGAAGCTCCGCTACCCGCCTTACACTCTCAAGCATCATATCTCTGTCCTCGCCCGGTAAACCGAAGATAAGGTGGATACAGATATTTATTTTGCTTGATGCCCTTCGCAATTTCTCATAGCCACACCGAAAATCCTCAAAGCTATGTCCTCGGTTTATAAGCTCGGCAGTGGTATCGTGTACAGTTTGCAGTCCAAGCTCCACCGTTATCGGCATCTGCTCGGCAAGCTCTGCCAGATATTCGGCAACGCCCTCTCCGATACAGTCGGCTCGGGTGGCAATATTTATACCCACCACACCGTCAAGTCCAACCACCGCACCTATTTTCTCCTTTATCACCTCAAGCGGTGCATAGGTATTGGTATGTGCCTGAAAATACGGAATACATCTGTCTGTGCTCCATTTAGAAGACAGCTTTTCTCTTGTTCTCTCATACTGTATATGAACGGGCACGGAGGCACTTTCGGCAAAATCTCCGCTTCCCCTCCCCGAGCAGTATATGCAGCCGCCAACACCGCACCTGCCGTCAATATTAGGACAGGTAAACCCTGCGTCTATCGGTATCTTCGCACACTTTCCGCCAAAGGTCTTTCGAAGATAATAGTCATAGGTATAGTATCTTTTATTACTGTCGGTATATTCAAATGGGTTCTGAGTTCTTTGCGTCGCCTTTTTCGCTTTTCCCATAAATCCACCTCTAATTAGTTTGGGCTGTCACAGGGACAGCCCAAATTTTTATTGTTTTTCAAGCAATTTCTCGATAACTGCAATACGAACGCACACAACAAGCACCTTCATTGCCGCTTCAAGCTCGGCAAGTGAGGGGAAGCTGGGAGCAATACGAATATTGCTGTCATCGGGATCGTTACCGTAAGGATAGGTGGCACCGACCGTCGTCAGCACAACGCCCGCGTCACGGCAAAGAGCATAGGTTCTCTTTGCACAGCCCTTCATTACGAAAAGGCTTACGAAATATCCGCCCTTAGGCTGTGTCCAATATGCCGCACCCGTTCCGTCAAGTGCCTCCGTAAGAATATCTTGAACCATATCGAACTTCGGTCTGAGCACACCTGCAAGCTTCATCATATGAGCCTTTACGTTGTCTGCATTTCCGAAATATTTCACGTGTCTTATCTGGTTTATCTTATCGTGACCGATGGTCTGTATGGAAATGATTGGCTTTATCTGTGCAAGATTGCTCTCCGACGCCGCCATTATAGCCACACCCGCACCGGGATAGGATATTTTAGACGTGGAAGCAAAGTAGAATACTCTGTCAGGGTTACCCGCCTTGGCACACGCACCGAAAATATCTGCAAGAGTATCTCCGCAATTCTCGTAAATCTCGTGAACAGCGTATGCATTATCCCAGAAAAGTCTGAAATCAGCTGCCGCAGTCTTCATACAAGCCAAACGCTCAACCGTTGCGTCAGAGTAGGTATATCCGTCGGGATTTGAATATTTAGGGCAGCACCACATTCCCTTTACCGAGCTGTCAGCCGCCGCAATTCTCTCAACCTCGTCCATATCAGGACCTGTGGGCGTCATCTTTACGGTTATCATCTCTATGCCAAGTGACTGACAAATGGCGAAATGTCTGTCGTAACCGGGTGCAGGACAGATAAATTTAATTTTTTCCTCCTTGCCCCAAGGACGCTCCGAACCAACAACGCCGTAAAGCATAGCACGTGCCACAGAATCGTACATAAGGTTAAGGGAGGAGTTTCCACCCACAAATATATTCTTTACGTCAATACCCAAAAGGTCACCAAACAGCTTTTTTGCCTCGGGAATACCGTCGAGTATTCCGTAGTTTCGGCAATCTGTTCCGTTCTCTGCAAAACAGTCATCATCAGTTGAAATGACCGTCAACATATCCGTCATAAGGTCAAGCTGATCTCGCCCCGGCTTTCCTCTCGACAAATCAAGGGAAAGTCCCTCTGCTTTTATATTTTCGTATTCTGTTTTAAGTTCTGCAAGAACGCTCTGGAGCTGTTCCTCGGTCATCTGTGAATACAACATATATGTCCTCCGACTTCTTCCGTTTATCTCTTTTTAATACCGATATATTATAACACAACGAGGAGAAAAAAGCAAGAATATTTTTACAAATATGCGTATTGTTAACGCAAAGTTCATATTCAGCCTTGATTTTTCCAAAAATCCTTGATTTTTTCTGCAAGGGCATTTACGTTTCTTGCATACGAAAGATTTTTCCAGTGATTTGGGAAGAGCTTTCGGTAAAGCGGCAGAGCGTATCTGTCGTCCACCAAAACCACAACCCCACGGTCACTGTCCGTTCTTATTACTCTTCCCGCCGCCTGAAGCACGTTGTTCATGCCCGGGAAGGTATATGCGTAGTCGTAACCCGTACCGCTATCGTTATCAAAATAATCTCTTATTATATTTCTTTCGTTGGAAAGTCCCGGCAGTCCCACACCAAATATCACCGTACCTATAAGACGGCTGCCCGGCAGGTCAACTCCCTCGGAAAATCCGCCTCCGAGAACGCAAAATCCAACTCTCAGCTTACCGCTGTCTTCCTTGAAGGCATTAAGAAACTGCTCCCTTTCCTTCATTCCCATGCCACGGCTTTGTATAACCGTTTCCACCTTGGGATATTTTTTCTTAAATGCTTCGCTCACCTTTTCAAGACAGGCGTATGACGGAAAATACACGATATAGTTTCCCGCCTTGGCACTTACAGTGGCGGCAATCACCGAAACGTACTTTCTTATATTATCCTCTCTGTCGTCATATCTCACGCTCAAAAAATCGGCAACCGCGACAAGCATATTGTCAGGGTCAAAAGGAGATGGCAGTGACACGGATATGCCGTTCTTAGCACAGCCCAATACGTCAAGAAAATATTCCGTAGGCGTAAGCGTAGCGGAAAACATCACCGCCGCCCGTGACCGCTTGAGCAACGTACTCATAACGCCCGATGGGTCAAGGCAGTAAATTTTTACCGTTATATCTCCGCCAAACACTTCAACGTAGCACAAAAATCCCTTTGAGAAATATTCGCTGACGCACAAATATTTCCTAATAGACGAGCAAAGTCCGTTAACCTCGTCATAAAGCTCACTTTCTTGATTGTTTCGCAACCAACCGTCACACTTTTTTCGGAACAGCTCCAACGCTTCTCCAAATTCGGACAAGGGCAGATTGTTCATATAAAAGCCCTGCTCCGTGCCGTCCGATGCCTTGACGAGATTGTCCTTACAAAGCTTTTTTGCCTTGTCAAACGCCGCCGTCAAGCTCTCCAGCAAACGGTCAAGCTCTACTTCGTTTCGTGAAATCTCTCGAAGCTTCTCCACCTGTGACACCTTCAGCTCGGCAGAGTACATATCTCTTGCTCGGTCGGCAAGATTATGTGCCTCGTCTATAAGAAATGCGTATTTCTCCTTTTTGCCGTCCTCGGAAAAATACCTTCTCAGGTATACGGACGGGTCGAATGCGTAATTGTAGTCACATATTATGATCTCACAATGCTCGGAAAGGTCAAGGGACAGCTCATAGGGGCATATGCCGTATTTCTTTGCCACCTCCAGAATTGTCCCCGCGGGATACCCGTTGGAGGTTGAAAGCAATTCCTCGAGTGCGTCGTTGACCTTATCGTAATATCCTCTCGCCAAGGGACAATCGTCGGGATTACATAGGTTTCTCGTGGTATTTCCAAAAAGCTTTGCAGGACAACGGCACATACTTTCCTTGGAATTAAGCACTATCGCTCTTATGCCAACACCCGATGAGAAAATCTTTGATGCGGCGGCATACGCCTCGCGACGGGTAGACGCCTTGGCGGTAAGATAAAAAATTCTGTCAACGTATCCCCTGCCCAATGCCCTTACGGCAGGATAAAGAGATGATATAGTCTTTCCCGTACCCGTAGGTGCTTCGACAAAGAGCCTTTGCCCTCTCTTTATCGCACCGAAGCACTCTCTTATCATCATCTCCTGCCCCTCTCTCAGAGCAGTATAAGGAAAGGGGGCGTGTGCTGCTGCAGAAACAACGTCCACGCTCTTTACTATCTCACGTCGTGCAAAGTTCTCCACACTATCCAAAAGACCGATGTAAAAGGTTCTCAACTCGTCTACGGTCAAGTCATAATAAAAATATTTTGTTTTCTGGTTTTCTGCATTGAAGTAGGTAAGTCTGCCTTTTATTTTTTCAAGTCCCTCTCTTACGCACAAAAAGTATGCGTAGCACTTCATCTGTGCCTCGTGAAGCCTGTCGGGAGGCAGTCTGAATTCATATCCTCCAACGCTTTTTATCTCGTCAACGCAAAGTCCGTCAGGCGAGTTTATTACTCCGTCTGCTCTGCCCTTCACGGTATAGTATATCCCATTGTGAAGCATTGTGTTAACAAGAGTCACCTCGGGGTCATAATATCCCCCTGCCTCTGCTTGAAGCTTTCGGTGTGCATCTCCACCCGATATACTTCTCTCCTCTGTGGGACGTCGGTAGTCAATATTTCCGTGCTTAACTGCAAGCGAACAGAGAGAGCGTACTGACATCTCTATAGTCTTGCTTTTTTTATTGTATTTCATTACGCTCCCTCCCCTCCAAAATCTTTTCTATATTATATCATTTTTCACCTTGCTAGTCAATATTAAGACGAGGCTTTTTTGCGGAAACGGTCACAATCAGCAAAACCTCGCATATATTTTATATAGCGAAAATAAATACAAGTAAAATGAAAGGAAATTCGCAATATGACACAAAATCCGCAAATTCCCGAATATTCCGAGGTCGGGTATCTTACCGTTCGTGTGTCCACCGCGGGAGGGGCGATACCCTTGGTAAACGCAGCAGTCAACGTTCGTGGCGGAGATATAGACGATTCAGACGTTATCTATGCTCTCACCACAAACTCCGACGGGCTTACCCCCATCGTTTCTCTGCCCACACCACCGCGTTCGGCATCCGAAGCTCCGCAGAATACCGCCCCCGCGTATGCCGTCTACAATATAGACGTGTTCGCCCGCGGCTATGCTCCCGCATTTTTTCACAACGTA
Organism: Eubacteriales bacterium; assembly: GCA_045658185.1. Lineage (GTDB taxonomy): Bacteria > Bacillota > Clostridia > Oscillospirales > CAG-272 > HGM12713. The sequence continues at coordinate 15,922 of JAZOUQ010000007.1, forward strand.
CCCGTTTTTTCGGGGATAACCTCGGTGCAACCCGCCATACTTCTTCCTCAAATAGAAAACCAAACGCAGAACAATGCACAGCACGTAACCGAAACACCAATATATGAATTAGGAGGTGAGGAATCGAATGAATGAACAGATACTTGTTCCCGTAATACCCGAAACGATAACGGTACATTTAGGTGCTGCGGACACGGACGCTCCAAACGTAACAGTTCCATTCTCCGAGTATATTACCAACGTAGCCTCGAGTGAAATATACCCCACCTGGCCTGAAAACGCAATACGTGCGAATATCTACGCACAAACCTCTTTCGCTCTTAACAGAATTTATACCGAATATTACCGTGCCAGAGGCTACGACTTCGATATTACCAATTCCACAGCCACCGACCAATCATTTGTCAACGGACGTGATTATTTTGAAAATATATCTCAAATAGTTGGTGATATTTTCGGCAACTACGTTGTAAGAGGCGACAACGTAGAGCCTCTTTTTACATCATATTGCGATGGCGTTGAGGTCACCTGCTCGGGACTTTCACAATGGGGAACGGTAACTCTTGCGGAGCAAGGTCTTACTCCCTTCGAGATTCTTCAATATTATTACGGTGACGACATAAATATAGTCACCGACGCTCCCGTACAAAACATAAGTGCGTCTGTCCCTCCTGTGCCTCTGCGTGTTGGAAGCGGAGGAGATGAGGTAAGACAAATTCAGCTTCGCCTTAACCGTATATCCGACAACTTCCCGTCAATTCCCAAAATCGCACTTCCCGACGGAGTGTTCTCCTTTGATACAGAGGACGCTGTCAGACGCTTTCAGGAGGTGTTTTCACTTACTCCCGACGGAATCGTTGGCAGAGCCACCTGGTACAGAATACAGCTCATTTACAACGCGGTAAAGCGACTCAACGAGCTTGATTCCGAGGGTGTGAAGCTTGGCGACGTAACACAGCAGTTCGCACGTGAGCTTACCGAGGGAGATACGGGCGTTGAGGTTGTAAACGTACAGTATCTTATAGCCTATCTTTCACAGTTTTACAATACTATTCCCTCGGTGTCGGTAGACGGTATATACGGCACTGCCACCACAGATGCCGTACGTCAGGTTCAGCGTACGTTTGATCTGCCTATAACAGGGAACGTTGATCTCGCTACGTGGGATATTATGTACCGCACCTATCAAGGTTTTCTCGCTACTATTCCATTCAAGTACATTGAGGGCAACGTACTTCCATATCCCGGCGTTCCGCTCCGTCTTGGCTCGGAATCCGATTCGGTGAGGGTACTTCAGGAATACATCAATTATATATCCAATTTTTATACCGAGATCTCTCCCGTCACACCAACGGGATATTTCGGGACGCAAACGCAGAGAGCCGTCGTGGCTTTGCAAAATCTTTTCGGAATAGAGCCTACGGGTACGGTAGCCGCCGCTACGTGGAATGCTATAACCGACCTTTATTCCGACCTTTTTAAGGGTTCGCGTCTGAACGAGGGACAGTTCCCAGGCTACGACGTATCAAGATAGGAGGACATATGAACAATTCAATTCGTACTACGGCAAAAAACAAAGATCAAGCGGTTACCAATCTGCAACGCTATCTTCGCAGACTGTCCTTTGAGGACGAATTTTACGATATTTCAAGACCTCCCATTGACGGTATATTCGATACGGCTACCGAGGATGCGGTGGCGTATTTTCAAAGACAAAACGGACTCCCCGTCACGGGAGTTGCCAACAAGGAAACCTGGGATAAAATTTTCTCGGAATATATGCGTGTCACAGAGCCGCAAAGACTTTCCGAGGGGCTTTTTATATTTCCCGACGCTCCCGTCAACTATACAATATCCCGTGGAGATGCACTCACGCTCGTTCGCATACTTCAGCTCCTTTTGTTGGAGTTAAGGGTCACTTACGATATTTTCGATGAAATAATTGAAAACGGAATATACGACGACCGCACCGAGGCGGCTATAATGGAATTTCAAAAAGCAAATTTTCTTCCCGTCACAGGTGAGGTTGACAAAAGCACGTGGAATCGCATAGTAAGAGAATATTCCAATCTTAATTTGAGAGAAGAATAATCAAAAACACTTCGGTGATGTTGATATTGAATAAAACGAACAAGGCTTGGCAAATAATTACGCAATACTATTGATCGGAAGTAGTTTTCTATGCACAACAAATTCACTCAAAAGGCAAGGAACGCTCTAAAAAACGCACAGGCGGAGGCGGGAGCTTTGGGTCACGCATACGTGGGCTCGGAGCATATTCTTATCGGTCTTGCTATCGAAACGGACAGTATGGCGGCAAGAATACTTTCTGCCCGCGGTATAGATCCTGTTAAGCTAAGAAAAAAGATAACGGAGCTTTCGGGAGAGGGCGAAAAATACAAGCCGGGACCCGCCGATATGACCCCAAGAGCTAAGCGGATCGTGGAGCTATCGGCACAGATAGCCACGGCAAAAGGCTGTTCCTATGTTGGCACAGAGCATCTTCTACACGCAATCCTCGGCGAATCCGACTCAAGTGCAGTCAAAATAATACAAAACTGCGGCGTATCTCTTGCCGACCTTCGATCTGATCTTAACATCCATCAGACATCAATAACCGTCACCTCTTCAACCGACGAAAATCCCCCAAAAAAGTCAAAAGGTTTATCCCCTATCCTCTCTCTCTACGCTCACGACCTTACCGAGGACGCAGCCACGGGCAAGACAGACCCACTTATCGGCAGAGAGGAAGAGCTTGAACGAATGATACGCATACTCTGCCGACGCGGTAAGAACAATCCTTGTCTTGTAGGAGAGCCGGGTGTTGGAAAAACTGCCGTCATAGAGGGTCTTGCCAAACGTATATCTGACGGTTCCGTCCCTCCTACGTTGCAGGGTAAAAAAATACTCTGCGTCGATATTCCCTCTATGATCGCAGGTGCAAAGTATCGCGGAGAATTTGAGGAACGACTGAAAAACGTTATGAACGAGGCTGAAAAGGACCCTGACATACTTTTATTTATTGACGAGATTCACATCATTATAGGTGCGGGAGCGGCTGAGGGGGCACTTGATGCCGCTAATATTCTAAAACCCGCTCTCGCAAGACGAAGCATAAGGCTCATAGGTGCTACCACGCTGTCCGAGTACAAAAAGCATATAGAACGGGATGCCGCACTTGAAAGAAGATTTCAAGCAGTCTTTATAGATGAACCGAGTCAAGAAAGTACCGTATCAATACTTCAGGGGCTAAAGGAAAAATACGAAGCCCACCACCGTCTGTGCATAAGCGACGAAGCAATATGTGCGGCGGTCAGACTATCATCAAGGTATATATCCGACAGATTTCTTCCCGACAAGGCTCTTGACCTTATCGACGAGGCGGCTGCTAAAATGAGCATATCCGCATATACCGTTTTTCCAGACGTTCCGATGTTGGAACAACAGCTCGCCAACTTGAAAAAGAAGAAGGAAGAATATATATTTTCTCAGGACTTTGCTGCCGCCGCAGCTCTGCGTGACAAGGAGGAAGAAATAAAAAAAAGGCTTGACGGTATCAAGCGGGAAATGAAGAAGAAAAAGCACTCCGATCTGTTTCTTCTTACTGAGGAGCAGGTGGCAGAGATCGTCACTCAACAGACGGGTATACCCGTAAGTAAACTATTGACTGCCGACAGTCAGGCTCTTATGGGGCTTGAAGAAAAACTCGCATCACATGTTGTAGGGCAAGAAGAGGCTATCGGTTCGGTTTGCCGTGCTATACGCAGAGGACGGGTAGGACTTGGACTTCCCTCCCGTCCCGTCGGCTCGTTTATATTTCTTGGGAAAACGGGCGTTGGAAAGACCAAGCTTGCCGTAAGCGTGGCAGAGGAGCTTCTTGGCAGTAAAAAAGCTCTTATACGGTTTGATATGTCCGAGTTTATGGAGAAGCACAGCGTATCAAGGCTTATCGGCTCTCCTCCCGGTTACGTCGGATACGGAGAGGGCGGTCAGCTTACCGAGGCTGTGCGACGGCGTCCTTACTGCGTTCTCTTGTTTGATGAAATAGAAAAAGCACACGCGGACGTTTTTAATCTTCTGTTGCAGATCCTCGAGGACGGCAAATTGAGTGATGCACAGGGACGGTCGGTTGACTTTTCCAATACCATAGTAATAATGACGTCAAACGCAGGTGCGTCCGAAGATAAAAAGATAACAGGCTTTGTTTTGGACAGAGAATCGGAGAAGGCTCGACGAAAACGAATGACCTCCGCTGTTGAAAGCCTTTTTTCACCCGAGTTCCTCGGCAGAGTGGACGAAATAGTGGTGTTTAACGACCTTTCAAAGGAAAATCTTGAAGAGATCGCCGCCGAAATGCTCCATTCACTTTCCGCTCGTGCAGATTTTCTCGGTGTTCATCTGAAATTTGACCCAAGCGTTGCTCGTCTTATAGCCGAGAAATGTGCCACTGACCCTCACGGTGCAAGACCGCTGAGAAAGCTCATAACCTCGTATGCCGAGGACCTTATTACCGGGAAGCTTTTGGTGGGCGATATTCCGCTTGGCAGTAACGTTACGGTAACAGTACAAGATGAAGAACTGATTTTCAGTTCTTAGATAATACCATTTTTGTCAGTAAAGTTTTTGGTGCTACCTTTTTTCAAAAAGGTAGCGAAAATCGCGTCCTCTTAACGCAAAAAGCTGAGTCATACAAAGACTCAGCTTTTTATATTTACTTACCCACAACGAGGGCACACCAGCCGTTTTCCTCGGCACGCTCTACTATTTTAAGACCGTGCTTCTCAAAGCAAGAAATAACGTCGTCCGCTCTCTCGCAGATGATTCCCGATGCAAGAATAACCGAATTATCTCCCATCAGC
>JAZOUQ010000008.1:0-7416 GCA_045658185.1 Eubacteriales bacterium
CAAGCGGTCTTAGGAAGACAAGCTTTATAGTCAACTCCTTGGCTCACAGAACGACATGGCTACGATCCGACTTTGGTGCCGCTACCCCAAAAATTTTAGATTGCGTTAAAAATTAAAAAACCCCCGTAAAAGACGGTGCAACTTAGGGATTTACGAAAAACAGTAAATTTTTGAGCGACTCCTTCAAACAGACAAAGAACACACCAAGATAAAACGCTTGGTGTGTTCTTTATTATTAGTCTTTAATATACTTCAATATGTCTTCTACATCACAATCAAGATAACTGCATAAATCATTTAGAGTAACGGTAGTAATCGGTTTATTGTGCTTTAGTCTATCAAGCAAACTTCTGCTAACATTAAATTCATTAATTAGTTTGTATGATGTTATACCTTTCTCTTTCAGTGTTTTATAAAACGGTTCATAAGAAATCATAATTTTGAGCACCTTTACTTATCTACTTTTTCAATAAATATTATATTTTATTATCTTTCTATTGACAATTGTCGATATATAGAGTATAATTATGATGCCTTGGTATAATACAGAAAGGATTATAAGAGTATGAAGAAAAAAGAAGTAAATGAGTTAATGAAGAAGTTTTATATTTTTGGGGGAGCTCCCTTTGCAGTAGGAGCAGTTCTTGCTATGATTATGGTGTTTGTAAACACCATATTGATGCCTATTTTTTTAGCTGTTGGAATGATTCCAGTACTTATTACGTTTTTCCCTTTTTATGTAAAGGCAAAAAAGATGGAAGCGAATGCTTGTATAAAATGTCCTTCTCAAAACAAAACGAAAGTGAGTGAAGACATTCGTCTCCCCGATGAAACAATTAATGGGGTATTGTGTGAAATTCATCAAGTCACACATACCTGTGAGGATTGTGGTACAGAATACACATGTATTGAATATAAACGTATTAAAGGTTAATAATCATATTATTACCAAGGCAAATAAAAGAAGATGGTCTCTTTTTGAGACCATCTTCTTTTATCCCTAATTTGCACCGACAAAACGGGGATTTTTCTGTTTACAGTTAACATTTTTTATTTTTGAACACGAACAGTTTACTAATAAAATAATTGCTGACCACAACAAATACGGAGGAAATGAGCTTTGCCCATACTCTGGAGGATATAAGAAATCCAAGCACGGCAAATTCTCTGTATCCCAGCCAGTCTATCAAGGCGATAGCCCCAAGATTTATTACCACCTCAAGAAAATAGGTTGCAACTCTCGAACCTGCAAACTTCAAAAGCTGTGAGCCTGTATGTCCCTTTTGAGCCTCGGTAAACACCCAGAGCTTGTTGGTAATAAAGGCAACTACAACGCCGCTTACCCATTGTGTCGTGCTTCCGAGAATATCAAGAAGCTCCGTGGGATCTCCATTCTCATCGTGCAGCCATCTTACACCTATTTTTATAGTTAAATAACATGCCAAAAGCGACACCACCGTGGTTATAAGTCCAAAAAGCAGGTAAAGAATAATTTCCTTGTACTTACCGTAGAGTAACCGTAATTTTTTCATTTATTACCTCTGTTCTTTACTCTCTCCCAATACTGTCTTGCGGTATCTTCTTGCTTGTTGTTTCCCCAATTATAGTATCTTTTACCCATAATATCATCAGGAAGATACTGTTGCTCCACATAATGATCGGGATAATCGTGAGGATACTTGTATCCTTTGAATAGCGGACTCTTCAGGTGAGAGGGTACGTTTCTTCCAAGTCCCGCCTCAACGTCTGCCATAGCCGCAAATACGGCATCGTGAGCAGCATTTGATTTAGGAGATGTGGCAAGCAGAACGGTTGCGTTGGCAAGCGGTATTGCCGCCTCGGGCATACCAAGCTCCTTTGCCGATTCACAGCAGGCACGTGTAACCGTTGCCGCCATTGGATACGCAAGACCTATATCCTCACTTGCGATGACCTGAAGCCGTCGGCAAACGGAGATAAGCTCACCTAAAGACAAAAGCTTTGCAAGATAAAATACCGCCGCGTCGGGGTCAGAGCCTCTGATGGACTTTTGCAGACAGGATAGCAGGTCGTAGTGCGTATCGTCGTCAAAATTTCCTATTTTGACGTTGAAATTATCCACGGTTTCCTTTGTTATCTTATCGTCTGCCGCAAAAAATGCGTTTTCGGTAAGAACGATAGCGTGACGGACGTCGCCCGAGGTGCTTCTTGCTATATAAAGCTCGGTTTCCGCGTCCATAGTCTTTGTACTGCCCGTTTCTCTGTTAAGATAATCCACCGCACGTCTTACCGCAACAGCACAGTCTTCGGGTGCTACCGGCTTGAACTCAAACAGAGATGAACGGGAAATTATAGCGTTGTAGATGTAAAAATGAGGATTTTCGGTGGTCGAGGTGATAAGTGTGACCCGCCCGTCCTCGATATATTCAAGCAACGCCTGCTGCTGTTTTTTGTTAAAATACTGTATCTCGTCAATATAAAGCAGAATCCCACCTGCACCGAATAGCGTATTGGTGCCGCTGAGTATTTCCTTAACGTCGGAAAGAGAGGCGGTCGTGGCGTTCAATCTGTGGAACACCATACCCGATTCCCGTGCGATAATTTCTGCGGCGGTGGTCTTACCCGTGCCGGGAGGGCCGTAGAAGATCATATTGGTCATTCTGCCCGATACGAGCATTTTTCTTATTACTCCACGCTCTCCGAAAAGATGGGCTTGTCCCACTATTTCGTCAAACGAGCGAGGGCGTAACGCTTCAGCGGTTCTTATATTGATCATATCAGTACCTTAAAGTATGTTTTTGTCGCCTGTGGGTTGAAAACCTGCGGCAATATCGTTGATGATGCCGAGAATATCGGGCAAAAAGTACATTATTACGAAAAATGCCACCGTCAATACGACAGTAATCAGAACAGCACCCAGCCAAGAAGCTCCCTTTTTATCAAATTTGATGTCCGCCATATATTTCATATCCTCAGGAATATAGAAATGGTCGGCAGACACGTCCATTTTATAGGGTATCTCCTTAAATTTGGGTATCTTTTCACCATTATTCTTTTTAGAAAGATATTCTTCTCTCTTGCCCTCAAGCTCCTGATAGTACAGCACCTCTTCCCTGCTCTTTACAACGCGTCTTAAGGACGTGCTTTTTTTGAATGCATATTTTATAATGAGCCTGTTATTGTATCCAAGCTCCTCCACCGTCATAGCCGATTCGGGAGAGAGTGCGTTTTTGGAGAGAAGTTTTCTTACTACGTCACCGAGAACCTTCTTGTTATAGACGGATGCAAAGGTTGCAAAGCACATACCGATAAACAGTCCGAGTATTATCAGTCTGACGGACAAAAGAGTGCCAACGTCTACCGTAAGATACTCGTAATATTCGTCGGATTCTATAAATAACTGTCGAAAGCCCTCCCAAAGCTTTTTAAAGAAGGAAGCTTTGTCCTCTTCAGGCGTTGTCAAAGCAAAAAACTGAATAAATTTCATTATTTCTTAATAACGTCCACACCGATGTACTTTCTGAGTACCTCGGGTACAACAACGGAGCCGTCAGCCTGCTGATTCTGCTCAACGAGAGCGGGAAGAATACGGCTGGTAGCAAGTCCTGAGCCGTTGAGGGTGTGAACGAATTCGGTCTTTCCGTTCTCTCTTCTGACTCTCATCATACCGCGGCGAGCCTGATAATCTCTTGCGTTGGATACGGAGGAAACCTCCTTGTAGCCGTCCATAGAGGGGATATTTATCTCGATATCGTAGGTACGAGCCATAGATGCGGAGCAGTCCTCTGCCGCAAGCTTGACCGTTCTGAAGTGGAATCCAAGTCCCTTTACAAGGTTTTCTGCGTTTGTAACAAGCTCCTCGAATGCCTCGTCACTCTTCTCGGGAAGGGTGTACTGTACCATTTCAACCTTGTTGAACTGATGTCCTCTAACCATTCCACGCTCGTCAGCTCTGTAGCTGCCTGCCTCGCGGCGGAAGCAAGGAGTGTAGCTGATGTACTTCTTGGGAAGGTCAGCCTCGGTGAGTATTTCATCTCTGTGGAGAGAAACGAGAGCGGTTTCAGCCGTGGGAAGCATAAAGCGTCTACGCTCGTCCTCGGCGGTTTCAAGCCAGTAAACGTCGTCAGCGAACTTGGGGAACTGTCCTGCGGTAAGTCCGCACTCGTATCCCAGCATATGAGGAACGAGCATAAGCTCATATCCGTTTCCGAGGTGTGTTTCAACGAAGTAGTTGAGCAAAGCCCACTCAAGTCTTGCACCCATTCCGCGGTATATCCAGAAGCCCGCACCGGACAGCTTTGCACCTCTCTTATAATCTATAAGTCCCAGGTCGGTACATATATCTACGTGGTTTTTAGGCTCAAAATCAAACTTTTTAGGCTCGCCGAAGTAACGGAGAGGCTGGTTGTTCTCCTTGCCGCCTGCAAGAAGATCCTCGTCGGGAAGATTGGGGAGTCCGAGCATAATGGAGGTAAACTGAGTTTCTACCTCTTTAAGCTTTTCGTCGATGGTCTTGGTCTTTGCACCCATTTCCAGATAGTAAGGACGTTGAACGGCAACGTCCTTGCCCTCCTTCTTGTACTGAGGAATGAGCTTGTTTATCTTGTTCTGCTCTGCCTTGATAGCCTCGGTTTCGGCAATAAGTGCTCTTCTTTCGCTGTCAAGTGCCAAGATCTGTGCGATTTCTTCTTTTGCGTCCTTGCCCTTTTTAGCAAGTCTGTCAATTACCTCATCGGGATTTTCCTTGATATATTTGATGTCTAACATAGTCTTAATTACCTTTCTTTATGGAAAAATATGTAAATCTTGCTTATTTTGCGGTTTCGTCAAAGATGTTCTCGCCACAGAGAGATAACAGAAGAGCCTCAAGGTCTTCGTCGTCACTGTATGACAGCTCAAGCACTTTTTTGTGAGTGGAGCGAGAAATTCTTACCTTTCTGCCGAGAGCAGACATAGCTCTATGCTCAAGCTCCTTCATATGTGCCTTTATCTGAGGATGAACACGTTCCTCGACCGCTTCGTCTTGTGCGGTGTTTATACGCTGAACCATTGCTTCGGTTTCGCGGACGGAAAGCTCTCTCTCTACTACCTTGTTGGCAACCTCTATCATAGCCTCAGCGGAGTCAAGACCGAGTATTGCTTTTGCGTGTCCTGCCGTTATTGTACCCTCGCGAAGCATATCCAATACTTCCATAGGAAGGTCGAGAAGTCTGAGCATATTTGCGATAGCGGGACGGCTCTTGCCCACCTGCTTCGCAACCTGATCCTGCGTAAGTCCGAATTTTTCAATAAGTGCACCGTAGCCCATTGCTTCTTCTACGGGATTAAGGTCTTCTCGCTGAATGTTCTCTATAAGTGCTACCTGAGCAGCCTTAAGCTCGTCCCCGTCGAATATAACCGCGGGGATCTCGGTAAGTCCTGCCATTTTAGATGCTCTCCAACGGCGTTCACCCGCAATTATTTCGTAAGTTCCCTCCATGGCGGGGTTGGAACGAACGATAATGGGTTGAAGAACACCGTAAGTGGCGATGGAGTCAGCCAAAACCTCGAGTGCTTCCCTTTCGAAGGTCTTTCTCGGCTGGTCGCGACGGGGTTCTATATCTGATATTCTTATGCTCTCGGCAGCGCCTTTCTTTGCTTCAAGGAGATTATCGTCAAATATTGCGTAAAAATCCTTGCCAAGACCGCCTGTCTTTTTTGCCATAATTATGCTACCACCTTTTCTGTCTTATTTTTTAAAGTTAGATTTAACGCTTTTTGTTCTGGGTTTTGCATCATAAAGGGTTTTGGTTGTGTTTCCGTAGATACTCGATACGGTTGATACGTCCTTTTTCTCCGTGTTTGCCTCCCCTTTTGCTACCACAAGAGGCCGTGACGCCGTGCTTGTCCGCGACGAGGGATTGTTATCCTCGAGAAGCTCATCTAAACCCTTGCCAAGTCCTGACATTTTCTTCTGCATAGTCTACCTCCGACAAAATCAAAGTCTTGAAACTATTTCGTTTGCTACCTCAAGATACTCCTTCGCACCCTTGGAGTTCTTGTCGTGGTAATATACGGGTTTTCCAAAGCTGGGAGCTTCGGAAAGCTTGACGTTTCTGGAAATTTTTGTATTGAAAAGCTTGTCGTCGTAGTGCTTTTTCAGCTCATTGATAACCTGCATAGACAGAAGAAGTCTGCCGTTGTACATAGTTACGAGTATTCCGCTTATGTTCAGCTTGGGATTGTAGTTCTTCTGGATAAGACGAACGGTTATCATAAGCTGCGAAAGACCCTCGAGTGCGTAAAATTCGCACTGCATGGGAACGATAACTCCGTCGCTTGCGGTGAGAGCATTGACGGTAAGACGTCCGAGCGAAGGAGGACAGTCGATAAGTACGTAATCAAAATCGTCTTTTACGACATCAAGTGCATTTTTCATACGGTATTCGCTATCATCGAAGTCAAAAAGCTCAAATTCCGAGCTTGTAAGTGTGGTATTTGCGGGGATTACAAAGAGATTTTGATAAGGAGTTTCTCTTATGATGTCGCGAATATCCATTTCGCCGTTAAGAAGCTCCTTGGTAGTTCCCTTCAATCCTCTTTTTGTTATGCCAACTCCACTCGTGGTGTTACCCTGTGGGTCGAGGTCTATAACCAGCACTCTGTGACCTAAAATACCCAAAGATGCTGCGATATTTACACAAGATGTGGTTTTTCCAACTCCGCCTTTTTGGTTGGCAAGAGAAATAATTTTTGCCATATGCTGTTCCTTTCTTGATTTTATGCTATATGCACTGCAACAAAAACGCCTGTGCATAGAAATTTCACACAATAATTATACCACAAAGCCTTTGATATTGCAATAGCAAATTTGTCTTTTTGTTCTATATTTTTATAATTTTGGCGATGTTCCACGTGAAACACTCAAAAAACGACAAAAAAGTTCCACGTGAAACATTAAACTGAACAATGAACGTTTCACGTGGAACATTTTTATAGTGGTTTCTTGCTTATTTTAGAATAATGACGCGGAAATTCGGTCGGCGTTTTGGACTGTTTTGATATTAATACGATGGTTCTGTTGTCTGAACCTTGGTCCAAGGAGAACAAAGAGGTTTCTGAAACTTTCTTTAAAACCCCGCCGCATTTTGTTATTGCATTGGCGGAGAGCTCGACCTCGTCCGCGGCTTTTTGGGATTTCATGGCTATAAATTCGCCGCCGATTTTGACGAACGGTAAACAAAGCTCGGTTAATATAGGCAGGGCTGCAACGGCACGGGCAGTTGCGTAATCAAATTTTTCGCGGTGTTTGCGATCGTTTCCTAAATCTTCGGCTCTCGCTGCAATCGCGGTTATGTTGGTTAAGCCGAGCATTTTCGCAGTGGAATTTACGTAATTTATCCTTTTTGCCGTGCTATCTATTGAGGTAATCTTTAAATCCTCTCTGAAGATCGCCAA
>JAZOUQ010000009.1:0-5417 GCA_045658185.1 Eubacteriales bacterium
CTCGCGCAGTTAAAAAAGCTTCAAAATCCCACGTTTTTCCATTTTATTTCATAAGTACCATTATTTTACATTTAGGTGCTTTTGGAGCAAAAATCGCATTCCCAAACAAAAAAAAATATGCCTGTGATTCAGCCGAATCACAGGCAATCTGAAATATTAAGCAAAATGTTTATCTGAGGAATCCGTTCACGATTTCCTCTTCAGCCTCTTTCTCGGTAAGTCCGAGCGTCATGAGCTTGGTAAGCTGTTCTCCCGCAATCTTTCCGATAGCCGCCTCGTGAATAAGAGATGCCTCAGGGTGCTGAGCAAGTATCTCGGGAACAGCAGCAACCGTCGCCTCGTCCATTATTATAGCATCGCACTCCGTGTGTCCCGTACATCTGGCGTTACCCTTGATTCGAGAAACAAACTTCTGCGAGGATCTTCCTTTTGCAACAGATCTAGATATAACGTGCGTACCCGCACCGTCACCGCAAAGCTCCACGTCAAACTCGGTTTCCGCAAACTGCTCTCCGTGCGTCATTATCTTTTCGTGAACGATGAGAGTTGCATTTTTCATCACTTTTCCCGTTGTAACTCTACGCGTAGAATCCACACCCTTTATCTGTGCAGTTTCCATTTCAAGTCTTGAACCCTCTTCAAGTTCCACGTAAGTTGTGGGATTCATAAGGTTTTTACCATTACCGTCGCCTTCGCCGTAATGCTTTTCAATATACTTACATTTTGCATTTTTCGACAGATAAAACGAGTGTATTCCACTATGCTCGGAGTCCTCTGCTCCGCCATTGTGTATACCGCAACCCGCAACTATCGTCACGTCACAGTCCTCACCGATATGGAAATCATTGTAAACAAGCTCACGAAGTCCCGTTTGAGAAAGTATTACAGGGATATGCAGACTCTCATTCTTCGTGCCGGGCTTTATATAAATATCAATACCCGCCTTGTCCTCTTTTTTCACGATCTCGATATTCTCCGAGGAATTTTTACCGTGGAGCTTTCCGTTTATTCTCAGCGAGTAAGCCCCTTCGGGTACTTCATGTATTCCTGCGACCTGCTCGAGAAGATCACGCTGTATCTTATCCATAACCAAAACCTCCTTAAAAATTCTCGGTAAATCTGCAGCCGGTGCGAACATCCATCAGCTTTGGGAATACCTTGTCCTTGTCGCCATATTCTACCACCTGACCGTCCGCAAGAACCACTATCTTATCCGCAATATTAAGAATTCTCTCCTGGTGAGAGATTATCATTATAGTACCGTGGGTACGCTCGTGCATCTTTTCAAATACCTTGATAAGATTGTTAAAGCTCCACAGGTCTATTCCCGCCTCAGGCTCGTCAAAAACAGACAACGCCGTACCTCTCGCATTGACCATCGCTATCTCTATACGCTTAAGCTCACCGCCCGAAAGAGAGCCGTTCACCTCGCGGTTTATATAGTCCTTTGCACAAAGACCAACCTCAGAGAGATAGGAACAAGCGTCTGCAACGCTTGTGTTTTTACCCGCCGCAAGAGATATAAGATACTGCACGGTAATGCCCTTGAATCTGACGGGTTGCTGAAAGGCGTAGCTAATTCCCGCCTTTGCTCTGTCGGTCACGCTCATCTCGGTAATATCCTGGCCGTCAAGATATATTCTTCCCTCGGTAGGCTGTATAATACCCGCAACAAGCTTTGCCATTGTGGATTTTCCGCTTCCATTAGGGCCGGTTATCGCCACAAAACGGTCGGAAACCTGAAGATTTATATTTTTTAGTATCTGCTTATCGCCGACACTATAAGAAACGTTCTTGAATTCTAACATATTTTCTCCTTAAAAAGTTCTGACACACTATTATACTTCATTTTCGACAAAATTTCAATAGAAATATGATAATTTGATTTTTTATTCTTTCTGCAACCTACAAAATTATGTTGTTTTTTACAATATTCAAAACTTATTATGTAGATATTATCCCACAAGCCTCTTGTCGTTATGTGAGTTTTTTTACATCATCTTAATATGTCCAACAACTCGCTTTCTCTTATGATTTGAATCACAAGTGAAACATCGCTATCAGACATTGCGTAAGGGTCAGAAAGCAGATGATCTCTGTAAACAACCCTGTCAAAGGTATTTGAGAAATAAGGCATCAGCTGTATTCTGTCCCAGTCATTGGTACATTCAACCACAACGAGCGTATTATAAACGTCAATATCCGTCCGTTTCGTAACGGTAACGTTCCCCGACGGATCGAGCAAGATGTAGTTTTCCGGTGCGTTATTTGAAAGAGATACGGTGCGATTTTTCACTATTGCTTCGATTCCCGCATTTTTAGCTATGATCTTTCCGTCGGTCAGACGAGTGTAGAAATCCAGTTGCTTTCGTTCTATACGGTCGATCTCGGTATTTCCATCAAGTAAAAGCCTGTCCATCACCGTGTCATAAATCAAGTACGCTCCGTATGCGTTTATGGAATTTTCGGTGTTATTGCACAGAGCAATATCCTCTTTGCTGTTTTTCATAGCGTCAGAGGGATTGATAAATCCGTCAAATCCGCTTGATTCAAAAAATCTTGTTATCTGCGACAGCCTTGAATTTGAGCTGTATTCGCCAAGATACGCGGGAACTTTATCGTCACACACGTTCATAGCATCGGGAATAACTACCATCATATAATTCTTCCCTTCTTGTTCATAAAGCAACGCACGTTTGGTAACGATATTCGAAAATTGCTCAAGCTCCTCATCCGTGAGCGGATCTCCGCCTATATAGTCCAAAAGACGCTCGTATCCGTTCTGGGAGTCAACAGCCTCAAAAAGCCAATCGTCCTCTCCGATGATATAATCCCCTCCGTCTATATGACCAAATACCTTATAGTCAAAATATCTTACAAACTCGGATATCATCTCATTATTATGAAATCTCTCGTTAAATCCTTTTTCGTCGTCCTCATTGCCAAAGCCCCAGACGGTATCTATTCCCACGAACAGCATAAACGTCAACAAAACGCCGCAAAACAGCGTCACCGTTAAAAAATTCAAAGTCTTTCTTTTCTTCATCTCCGCCTCTCCTTATATGGTTATATAATCAAAAAGCTGAGTGTTGTATTTTGCGAAATCCGGCAAGAAAAACACCACGGTAAAAACAAACATTATCAATATAAGAGCCATTCCGCTGAACGACACCACCGTCTTTGCACGTTCGGGAAGCTTTTTGTAAAGCCTTGTCATTCTTTCACTTCTGGGCAAAAGCAAAACGAACGCAACTATTCCAACAAATAAATATTTAAGACCTGAGAAGGATATAAGTATCATATCAAGCTGATACTCCGCGTTTTCAAAGGACACCAGCTCAATAAGCTCGGTTATACCGTCCTCCCCCGCACCGATGGTAAGAAACGCCCAAAACGCTCCCAGAACGAGAACGGTCAAGCCGCCAAACAGCACACGCAAGCCTGCGATTCCGTTCTTTCGTCCTCTGTCCAATTTAAACAACGCTGACACCATAGAAAACGCGGCAAGCGGAATACAAAGCAAAAGGGTAGTTCCCTCCGCACGAATAAACACCGCCGTACAAATACAGCAACACGCCATACGCAAAGCTCCCACTCTGCTTTCTTTCACACCTGCACTGATAGGAGCGACCACGTATCTGTCCGACCATTCCCTGACGTTAGGAAACAGCTGCTTGGAATATTCGTTAGCCGTTGCCACTCTGAACGGATTGGCATTGATCTCGGGTGCTGCCACCCCAAACATATGACATATTCCAACGCTCATATCGTAATAACCCGATACCGAGAAGAACACACCAAAGTAAAGTATTACCAGCAAAAATACAACTATCGCGAGATTTGGAGATTCCCACGAATACGCGAATATTTTTCCGTAACCGTCAATAAGAACAGCTCCTATCGCTATTCGCTTTATAAATCCCGCCGCAAAATAACGTATACCCTCGGCCGAGCGGGTAAAGCTGATGTTAACTCTTTTCTCAGAGGTTATTTCAACAAATTTGTCATAACTCAAAAACGGTCCGAGTATCATAATCGGGAAGAATATTATGTACCCGAAAAATTCAGCAAAACGCATCAATTCTCCTTTGTTCTCACGAATACCGTCAAAGGTGTCGTCCCACGAATCAAAGACGTATGCCGCCGCACAAAGAGAAGGCATCGTTATTCCTATGGGATATATCATTTCGTCACCGCCGTAATAAGCCAGCTGACGCATAATTATCAACCATACAACGGGAACTGCCCCCAATATTACTGCCACAAATCTCTTTTTCTTATACGCACACAGCTCTCCCGCAAAAAAGGCGTAAACAGCCAGAAGCGGAAGCCACAACAGATTTTCAGGAGAGGAGGCGTTCAGCAGAATATGATACGCTACGCATATTATTCCAAGACAAAGCTTTTTTCTCTTTTTGCTGAAAAACATATAAAATATCGTAGCCAACGGCAAAAATAAAAACATAAACGCAGGTGACGTAAACAGCATATATTCCCCTCCTTCTCAAAAATATTCATCATATTATGATAACATATTCCCCGCCCTTTTTCAATCATTTCATTCTAAAATTTACTTTTTTGACATTTATTTACCTGCTCCCTCTTTTTTATTGGAAGTTAGATTTACGCCAGATTTTTTCGCTACCTTTTTGAAAAAAGGTAGCACCAAAAACTTTACTGGCAAAATGGCTTAATTACAAGGCGAAGTCTGTACTGTCATTTATAGAATTGCTCCCGCGTGTCATTCTGAGCAAAGCGTAAGCGGAGTCGAACTTTTTCCGCCGAGATCCCAAACGTTGCTACGCACCGTTTGATCCTCGCTATGCTCGGATTTCGACTACGCTCAGGATGACATACGTGGAAAAAGCACCGAGCGAAGTGAAGGTGGAATCTGGTGCCGTCACCCCAAAAATTCCATAAGGATAGATTTGCGTTGGAAAACGGGCGATTCGTGAATCGCCCCCCTACACCAAAATAATGTTTGTTCTCCCCGACAAATCAAAATTTGTACGTGTCTGCTGAATAAATAAATATCCCCCCGTGAAACGGGGGGTATTTCAGTTTCGGGCATAGCCCTAATACTACTGACTGCGCATAAGTGCGCTTTTTATTGGCCTGCCAGCCATGCAACTGTTGCTTGCTACCCGTAAACGGGTTTCTACATGAGCCTCCCTTGTGTAAAGGGAGGTGGCATTTTCGCAAGAAAATGTCGGAGGGATTGTAAAAGGCAAAAATTCACACAAAACAATCCCTCAGTCAGCTTCGCTGACAGCTCCCTTTACACAAGGGAGCCTTTGGCACAAGGACATTCTACGCTACGTTTTTATTTGTTTTTTGCTCATCGGCAAAGACTTTACAAAAAAACGACCGTCATACGACGGTCGTTTTTCTTATCATGTAATTTTTAATTACTTGAT
>JAZOUQ010000010.1:0-18489 GCA_045658185.1 Eubacteriales bacterium
TCTACCGGTAACATCTACGACGGTATCATTCCTACCGTTGACGCTGAGATCTCCGGTAACTTCGGAATTATCATGGGCTGGGCTGACAAGTACAGAACCCTTAAGGTTAGAACTAACGCTGATACTCCCGCTGACGCTAAGAAGGCTCGTGAGCTTGGTGCTGAGGGTATCGGTCTTTGCCGTACCGAGCACATGTTCTTTGAGGCTGACAGAATCGCGGCATTCCGTGAGATGATCTGCTCCAACACTGCTGAGGAAAGAGAAGTTGCTCTTGCAAAGATCCTTCCCTACCAGCAGGCTGACTTCGAGAAGCTCTACGAGGCTCTTGAGGGTACTCCCGTATGTATCAGATTCCTCGATCCTCCTCTCCACGAGTTCGTTCCTACCACCGAGGAAGACATCGCTCTCCTTGCAAAGGCACAGAACAAGTCCGTAGAAGAGATCAAGGCTATCATTTCTTCTCTCCACGAGTTCAACCCCATGATGGGTCACCGTGGATGCCGTCTCGCAGTAACCTATCCCGAGATCGCTAAGATGCAGACCACTGCAGTTATCCGTGCTGCTATCAACGTACAGAAGGCACACGCTGATTGGAACGTAGTTCCCGAGATCATGATTCCTCTCGTTGGCGACGTTAAGGAGCTTAAGTACGTTAAGAGCGTAGTTGTTGCAACTGCTGACGCTGAGATCGCTGCTGCAGGCGTTTCTCTCAAGTACGAAGTAGGTACTATGATCGAGATTCCCAGAGCTTGTCTTACTGCTGATGACATTGCTGCTAACGCAGACTTCTTCTGCTTCGGTACTAACGACCTTACCCAGATGACCTACGGCTTCTCCCGTGACGACGCTGGTAAGTTCCTCAGTGCATACTACGATGCAAAGATCTTCGAGAACGATCCCTTCGCTAAGCTCGACACCACCGGTGTTGGTAAGCTTATGAACATGGCTGTTTCTCTCGGTAGACCCGTTAACCCCAAGCTCCACGTAGGTATCTGCGGTGAGCACGGTGGTGACCCCACGTCTGTTGAGTTCTGCCACAAGATCGGTCTTGACTACGTATCTTGTTCTCCCTTCCGTGTTCCGATAGCTCGTCTTGCTGCTGCACAGGCTGCTATCTCCAACAAGTAATTTAAGGGATATTTGACAAAATCAAACAGGCTGTTGCCCTCGGGCAACAGCCTGTTGTGTTTTTTTCAACAAATAACGGCGACAGCATTTTTGTGCTGTCGCCGACTTTTATTAAAGATGCGTTTTATATATGGATTTATCCTTGGGAGGCTTCATGTATTCGCCATAGATAGCGGTAAGCTCCGCATCGTATCCAACGGGAATAGGAAATTTTCTTCCTCTTATCTCACCGTACGCCATCGTTTCGTACCATTCACGTCTGTAAAAATTCAAAAACTGCACAGGAAAATTTGCAGGAAGTACCCAATCAGTTTTTTTATTACTATACTTAGTCATAGATTTACGCCATTTTTTGAATATGCCCTTATGGCTTACAAATTTACCCATAAACATACACACACCCGTCATTACCTTTTGAGCGAAGGTATACTTATCGCGATAATTCTTATATCTTTTTGACATCGCCATTCCGTACAGCATCTTACATTTAAGCATCATCATTTTACGTGCAAACGCACCCTGTGGTGCTGTTTCAAGAATGAAAACGTCAAGTCCGACGCAATTCTGATAATTCTTATACGCCTCGTCTTCATCAGTTACCTCACGCAAAAGCTGTGTGGTATCTATTATTCGAGGAACAAAATCAAAAAAGTACGGAGCAAACTCCTCGGGCTCTATAAATTTATACTGCGGAGGAAGATTTTTTATCATAGCCTCCTTGAATTTCGGGTAGTCCTCTCGAAGTATTTTGGCATCGATATCATCGTCCCAGGCGATAAAATCCTTCTCTCTTACCGAGCCTATCTCCGTTCCTCCGTCAAGAAACCATCTTATTCCCTCTTTCGTACAGATATCATCAACAAGACACAACACATCGAACAATTTATCGTGCAACTCCGGAATAGTCATCTTTCACCTCTTAAAGCATTTGATTTTTGTTTTTTATTGCTGTCAAATATCCTAAAAATACTGTTGTCGCAAATCTTGCGAAACAAGTAAGAGCCAATCCTATGCAAAAACCTGACAATCCCCAATTCTTTGCAAAAGGAATACATATTGCAGCAAAGCATACGGCATATATAACTGTAATATACATCTGATACTTTGATTTTGCAAAACGCAAAAGCACAACCGTTATTACGCTTCCCACAAAAAACATTACCTGCGACAAATTCGCTATGAAGAAATACGAACTGACTACATCAAATTGATTGGGATAAAGTATTGGCATTATTATATATGAGCCTACGGTACATCCCAAGGTCGCGAGGGCTACTAATCCCACCGCAACAAGCACCACTACGTGCATCAGCCTTGAGGTCAATTCCCCTTTGTATTTGGAAAGATAGCCTATTATAACACCCGTCAGGGGCGTAGTCAGCAAAGCAATGGTTTTTCCAAGCAAGGATGCGAGATAATATTCAGTTACCGCAACCTCGTCAATAACCGCTTTAAGTACTATTCTGTCAGCATTAAAGATAAGCGTTGACAGCATTTCAGAGCCCAACAGTATAAAAACTATTTTCAGCACACCCTTCATCGTTTCAACGTCAGCTCTGCCGTCGAATCGAAATACGTGTCCCCTCATAAGCACGAAGGTAAGTCCCAAGACCTCTCCGCAAAGAAGAGTGAGCGACCACAGCCCTGTTGCATAGAAAAGTCCTATTCCTATGGCATATCCCACTGCAATCAACAGATAATATACGAAATAGCTTTTATAATTCAGCGACAGCTTGTACTCAACGTCAGCGTAATACCTCCACATTGTCGCACACATAACAGCACAGAAAAGTATTCTTTCAGCTAATGAAAACTCAACCCCAGCAAAATAAGTTATTCCGACGCCAACAAACGCCGAAACCACTGTTGCGACAAGCAATACGGACAAATAGGGAGTATTGGAAGAGTTTCCCTTTTCGCTTTCTTTCAATCTTGCATAGTTTACACTTACGCCCATTGATACAGCGAATATATTCATTAATGAGATAAGGTAAAGTATATTGCCCAGTGCCGCTTCTCCCGCCCGTCTTTCCCAAAAAGGATAGACTGCAAACTGAAGGGCAACGTTCATCAGCACAAGCCCCGCCACACTCCATATGGAGTCAGACAGTATTTTTTTCTTTTGTCCCATTTTTTCCTCCCGTAGGCGATAGGGTTATTAAGTCATTATATCATATTATACCCAATTTGTCAATAAATCGAAGTGGGTTCACCTCTCATTTGTCTTTTTTTGCTTCTTCTGCAATTCCCATTATTTTACGAAGTCTTCCGTTGACCCCTGATTTTGTTATAGGAGGATTATGCAATGCGGCGAGTTCCGAAAGAGATACAGAATCATTCTCAACCCTCAGACGGGCTGTCATCTGTAGTTCTTCGTCAAGCAGTGCCATCTTTTGATGCTCCATAAGATAATTTACTGCTTCTATCTGCTTCTGGGTTGCTTCTACTGAACGGGAAATATTATGAGTAACGCAGTTGGTTGCCCTGTTTTCGTTGTTTCTTATTGCCCTCTCGATACTCATATTTGCAACCTCAAAGCCACATTCAATAGCATCTATTGCATATAAGAAGTCCGAAATTTTCACGTTGCTTCTGTAATACAATAAGTTTTTTTCGTTTCTTTTAGCCATTGCAGGTGCGTCGGATACGGTTGAAAGAAGATTTGAGAACATATACGCCCGTTGCTCGTTTTCCATAGGAAACTCCAATCGGTATCCGTTTTTAGGTTCACTTACAACTGCACTTGATAGAAATACGCCTCGGATAAAATTCTTTCTGCATTCCGTACATCGAAAGCCAATCACGCTATCCAAGTCATTTTTCTTTTTGCCGTCAATATCAAGAAAAACACCCACAAGTGCCTTGGAATTTATATGTACGGAAAAGCCTCTGTGTCCACCGTGCGAGGCGGTTTCTATTAACGTCTTTTCCCCACCCGAAAAGCGACTGTCAAGAATTTCCTTCGCCCTGTTTACCTCTTGCTCTCTTCGAAAAAAAGCGACGTATCCTTTTCCTTCCGTATAAGGTCTGCAATTATAAATGAGTCCGCACAGATGGGCCTTTTGACAACAGCTCTTGGCAGGTGCTATACTCCTTATCTCCTGTGCTATCCTATCGGAAAGGCGTTGACTATTTTCGCTCATACTATAACCTCCACCTCTCTCTCAAGGCTTACTCCCATATTTTCAAGCACTCGCTGTTTAACTATCTGCTCAAGCCTCATAACGTCATCAAAGCTTGCACCGCCTACGTTCACGATAAATCCTGCGTGCTTTTCCGATACTCTTGCTCCGCCTACTGCCGTTCCTTTAAGACCTGACACCTCTATAAGTCTTCCTGCAAAATCACCCTCGGGTCGCTTGAAATAGCTACCCGCACTTGGATATTCAATCGGCTGCTTGGAACGTCTTTGCTCGGAAAATTCACGCATCTTGGCTTTTATTGTGTCTGTATCACCCTCGCAAAGCTCAATATCAACTCCAATACAAACCAGCTCTTTTCTTTGCTTGTATATACTGTCCCTATATCCAAAGCTATGTTCCGTTACAGTTATTACATTGTGTGCTACTCTATCATATGCCCTTGATTTTACGACCACATTTTCCATTGCAGAACCGTACGCACCCGCATTCATATATACCGCACCTCCGACACTGCCGGGTATACCTGATGCAAATTCCAAGCCAGACAATCCTTTATCGCAAGCCTTTGACGCAAGCGAGATAAGTCCGACACCTGCTCCGCAGCTTATATGCTTACCGTTGAACTCAATGCTATCCAACCCTGACGTGAATACTACTGCCAAATCAAGTTGACCATCTCCAAAAAGTGTATTTGAGCCCTTTCCGCATATATGTACTCTTATCCCTGCGTCATCAAGTATATCTACACATCTTAAAAATTGTTCCTCTGTCTTTGGAAAAACTGCAATTGAGCAAAATCCTCCTATTTTGAAGGTACACGCACTGCTCAATGGGTAATTGACCTTAAATTCCACTCCGTGTAATGCAAGGCTATTTAAAATTTCTTGGGATATCATACCCTCTCCTCGCCTATAATATATTTTATAACATCATCAAAGGTTCTTGCAACATAAGTAACACCCATATCAGTGTCGGCGTCCGTACCTGGTGCATACCAGCATGTATCTATTCCGAAATCAATTCCGCCCTTCATATCCGAGGTAATAGAATCTCCCACGATAAGAGTTTTCTTCTTGTTAAATTCTTTTATATGCTCTGCCGCATATTCAAAGAATTTTATCGAAGGTTTTTCATAGCCTATCTCTCCCGATATGAATATACCGTCAAAATATTTCTCAATTCCGCATATTGAATATCTGCTTCGCTGAACAACTTCAAGACCGTTTGTAACTATATACATCTTCACCTTTCCGTAAAGATATTCGCACATCTCTTTTGCTCCGTTCAACAAATACCCTTTTCTCGAAAGCGACTCAACGTATGTCCGTGCCATCTGCTTGGCGTCACCCGCCATACCAAGACTTTCAAGAAGCAATTCAAATCGGTGATACACCAACACACTCTTTTCTATTTCGCCTCGTTCGAGTGCTTTCCACAGAGATAGATTTATCTGACTGTAAAGATTTACGTTCTCATCGCTTAGAGCTATTCCGTACAAACTCATAGTTTCACGTATAGCCTCCTTTTCACTTTTGTGAAAATCAAGAAGAGTTTGATCGGCATCAAAAAGCACCGTATTATATCTCATATCTATCCCTCCGCTTATTCGTTATATATATTATACTACGATTTTTGTGATTTTTCAACTGTATGGAAAATAATTGTATAAATACTCTTGAAAAAAATTATAAAATAATGTATAATAGTATAATGTATAGTTATATTTGGAAAGGGGGTATTTGTGTGGATAAAATAACTATCGGACTTCTTGGTTTTGGTGCTATGGGCAAGGTTCATTCCTATTGCGTTGATAACCTGAAATACTGCTTTTCAGAGCTTGGTTTTAACGCACGTATAGCAGGTGTTTGCACAACCACTCAGAAAAAAAGCCTTGAGGTTGCTGATACATACGGATTCGATACTGCAACCGACAACGAGGATATTCTGATCAATGACCCTTCTATACAGGTCATTGATATTTGCACCCCTAATATTTATCACTATCAAACTCTGAAAAAAGCATTGGCGGCGGGTAAGCATATATACTGTGAAAAGCCGCTGTGCGTTACAGCAGATGAAGCTTATGAAATTGCTGACCTTGCAAAAAAATCGGGGCTTATCTGCAATGTTGTTTTTAACAACCGTTTTATTTCCCCCATACTTCGTGCAAAACAGCTTATAGACGAGGGGCGGCTCGGAAGAATACTTTCTTTCTCCTGTGAGTACCTTCATAACAGCTGTACCGATATTACTCGCCCTGCGGGGTGGAAGCAGAATGCAGACGTATGCGGTGGCGGTGTACTTTTTGACCTGGGATCGCACGTAATAGATCTTATCTATCATCTGTGCGGTGAGTTCGAGGCTGTAAGCGGAACGTCGCAAATAGCCTATCCCTCTCGCATAGGTTCTGACGGCAAGGAGTGGAAAACCAACGCTGACGAGGCTTTCTATATGACCGCAACGCTCAAATGCGGAGCTGTTGGAACTATTACAGTAAGTAAGCTTGCCGTCGGTTCAAATGATGACTTGAATCTTTGTATATACGGAGAAAAAGGCTCTATTAAATTCTCGCTTATGCAACCCAACTTCCTGTATTTTTACGATGCAACGGCTAAAGGAGGGGAGCTTGGCGGAAACGCGGGATATACGGCTATTGAATGTGTAGGACGTTACCCATTCCCCGGTGGAGCATTTCCTGCTCCCAAAGCCCCCTCCTCTTGGATACGGGCACATATGCAGAGTATGTACGAATTTCTCTCCTCCGTTCATTCGGGAATTTCACATTCTCCCGATTTTACAGACGGAGCTTACGTTCAGCGTATTATGGAAGCCGCATATACCTCTGCCAAAGAAAACGGCATAAAGAAAAGTGTGACTATATGAAAATAATCGGTGTTACGGGTCCTTCCGGCTCGGGTAAAACTGTGCTTACAAAATATTTTAACTCTATCGGTGTGCCGACCGTAGATGCTGACGAGGTTTATCACTCTATGCTCGTCCCCCCCTCGGAGTGTCTTGACGCTATAAGAGAAAGCTTTGGAAATCAAGTTTTTCTCCCTGACGGAGGTCTTGACAGAACAGCACTGGGTTCGGTAGTTTTTAATGACAGCGAAAAGCTTAAGCTTCTCAACTCTACCGTGCTTGGTATGGTGCTTGAAAAAATACGCAATATGATAGCTGATTTTGACCGAAAAGATTGTTCGGCAGTTATCATTGACGCTCCCACTCTTATAGAGTCGGGGTTTAATGACGAATGTGACGTTGTGGTATCGGTAATTGCTCCTATGGAAGATCGTATAGCTCGTATATCTCAAAGGGACAACATATCCGAGGACAAAGCAAGGGAGCGAGTTACAGCTCAAAAAAATGACGAATTCTATAAATCTCACTCTGATTTCGTTATCTTTAACGACACTAATGAATGTGATTTTTTAACTAAAATAAAAAATCTTGCAGCAGAATTTGAAATCACGGCACAATAATTAAAATAATCATTAAAAAGGAGTATTGATATGAACGGCTTTAAAAAAAGTCCATTTAACCGAAGATATATAGTTATAGCCGCCATAATCGTGTGTTCAATACTTCTTGGCTTGGCGGTTGACCTTGTGTGGGGATTTTTGGAAAAGAAGACCAGTCCACAAAGATATTCGGACTACGTTAGTCGGTATGCTTACGAATATAACGTGCCTGAATCCCTCATATATGCAGTTATAAAGGTTGAGAGCGACTTTAACCCAAACGCAATTTCAGGTGCAGGTGCTATGGGACTTATGCAGATGATGCCTGAAACGTTTGCTGAAATGACATCCGACAAATACCTTGGCGAAAACCTTGATGTCGACGAGCTGTTTGACCCGGAGGTAAGTATACGGTACGGTACGTATTATCTCAAATATCTTCACGGATATTTTGAAGGTAATTGGAATAACGCAATTGCCGCCTATAACGGTGGAATGGGCAACGTAAGTAAGTGGCTTGAAAATTCCGAGTATTCGGACGGCAAAGGAAATTTAACGTACATACCCTTTGAGGAAACAAGAAATTACGTGCAAAAAGTAAATAAAGCACGAGAGATGTATCAAGAATTATATTACGAAGATGGAAAAGAGGTAACTATTTATGAGTAACGAATTTGCATATAGCAAGAAAACAGTTTATGAAAAGGCGGATAAGTCCGTTGTTGACGAAGCTTTCGCTTACGCAGAGGAATATAAAAAATACCTTGATGGCGGAAAAACCGAGAGAGAAGCTCTAAAGCTATCTGTTGAAATGGCAAAGGCAAAGGGATTTTGTGAGTACCGTCTTGGTGACCCAATAAAGGCGGGGGACAAGCTTTACTATAACAACCGCGGAAAGAATCTCTTTGTTTTCTCCGTTGGAACTGAAGCTATAAATAACGGTATCCGTATTGCGGCGGCACACATTGATGCACCTCGCATTGACCTTAAGCAATGCCCTCTTTATGAGGACGGCGGTATGGGATTTTTCAAGACCCATTACTACGGCGGCATACGCAAATATCAGTGGGTTGCCACCCCCTTGGCACTTCACGGTGTTATCGCTCTTGCTGACGGCAATGTAATCGACATTTGTATTGGAGAGGACGAGTCTGACCCCGTATTTTATATCAACGACCTGCTTCCTCACTTGGGTGCGGAACAATCCAAACTTCCTCTTTCCGAGGGAATAAAGGGAGAACAACTTAACGTTCTTGTTGGCAGTATTCCCGACGTTGATGACAATTCCGTTAAGGCGAACGTTCTTAAATTACTCAACGAAAAGTATGGTATTACGGAGGAAGATTTCCTTTCTGCCGAGCTTTGCGTTGTCCCCGCGGCAAAGGCAAGGGATATTGGATTTGACCGTTCACTCATAGGTGCGTACGGTCACGACGACAGAGTGTGTGCTTTCCCTGCACTCACCGCTCTTCTTGACAGCTGCGACTCGGAGCATACGCTTATGTGCATACTTGCAGACAAGGAAGAAACAGGTAGCAACGGTCCTACGGGAATGCAGTGCGACCTTATGCTTGACATTATTAACGAATTGGCCCTTCAGCTTGGCGGTAATGCAGCGGCTGTCAGAGCAAACTCAAAATGTCTTTCTGCTGACGTATCTGCCGCTTTTGACCCCAATTTCTCCGAGGTGTTCGAAAAAATGAACACTCCCCTTCTCGGCTGCGGAGCAGTATTTACGAAGTTTACGGGTTCTCGCGGAAAATCGGGAACAAACGACGCTAATGCAGAGTATATCGGTTGGCTCAGAGGCGTTCTCGCCCGTGACGGTGTTGTGTGGCAGACAGGAGAGCTGGGCAAGGTAGACTGCGGTGGCGGCGGTACTGTGGCAATGTATATCTCCAAGCACAATATTGAAACTATCGACCTTGGCGTTCCTGTAATTTCTATGCATGCCCCTTATGAGGTAATTTCAAAGGCTGACCTTTACGAAACCTTCCGTGCGGTTCGTGCCTTCTACAAATACTGATACTGAGGATCTTTAATGTTAAACAAACTAAAAGAAGCGGAGAGCAAATATCTTTCTATTGAGGAGCAGTTGGCTGCCCCTGACGTATTCTCCAATACGAAAAAATTCACTGCTCTTATGAAGGACTACAAAGCTCTTACCCCTATAATCGAAAAATACAGAGAATATATTCGTGCTGAAGGCGATAATGCGGATGCCTACGCTTTGCTTGACGAGCAGCCCGACGCAGAAATGCGTGAGATGATCTCCGAGGAAATCAAATCCACTAAGGAAACCATGGACAGGCTTCTTGACGAATTGAAAATACTGCTGCTTCCCCGCGACCCCAACGATGACAAAAACGTTATGGTGGAAATACGAGGTGGTGCAGGCGGTGAGGAAGCGGCGTTGTTTGCTGCAGACCTTTACAGAATGTATACGATGTATGCGGAGGCTGAGGGTTTTAAAACCTCTCTTATGAGTGCAAATGAAACCGAGCTTGGCGGATTCCGTGAAGTAACCTTTATGATAGAGGGCGACGGAGCGTACTCCCGTTTCAAATTTGAGAGCGGTGTTCACCGCGTTCAGCGTGTCCCCGAAACGGAATCTCAGGGACGTATACAAACCTCAACGGCAACAGTTGCGGTACTTCCCGAAGCGGAAGACGTTGAAATAGAAATAAATCCAGCCGATATAATTATGGAATCGTGCAAGTCAAGCGGAGCGGGCGGTCAGCATATTAACAAGACCGAGTCTGCCGTAAGACTTACTCATAAGCCCACGGGCATTGTTATAGAATGTCAGGAAGAACGAAGTCAGTTTAAAAACCGCGACAAGGCTATGAAAATGCTTAAAACAAAGCTCTATGATATAAAACAGCGTGAGCAAGCGGAAAAGATTGCGTCGGACAGAAAAAGTCAGGTTGGAACAGGTGACAGAAGCGAACGTATACGCACCTATAACTATCACGAAAGCCGTGTTACCGACCACCGTATAAAGCTGACACTGTACTCCCTTGATAGCTTTCTTAACGGAAATATAAGCGAAATGATAGATGCACTTATAACAGCCGATACGGCGGAAAAGCTTAAAGCTACCGAATAACAAATTTTAAGGATTTAAAATGCAAACCAACATATTTTCTATGTCCACGACGGACATCAACCTCGGTGCTATAAAAGAATGTGCCGAAATAATAAAGAACGGAGGCTTGGTTGCCTTCCCCACTGAAACAGTTTACGGTCTTGGTGCGGATGCCACCGATGCTGACGCGGCAAAAAAAATATATGCGGCAAAAGGACGTCCATCTGACAATCCCTTGATAATTCATATTGCAGAGCCTGCGGATGCAGAAGTCTATGCCTACACACAGCCTCTTTTTTACAAGTTGGCAAAGGCTTTTATGCCCGGACCTTTAACCGTCATAATGAAAAAAAAGGATATAATACCCGATGGAGTTACCGGAGGTCTTGACACGGTTGCAGTCCGCTGCCCCGACCATCCCATCGCGAGAGCGTTGATAGCTGCCTCAAAAACGGCTATTGCCGCACCCTCTGCAAATCTTTCGGGCAGTCCGTCACCCACACTTGGAGAGCACGTTATCTCTGATATGGACGGTGTTATTGACGCAATAATCGACGGTGGTAGCTGTGAGATCGGTCTTGAATCTACGATCGTAAAGATAGATGACGATCATCTTACTCTTTTACGTCCCGGTGCTATTACTGCTGATGCACTCAGATGTGTATGCGACGACGTGCGTATTGCTCCCGCCGTTACCGAGATGCTTGGAGAAAATGAAAGACCTCTATCTCCTGGAATGAAATATAAGCACTACGCCCCCTCTGTACCGTTAGTACTTCTCGAGGGCGATCCCGAGCTTGTAATGACCTTTTTACATAATGCCCAAAACGCCCAAAGATGTGCAATACTCTGCTATCACGAGGAAATGTATGAGCTTAGAAACGAAAGGCTTATCGATATTGGTGCAGAAGATGACTTGACTACTCAAGCCAAGCGTCTGTTCTCCGCGCTCAGAGATACCGACAAGTTGGATTGCGACATAATATACGCACATCTCCCCCCCAAGGAAGGAATCGGTCTTGCTCTGTACAACAGGCTGATTCGTGCGGCGGCTCATACAGTCAAGCATGTAACCCCCGAAAATTTACTCATTCACCGAACAAATTCATAAGGACGGTATATTAATGGCTAAAAAAACAAAAAACATTAAGGAAACAACGGAAATAGTTTACGCCCCCGTACAGCCACAGCTTATAACGGATACCATTGAGAAAAACTATATGCCCTACGTTATGAGCGTTATAGTTTCCCGTGCTATCCCCGAAATAGACGGTCTTAAGCCATCACACAGAAAACTGCTGTATACCATGTACAAGATGGGTCTTTTGACAGGTCCTCGTACAAAGAGTGCTAACGTAGTCGGACAAACTATGAAGCTCAATCCTCACGGTGATATGGCTATTTACGAAACAATGGTTCGTTTGACAAGAGGTAATGAATCATTGCTTCACCCCTTTGTTGACTCCAAGGGAAGCTTTGGTAAACAGTATTCCTCAAATATGAAATTTGCCGCATCTCGTTATACCGAAGTAAAGCTGGATACCTTCTGTCAGGAGCTTTTCCGTGGAATTGACAAGGATGCCGTGGAAATGGTCGATAACTACGACGGTACTATGAAAGAACCCGTTTTGCTTCCAACCACCTTCCCCAACATTCTCGTAACTCCAAATACGGGTATTGCCGTAGGTATGGCATCGTCTATCTGCTCCTTCAATTTGGCAGAAATATGCGACGGTACTATTGCTCTGCTTAAAAATCCCCGCATAACCACAGACAGAATGTTGGATATAATAAAAGCTCCCGATTTCCCCGGAGGCGGAGCTATCATCTACGACCGCGAAGCTATGCGTCAGATATTTGAAACGGGTTCAGGCTCTGTAAAAATAAGGTCAAGATACAACTACGACAAAGCTCAGAATTGTATAGACATAATACAGATTCCCTACTCTACCTCGATCGAGCTTATACTTAACCGTATTTCCGACCTTGTTAAGGAAGGTAAGCTTAAGGAGGTTGCAGACTTCCGAGATGAGATCGACCTTAGCGGATTTAAACTTGCTCTTGAACTCAGAAGAGGTGTTGATCCCGATAAGCTTATGAACAAGCTCTTCAAGCTCACCCCTCTTGAGGACAGCTTTAAATGTAATTTCAACGTTCTTATCGACTCTACTCCAAGACAGATGGGCGTTATTGAGATACTTTCCGAGTGGATAAAATTCCGTATGGTTTGTCTGCGTCGAGAACTGACCTTTGACCTTAAGAAAAAACAGGACAAGCTTCATCTACTTATGGGTCTTGCTCAGCTTTTGCTTGACATTGACAAGGCAATACGCATAATCAGAGGCACGGAAAAGGAAGAGGACGTTATCCCCAACCTTATGGCGGGCTTTAACATTGACGAGATACAAGCTGAATACATTGCTGAAATAAAGCTCCGTCACCTCAACCGTGAATATATCGTCAACCGTATTTCCGAAATGGAAGATCTCCGTGCAGAAATTGCCCGTATCGAGGATATTCTTGCCGATGAGCTTAAGCTGAAATCCCTTATCGCAACACAGCTCACCGAGATAAAGAAAAAATACTCTCAGCCCCGTCGTTCTCAGCTCATACACGCAGATGACGTCGAAGTCTACGACGTAGAAAATGAAGTTGAAAACTTCAATGCAAGAGTGTATATGACACGCGAAGGATACTTTAAAAAGATCACTCTCCAGTCGCTCCGAGGAAACGACGAACAGGCTCTTAAAGAAAACGACGAGATTCTTGTCAGTATGGATACTGACAACCGTTCCGAGCTTATATTTGTTACTGACAAGTGTCAACTGTATAGAGCTAAAACTGCTGATTTTGATTGCTGCAAGGCGTCGGCTCTCGGAACTTATCTTCCTGCAACCCTAAATATGGACGAGGGAGAAAAGCCTTTGTTTATGCGAATACACACAGGCTTCAACGAGGGTGAAAATTTCGTATTCATCTTTGAAAACGGTAAGGGAGTGCGTATTCCCGCTTCTTGCTATGAAACCAAATCACCAAGAAGAAAGCTGGTTAATATATGCTCGTCAGCATCTCCATTGGTAGGGGTGTTCTACGAAACAGAAAAAGATCCTTTTGAATTTATTATGGTAAGCAACGTCGAGAAAGCTATAATAATAAAAACCTCTCTTGTTCCCACCAAGACCACAAGAGCGTCGGGCGGTACTACCCTTATGACTCTCAAGAAGGGACAGTGTATAGTTGAATGCCGTGCAGATTTTGAAACAAAGTATACAGATACAAAGGGATACCGCAAACTGAAAATTCCGGCAACAGGTCAGTCTTTAGGTGATAAAGATACTAAAATTCAACAGTTAAAAATAGAATAGGAAACAATAATGAATAAAACTAAACTTTTCACAAGAATTCTTTGTTGGGTGCTTGCAGCACTTATGCTTATGGGAACACTTGGATATATAATTATGTTTCTGTAAATCAATATAAATTGCAATTATGAGGCAAAAATGAAAATTCTAATAATTTATGCTACAAGAAGCGGAGTGAGTAAAGCTTGTGCCGAGATGCTTTGCGAAAAACTCAATTCGAATGCGTTTGACGTCACGCTATGCAATATAGAACACGGTGCTCCCTCACCTGAGGATTTTGACATTGCCGTTATCGGTGGCTCAATACGTATGGGCAGCATCAACAAAAAACTAAAAAGATATATAAAAACCTATACACAAGCACTTTCCCAAATATCAACCGCACTCTTTCTATGCTGCGGTTATACGGAAAATTTTGATGACTATGTAACGTTGAATTTTCCGAGGCATCTTATTCCCTCGCTGGGAGTGCATTATTTCGGCGGAGAATTGAAACCTGAAAAGCTTAAAGGCTTTGACAAATTTGTTGTACGAATGGTAAGAGCGTCTATTCTCGACGAGGATTTTGAGCATCCTGATCCTAATGCTTCACCTCTTCCGGAAATTGTTCCTGAAAACATATGGCGTTTGGCTGATTCAATAAGAGCACTTTTATAACTTTTCACTCATTTGCGTTGCTATTGTTGTGTACTTTTGTTCAACTTGACAAATACAAAAAACTTGACAAATCAGATCAAATATGGTATCATATATAGGTAGCGCAAAATGCTTGACCCACTAGCTCAGATGGTAGAGCACTTGACTTTTAATCAAGGGGTCCGGAGTTCGAGTCTCCGGTGGGTCACCAGCAAATTCTTGCTCGAACAGAGGATTTTTATAATAAATCTGCTGTTTGCAAGGACAACAAAACACCGCATAAGATAATCTCTTATGCGGTGTTTTGCTTTCATTTGAATAACAACACAACAATCAGGACCCCTATATGCCAGCCGATTCTCGGGACGCGCTACCTCGCTGCGTCTCCGAGAATCCTTCGGCTTACGGCATATAGGGGTCTTTTCCTCTTTCAAGCTTCGCTTGTGTATCTTATAAACGTGCATAGCTCAAAGCAAAGACGACCACTCCTCCTGACGTCTGTTTCGGGGACGCGAGGATTTCGCCATCTGCGGATGGCGGGACGCGACAATCTCTCTGCTTACAAAGCATTTGAATTTACCACAACTTTTACACAGCTATGGAAAATTCCTATGGAAACTATGGAAAGCTCGAAGCAACTATGCAAAGCTCTATGGAAAGCTCTGTGGAAAGAGTGCTTTTACTCCTCTGCTCTCCCTCAAGATATACCGTACATTTATCGTCTGCTCTCTCACTCTTCCCACAGCCCTTACCACAGACCTTCACACAGCCGCTCCGACCTTACCACAGTTACCACAGTTTTTTCCACAGCCCTACGGGACACTATGCAAAAGTTATGGAAACTTCAAAAGCTCTGTAGTTACCTCCGCCCACTTTCCCCGTGGGACGGAGGAGCTAATAAAACATAAACGGCTCGCGGGGTATTCCGCTCTGCGGAGCGGATTATAATAAATTAATTAATGACGGGAAGAAAGAAATATAAATAAATTCTTTCCCTTTAGGGGAAGGATGCGAACCGAAACAGCCGCCATGCTCCGTAACCGTCTTAGCTCAAAACAAATAACAAATTCACACAACCACGCCTCCAAGCACCCTTGACAAACCGAGCCTGATGCGATATTTAACATCAAAAAAAAGCTCGAAAGGAGGTGATATGATGAACTACTTACGTATATGCAACTTCATAAACGAATACAGCAATATTCTTTGTGACATAATAGTTAAGCTTGCGTTCACCCTATAACCCCACTTCCGAGCTTAATTGATTATATCACATCAGTCCCGGTTTGTCAACCTATATTTGTTACAAGATATAGCTACTGCATTAATTATCCATGAGGATTTTCTCCCAACTGATAAGATACAAAAGGATCAATTAAAGAATCAAATTCTATAAGATTAAATTCTTCATCATATACAGCCGAATCATCAGAATTATAGTGAACGTGGAGAACGTCATCATCACAAATACTAAACGCAACTACTGAAGAATCTGGTAACACATTATAATCGCTATTTACGAAATCAACCCAGTCCATACCTTCTTCAAAGTAAAAAGTCATAGTATCTTCAAAGTAAAAAGTCATAATATCAACCGTAAATTGCAATATTTCAGGTTCTTTTTCCGTGTCAACTTGTTCACTATAAGTAAAATAACCGCCGTTAAAGACGTCCGCTGACCTTACTTTTTCACCGTTAGAATACTCTAAAATCCAGCCGTCGTAACAAACGTATCCCTCTTCACTTTCGGAAAAATCTACATAAATGTCGAATATATCATACCACGTCATTCCTTCTTCATATACAAAAGGCTCATAACCTGAAATCGCAAATTCCAACTCTTCGGGCGGAGTATAAATTATATCATCTGATGTTACATATCTTTGATCATAAGAAAATGTTTCAGCAGTAACACGCTCGCCATCTAAAAGCAACGCTTTCTCTTCAAAAAAGACATAACCATCATCATCAATAATAAAAGATTTCCAAATTTCAAAAATAACGTCAATAGAATCACCAAAGTAAAAAGGAATATCATTTACATAAAAACAATCAAGTTCATCACCAACTGCAAAATAAGCTACAGGCTTAAAATCAGACCACCAGTAAACTGGTTCTTCAACATCATCAACAAAAAGTCTTCCTTGATAAAGAATTCCATCCATAAGATCAGGATTAATGTAAAAACCTTCGTTTATCTCTGCCACTTCTTTCCAAGTAGTCATTCCCTCAAGATACTTCAGCTCTTGACCAGAAATAGTAAAGGTAAGATATTCTTCGGTAACATCACCGGATGTATTATCGCCGGAAGCATCGTAATAAACTGCACAATAAATAGTGTTAGGAATAATTTTACCATTGATCTCTACAATAGGCTTTATATCAACCGATGAAACATGTTCAGTTTTAAACATAAATCGATTATAATTATAACTAGTCACATAGGCACCGGTTACTTTATAAGGATCATAGTAATTCTCTTTGAATACAAAATAATATTCACCTTGATTGTGATTTTTAAAAGAATATACACCGGGCTCTTCACAGTTACTGTTAAGAACACCGTTATCATCAGACTCAAATGTAAAGAACAACTGCCAACCGGCTGCAGCAAGATGCGAATCAACTACAGGCGTATCATCTCCAACCAAAGTAGAAGAGTCTTTCACATCAGTATCCTTAATATTATCAAGAATATCACCAACTGAACGACCGTTTGATATTACAGGAGCCAAGATAGTTGCTACCACAACCAAAATAAGCAACCACTTAAAAATTTTTTTCATTATTTTTTCCTCACTTTCATTAATTCAGGTAAATTAAGATACATAGCTATAAAGGTATTCGCCATATAGCTATTTTGTTTTTTCAATTCCTCAAGCTTTGCACAAGCTGAGTCATAGGTAGGCAAATAGTACAAGCTCGTTCCTGCTTCCAACGCTCTGACTGCGAAAGTATCCTTGAAGCAGTCAGTGGAATACCGTCCGGCATATATCTTTTTAGGCATAAGATAATACTTATGCTCCACAGGAGCTGTATCATCCTCAAGGTTACCAGAACGCACGTTGATTATCTCGGTATAATAACCGAAAGTATTAAACTTACGTTCGCAAGATCCGAAGATATTGCCCACGATCGTGTGAAGCGTATAAACGAAATAACAATTTTCATTACCATACGTCTTCACCTTGTTATACCAGGCAGTGTACTTCTTTACGAATTTATCCATAAAGAGTGCCGGAAGAATACAGAACCGCAAAGCCATCTTACGCTCGGATATGGATCTAATATCCAACAGAGCCACAAGGTCACGTGCGTCAGCTCCCCAGCTGGAGGCTCTCTGCTCATCACAGATGAAACGTACAAAGCAATAACCCTCTACCGTTCCACCGTGACGAATCATCTTCAGCCAATAGTTAAACAAATCGTTCTTTTGGTTTGCCTCGTCCGTATTCTTTTTAGTTTCCTTCAGCTCTACGCTGTTCTGACGTTCCTTTCCTATCTCGGTTACGACTATAACGCCGAACTCGAAAGAACCGGCAATAGCGTTTTCCTTATTCATTTGACAGCCGATTCGGAACAAATCAAAGTCAATAATATGAGCATATGCGGAGTGTTCCTTCAACTTAGCAGGATCTCGCTTGAAGAAATCCATATTGAACGTTACAAAA
>JAZOUQ010000011.1:0-2952 GCA_045658185.1 Eubacteriales bacterium
TCCCATTTGGAAATAGCTTGTTCCGAAACACCAAGCTTTTCAGCAAGCTGTGCTTGTGTGATTTTCTTTTCCTTGCGGAGGGTATATATATTTGTTCCGATACTCATAGAGTTATCTCCTTTACAATTTATTTTCGTGGCCACTGTAGTTATTATAGCACATTGTGTCGGTATATCCAACATAATAAATTGATATTTTTCAGTAAAAAAAGTCAACCCTTAGTTGATTTTAATATAAAACAGGTCAAAAAAAGGCGTACCTGCGTGAGTGCAGGTACGCCAATGTTATTTAAAACAGTTCCTCTGATTTTCTAAGGAACGCTTTTGTTATAGGTGACTGAGGATTGTCGAATACCTCTTCGGGGGTGCCGGATTCCTCTATAACACCGTTAGCCATAAATATAACCTTGTCCGAAACGTTCTTTGCAAATTCCATTTCGTGTGTTACGATTATCATCGTATGGTCGTGGTTCTTCAAATCCTTAATAACCTTGAGAACCTCTCCCGTAAGCTCGGGGTCGAGTGCCGAGGTAGGTTCGTCAAAGCAGAGAATATCGGGGGAAAGAGCAAGGGCTCGTGCAATCGCAACACGCTGCTGCTGTCCACCTGAAAGCTGACAGGGATATGATTGAGCCTTTTCGGTAAGTCCTACCTTTGCAAGCAGCTCATAAGCATTTTGGGTTATTTTGTCAATCTGTTCCTTTTTTTCCGTCGCCGAGAGCTTGTTTTCTGAAAGTCTAAGCTTGGGAGCAAGAGTAATATTGTCGATTACATTATACTGGGGAAAGAGATTGAAGGATTGAAAAACAAGTCCGAAATGTAATCTTTTCTGACGTATATCCGAGTCGGTATAGCCTTTTGAAACACTTGCGTCGTAAATTACGTCACCATTGATTTTTATAGTTCCGGTATCTGGAGTTTCAAGAAAATTTATACAACGGAGCAGGGTAGTCTTACCGCTTCCCGACGAACCGATTATCGAAATAACGTCGCCCTTTTCAATATCAAAATCTATGCCCTTGAGGACTTCTGTTTTGCCAAAATTTTTCTTTATGTTTCTGACTTCAAGCAATGCCATAATATCCTCCCATTTTACGATTTGAAATAGTTAAGCTTCTTTTCGATATATCCAAATAGAAGCGTAAGTATACCGCAGAACAGCAAATAGAATGCACCCGTGTAGAATAAGGGCCAAAGCAAACCTTTTTTGATAAACGTTTCGCCCATCCAAATTACTTCGTATACAGCAATTATTCTTGCCAAAGAAGTGTCTTTAACAAGGGTTATGATCTCGTTGGACATAGGCGGAACGATCCTTTTAACAACCTGAAGCAATATTACTTTGAAGAAAATATCCTTCTTGGTCATACCAAGAACGTAACCTGCTTCATACTGCCCTTGGGATATAGATTCTATTCCACCACGGTATATTTCCGAGAAATAACAAGCATAGTTTATAACAAAGGCAACAAGAACCGCGGTAAAACGGGGAAGCGGGGACATATTGAACAACAGTCCCGGACCGTAGAAAATAATTATCAGCTGAAGCATAAGAGGCGTTCCCCTGATTATCCACACAAACACCTTGACAAGATAACTTAACGGCTTGAATTTGCACATAGACCCAAAGCTTATTACAAGTCCAAGCGGTAACGCTAATGCAAGTGTGAATATGAATATTTTCAGTGTTTCAAGGAAGCCCTCGAGGAGAGTTAATGTAACTGTTAGAAACATTTATGTATCCTTTCAAAGTGAATTACAAAACAACAGTATGGTAGAGGCTCAATTTTGAGCCTCTACCATAGTTCCCATATTAGTCAGCGAGAGTAAGCTCGTACTTCTCTGCGAGTGCCTGAAGTGTTCCGTCTGCCTTTACTTTGGCAAGGAATTCATTGAACTTTTCAGTAAGGTCGGATTCCTTGCGGAAGCCAACACCGTATTCTTCGCTTGTCAATTCGATAGACTTAGCAAGAGAAGCGTAGTTTCCTTTTCCTGCCATAGCGTTTGCCATTGTGAGGTCGATAACGCACGCATCAACGCTATTGGAATTTACTTCGAGAAGAGCGGTTGCCTGATCCTTTACAGATACTACATTAGCAGCGTTGAGTTCTTGAAGTGCTTTTTCGCCTGCAGAACCCTTTTCAACAGCAAAAGTAAGATTCTTCATGCTTTCAAATGAGGAGTAGTCATCTGCTTTGTCAGCTGACATAACTACTACCTGTGCGTTTCTGACGTAAGGATTGGAGCAACTTGTGTTAGCCTTAACCTCATCGGTAATGGTCATGCCGTTCCAGATACAATCAATAGATCTGTTCTCAAGCTCAAGGAACTTGTTGTCCCAGTTAATTTCAATGAACTCAATTTCTACGCCAAGCTCTTCTGCAAAGAGAGCGGCAAATTCAGCATCGAATCCGGTCCATTCACCGTTTTCATCTCTGTAATCCATAGGTGCGTAGTCGGTAATACCAACAACAAGCTTTCCGTTTTTCTCAACTGTTTTGATATCAGAGCCTGAAGTTCCGCAAGATACCATAAACATAGAACACATCAAAAGTGCCATAACAAGAGCGAGTATTTTTTTCATAATGATTTTCCTCCAACGTTGCATTTCGCAACTTAATTTAGTTTTATCGCTTTACCTTGATAAAGCATTAAATATAATACCACAAAATATAGAGTTTGTCAATACATTTATGAAAAGATTGTCAAAAAATTTTAATGAGTTTCATTAATATTCACAAATTTGCATAGAAATGTACAAAAAAAAAAGGTATAATGTTATAAAGACTTATAAATGGAGGCTTTCTTATGAACTATATTGAAACTTACAATCATTGGCTCGGTAGCAAAAATATTGATGATGCAACGAGAAATGAACTTGAAGCTATGAAAGAAAACGATGCAGAGATCAAGGAGCGTTTTTATCACGAGCTTGAATTTGGAACCGCTGGAC
>JAZOUQ010000012.1:0-6816 GCA_045658185.1 Eubacteriales bacterium
GCCGCTACCGTAAGCATTATGGCTATGACGACGTACATAAATATAGCAGATCCGCTTTTTTTATTTTTCATACTGTTCTCCTTTTTCTTCGATACGTTATACCGTGCTGCTGTAAAACCAACTTTCGAGTTTTGCTCAAAATCATTATTTGTCTACAATCGTTCCCTTTGCGGTGGTGATGGAGGCGATCAATCTTCTTCTGATCGAGCCACATTTATTACGCAGATCTTTGTGAGTTACCTCCGTCATTTTGCCCTTTCTAAAAATCAATTCAAGCCAATATTCAGTTTCCGAACATTCTTTCAAAGATATTTCAAGCTTATTCACAAAATCCGCCTTACTCTGTGCGTATTTCGCTTCGTGAATATTTGCTCCTATTGACGACGAAGAACGGACAATCTGATTTACATAAACCGAACAACCTTTAATTTCGTCACATAGGTCAGATATTTGAATTGCGAGTTCGATTGCATCTTCACGAAGTTGGTTCTTATTATCGGTCATTTAAGTAATATCCTTTCTTTTTATCGATATGTTGCTCTGCAACTCGATACACAACACCTACGGTGTGTCGATATGTTGCTCTGCAACTCGATATGTTTTCGCTCCGCTCAAACTCGATATATTTCTCGCTTCGCTCGAAATTCGATATGTTGCCTTTGGCAACGAGAGTCGATTGCACCGCAAATGAACTTTCTCTCGCGTTGCCCTCAGGCAACGCATATCGAGTACGTAGCACTATATCGAACGCACAGCGTATATCGAGCGACGCGTCAGCGGCGCATATCGACGTTGAAACTATTGTTTGTCAAGACAAACAATAGTTTCAACATGTCCCGTTCTCGGGAACATATCCACCGGCTGAACCTCGCCAATTTCGTATCCAAACTCTCTGAACCAGACGCAATCTCTTGCCAAGGTTGTGGGGTCGCAGGAAACGTACACCACTCTCGGCACTCCAAGTCCCGCAAGGCACTCCACAAGCTCCCTCGTGCTTCCCTTTCTCGGTGGGTCGATAACCACCACGTCAGGACGTTTTCCCCCCGTCGCACCAAGGATTGTCTGTGGGTCACCCGCA
Organism: Eubacteriales bacterium; assembly: GCA_045658185.1. GTDB lineage: Bacteria > Bacillota > Clostridia > Oscillospirales > CAG-272 > HGM12713. The sequence continues at coordinate 1,079 of JAZOUQ010000012.1, forward strand.
TCTCCGCAGATAAATTCCGCGTTTTCAATTCCGTTTGCCTGTGCATTCAATTTTGCACACTCAACAGCCCCCTCGACTATCTCTATTCCCACCAATTTTCGTGCCTTTTTTGCCATCGAAAGTCCTATCGTACCCGTTCCGCAGTAAAGGTCGGCAAGTGTCTGACTGCCGTCAAGCTCCGCCTTTTGTGCCGCAAGGGAGTACAAAAGCTCCGCTCCCTCTCTGTTTACCTGATAAAAGGACTCGGGCGATATACGAAACCTCAAGCCACAAAGCTCGTCCTCAATATATCCCTTACCGCTGACAACTCTGTATTTCTTACCAAGCACCACGTTGGTGTTCTCTTTGTTCTCGTTAATTATAACTCCGCATATTTCGGGGAATTTCTCTCTTATCTCTTTGCAAAATTCCGCCTCGCCAGGCAATTTTTCTCCATTAAGCACAAGACAGAGCATTACCTCTCCCGTTATTTCCGCTATACGCAGATAAATATGCCGAAGCAGTCCCTTTCCCGTATTCTCATCGTAAGCCGTGACTCCGTATCTGTCGCAGAGCTCACACACCACCGCCGTTATGTGGGCAAAAACGGGGGCTTGTATAGCACATCCCTCGGCGGGAACTATTTTGTGGGTCTTTGAGGCATAAAATCCCGTTTTCATTCCCTCTTTTGTACGGCAAACGGGATACTGCCCTTTATTTCTGTATCCCGTCACCTTATCCGTACTGATTACGGGCAACACCGCAACGTCCGACAGCCCTGCCTTATCAAAGGCAGAGCGGACGAAGTTATATTTTATTTGCTTTTCGTGTTCGTAAGTAACGTGACGGTAAACGCAACCGCCGCAAGACAGGGGAGCTGAACAAAAATCCCCGTCAAATCTGTATGGCGACGCCTCTGTCACACGGCAAAGCCTTGCAACAGCGTAGCTTTTGTTGTCCTTTATTATCTCGGCAGAAATTCTGTCACCCGTGACAGCCCCCTTGACGAAAACCACCTTTCCGTCCGTGAGTCTGCCAACTCCACAGCCAAGATTATTGACGTCGGTAATATCCAGCTCGACTGCCTCTCCCTTTTTAGTGGCTTTCAGCTTTTCCATCAGTGTATATAAAACTTCTTTCCGTCCTCAAGACGCATTGCTCCGAGAGCCTCGCCAAACGCCGCACCGCAGTCGATAATATAGCCGTACTCTCCCTTATATATCTTGCCGTTCTCCGCACCGTCTACGGTATACGTGGGTGTGTGACCTGCAATTATTACCGCGTCGGAGAAGTAAGGTCTGTCAGCATCAAGCGGCTCGGAAATAAAGTCCTCGGGCATATAGTCGTCGAGGGGAGTTGCCTCGTCAAAATCAGCTATTCCCGCGTGAACGAGAATGTATTTTTTGCCATTGACCACAGCCTCCTCGTAAAGCGACATATCGGCAAGGTATTCAAGAACACCCTCCTTCATATCGTCGTCAAGAGCCTTAAATCCCTCGATAGTCTTGTCGCCGCCGTTCTGCATCCATTCAGCCATCTCGCCAAGTACCTCAGGCTCGGGCGTAACACCGTCGCTAAGCATCCCGTTAAGTGCGGTAAGCATACGGTACGCCTTGTAATCGTGATCACCCAGTATCGGTATCACGTTGTATCTCATACTAAGGTCGCAAAGCAACTCCATAGGCTGCTCACCGTAGTCAACTATGTCGCCAAGAACGTACATAATATCGTCGTCCTTGAGGTTTATCTCCTTTATCAGCTTGTTGAATTTATCAAGACATCCGTGAATGTCGGAAACTACGTAGGTCATAATTTTCTCCTTTAAAATTAGATTTGTGATGAGATTTTTCGCTACCTTTTTGAAAATAGCGGGAGCAATTCTACAAATGACAGCACAGACTATGCCTTACAGCCAAGCCAATTCCGTCAGTAAAGTTTTTGGTGCTACCTTTTTTCAAAAAGGTAGCGAAAATCCTGCCGTATCTCAACTATATAACAGCCTTTATTCTGTTGCTGTACATAATATCGCAGACTATTGTGTCGTCCGCCTCGTTTATCAGTCTTTGAAGCACGGGCAATACAGGATCTTCCGTATAAAAATGCCCTGCCTCGATAAGATTTATTCCCATTTCGGGGGCGTCGGTCATATCGTGGTACTTCAGCTCTCCGCTGACGAAGGTATCCGCACCCGCCGCAATAGCCGCACGAATATCGTCACTTCCCGAGCCGCCAAGCACCGCCACACGTCTGCACTCCTTACCGCAATCGGCAAGATTGACGTAGGGGGCGTCCAGCCATTCCTTGACTCTGTAAGCAAACTCCGAGGGACTTTCAGGCTCAAAGAGGTCGCCGATCCTTCCGATCCCCTCCTCGCCAAAGCTCTCGATATTCTCAAGTCCTATCTCCAGAGCCAACACGTCGTTAACTCCGCCCTCAAGGGCATCAAGACGGGTATGAAAGGAAAACACCGAAACTCCCGCACGAATAAGCTTTATTGCCTTTTCGCTTATGTAATTCTCATCGTTAATTGACTTCAATCCCTTGAAAATAAAGGGGTGGTGGGTAACTATAAGGTCAAATCCGCCCTCAATGGCGGCATCTGCCACCTCGGCAGTAGCGTCAAGAGCCAAAAGCACCCGTCTTACCTGTCTTTGCGGCTCGGGACAGAGCATAAGTCCGTCGTTGTCCCATTCGCAGGACAAGGATGACGGTATTTTCAAATTAAGTATCTCATAAAGCTGCTTTACTGTCATAAACTGCCTCCTTTATTTTGCGGATAAGCTCTTCCTCCTCCTCGGCAGAAGCCCCCGCACTTCTCTTCCCCGCCATTCGGCGTTCAAGTACGCCAACGTGATGCTCCGCCAATCGCAAAAGCTCCGCCGTTTGGCGTTCAATATTTATTTTTCCCAACAATAATTGCTCGTCGGAGTATTCTTGTGACATATCATTATACTCTGCAAGTATTATTTGGTATATTCTTTCGTCCTCAATTACTATTTTCTCGTCTATTATCGAATATCCCTCCGATAATAAGAACTCTCTTAGCTTTTCGGGATGTGTCATAGGCTGAAGACAAAAACGAAGTCCCTCTCTTTTAGTCCAAGGAGCGTCCGCAAGTATTCTGGCAATAAGCTCACCGCCCATACCGAGTATCATAATGCAGTCGGGAGCGTATTGCTCCAAGCCGTCAAGACCGTCGGTCCTCAGTGCGTCAAGCACACCCTCAAGTCCGTATTTTTTTATGTTATCCCTCGCTCTGTCGATAGGCCCTTGGTTTATATCCGAGGCAACTCCGCCGCGAATACGCCCCTCAAGGCAAAGTGCTATGGGGAGATAGGCGTGGTCAGTTCCAACGTCGGCAACGAACGCCCCCTTCTCCACAAGCTCTGCCGCCGCCCTCAGGCGAGGTGTGAGTTTTGGTATTTCTGTCATTTAATTCTCCACTAAGATAAACCGTACGGGGATCTCGGGCAACCGACATCCCCGTATAATTTATTTTTTACTTTTCCTCAGCCAAAAACGCATTTATTTTCTCGATAAGAGCGTCTGCGTCTGTGCCGTGAACCATACAAGCGTCACCGATGGACTCGCCTCTTGCAGAGGGGCATCCAAGGCAGTGCATACCGATAGCAAAGAAAAACTGTGCCGTACCGGGATTGTAATCAAGAACGTCGCCTATAATGGAATCCTTTGTTACTACCATTTCTACATACCTCCTTTAAAATATATCTATAATATATTATAAAGGTTATTGTCCCCTTTGTCAACAATTAAATTCATTTGAAGGGGTTTTCCAATACATAATTTTAAAGTTCTTAATAAATATTAGGGGGCATTCAATGCCCCCACACTTTAATTCAAATTTAAATTTGAACATCTGTAACATTCCAAATCATCTTACCTTTTCTTTGAGCGTATTTCACAGCCGTATATGCACCGCCTTTTCTTCTTGTGACATTTGCTATTATAAGATCAGATTGGTCTATCATCCACCTATTTCTATATGTTATAGCATTCTTATAATGCACACCGTTAAGACAATCGGGAATTATAACATCATCATAATAATCACAATAATACTCAATATCTTTCACTTTATAAGGCAAAACAAGAATAAGTAAACCATTTTCATTAGATAATGTTTTTCGCACTGTTTTTACAAGTGAAGCTACGTATTCGTCAAAGTTACCATTCCTACCTATATAGAAAGTAACATATGCCTTTTCTGACAAAATCTTTTTCAAAAACGGTAATAACACTCTGTCGATTTCTATTAAATTTTCAATATCTCTATGACCAAAGAAGGATATAGAATATGTTTCTTTGTGTTGATTTGTCGGATAATTAATATTCATACACCTCCATAGCAATATATATGTTACAAATTATAACATATATATTGTGCTTGTGTCAAGTTATAATTATAGTATAATTCAAAAAAGGAGATGTTTATTGTGGAAAAGCTTATTGTTTCTAAAAAACCGTTAAAGGGAGAGGACGGATATAAGGTTTTTTCAGTACGCATCAAGGACGAAACAGTAGAAGCACTTGACAAAATATCAAAAGAATCCAATCGGTCAAGAAATGAAATAATTAATATTTTCTTGGATTTTGCCATAAAAAATTGTGAAATAAAATAATATTATTCAGAGAGCAACGCGTGTTTGCTCTCTTTTTGTATTCATACAATCAAGCCATTTTTCAAAGTAAAGTTTTTTGGTGCTACCTTTTTTCAAAAAGGTAGCAAAAACCTACCGCAAAACTAACTTAAATTTTAATTGACAAACGGGCTGTTTTTTGGTACAATAATTATATATTGCCTTGCATAGAAGGAATGTTAAAAAGAATGAATAATTTTACAGAAATTTCCATAATTGGTGGGGGTCACGCAGGAATCGAAGCGGCTCTTGCCGCGGCAAGAACGGGCAAAGACACTGTTTTGTTCACTATGTCGCTGGAATCCATCGCCAATATGCCCTGCAATCCGTCCATAGGTGGCACGGGAAAAGGACATCTCGTATACGAAATAGACGCCCTTGGCGGAGAAATGGGCAAGGCGGCAGACAAGGTAACGCTTCAGTCAAGAACGCTAAATCTTGGCAAGGGTGCTGCCGTCCACTCAAAAAGAATACAAGCAGACAGAAAAAAATATCAGGCTATTATGAAGCAAACTCTGGAAACCACGCCCAATCTTCGCGTGGTACAAGCAGAGATAGTTGACATCGGAGTTGAGGACGGACGCGTAACCTCCGTCACCACCAAGCTTGGCGAGGTGTGGAAATGCAACGCCGCGGTCATCTGCTCGGGAACGTATCTGGAAAGCCGAATCTTCGTCGGCGACGTCAATTACGAAAGCGGCCCCGACGGATTTCTCTCCTCTAAAGGACTTTCCGACTGCCTTTCAAAGCTTGGCATTAAGCTGTTGCGTTTTAAAACGGGAACACCGTCAAGAGTAAAAAGAAGCACGATAGATTTCTCTGAGCTTGAGGTACAGGAGGGCGAAAACCCCGTAATTCCCTACTCTACGCTGACCCCAGACGGATATTTCGATGACCTTGAGCAGTTGCCCTGCCACGTTGTGTATACCAATTCCGAAACTCACCGCATTATAAGAGAGAATATCCACCGTTCAGCTATGTATTCGGGACAAATACACGGCACAGGTCCTCGCTATTGTCCCTCTATCGAAACGAAAGTAGTGCGTTTTAAGGACAAAGAACGCCACCAAATCTTTTTAGAACCCGAAGGAGCGGACACGC
>JAZOUQ010000013.1:0-2514 GCA_045658185.1 Eubacteriales bacterium
CCGCATCTTCGCGGCGGAAGCTTTGTTATTATACCACACTACTTTGGCGTTGTCAATAGTTTTTTTCAACTTTTTTCAACTTTTTTTCTTTTTGTGCATTTTTTCAATATCATCAAAATATATTCGCCATTTTAGTGAAATTTGTCCAATACATCCTGTATATTTGAAGGCCTCTTCCCATTTTCACACTTGAAAAACTATGAGTTTAGTGTTATGATAAAGATAAATTATATATTTCTATAGAATATTTTAAATAGTATGGTGTGATTTCTGTTTTTTTGCATCTTATACATATAGTGGGAATATTACACACCCAACGGCAAAGAAAGGACTTATCAATATGAATCACCAAAATAACAGACCCGACAAAAAAATATTGTCTGATGAAGAAATTATTTCTTTATATTGGGAACGAAAAGAATCAGCGATAGATGCAACAGACGCTAAATACGGCAAATACCTCTATACCATAGCGCATAACATTTTGAATGACGATTTAGACTCCGAGGAATGCCTGAACGACACGTATCTTGGCACATGGAATTCAATTCCACCCAAACGCCCGAGCGTTTTGCAAGCCTTTCTGTCTAAAATAATGAGAAATACCGCGTTGGGTCGTGTCCGCAAGGCAACAGCAGAAAAACGCATCCCATCGGAAATGATACTTTCGCTTGACGAGCTTGACGAGTGCATACCGTTTGAACCGGGCGAAGATGAAAAATACTACATAAACAGACTGAGCGAATTGTTTAACCGTTATCTGGACACCCTGACAGACCGACAGCTTTTTGTATTCGTGTGCAGATATTATTACTCGGATTCCGTGGTGAGCATCGCCGATATGCTAAAGCTGAACAAAAACACAGTATTCCGTGACCTTAACAAAATACGCGAGGGCTTGAGGGAATATCTTGAGAAGGAGGGTTATTCAATATGAAAAGAAAATACGAATTAAATATTGAGGTGCTTTCTAATATAAAAGATGAGATTATCGACAAGCAATCGGCAAAGCGATACTCTTTGATGAATAAAAAGCGCAAACCAAAGTGGATTATTCCCTCCTCGGTGGCGGCAGTCCTACTGATTGCCATAATGATTCCTCTGTTCATCGTGCTGTTTTCAAAGCAGGTGCCAATTTACGAGGGAATGACGGTTTTGTCAGACTATAAGCCAAGCACGGCAGAAGCAGTCGGAGTCAATATGCTCTCGGCAAGCGGCAAAACACAAATTGATTTCCTTAAAGACGACAACGGCAACCACTACGGCCACGACAAAAAGCCCGTTGAGGATATAGTTGAGGACGACTCATCAATAAGCCTGACTGTTCCCGACCAGCAGATGTACTACACAGAGCCTAATCAGGATATTTACATCAATATACACTTCTCCAACCCCGATGATTTCGTAATTCTTTCATTTGTCTTTAACGGCAAGACGTACTCCTCGTATATGTTTGAGGATGGATCGGATATGGAGAACATTATAATAAAATGTAGCATCGGCGACATAGAGGGTATTGTTGAATACACCATCGACGCTATCAAATACGTCGACGGAACTGCTATAAAGGACGTTGTAATGGCGGGCGACAAGACTATAAAGGTTGGAGTCTACTCCGCAGGCAAGCAACCCACAGCACAGATAGCAGATGAAGTTGTCGGTATAAATAATATCAGCTTCACCGCTTCTATCAATGACCAACTTGAGCTTATCAAAATGAGTGAGGGCGAGGTGCTTGCTATTCTCTGCAACGACGACACCGTTATCTCGCAGCAAAAGCTAACCTTGGGCGAGGTCAATAATATTAACTTTGACGGTCTTGATAAGGACACGACGTACCGATACGCAATAGTAGCAAATTACGACTCGCTTGACGGCACGGGATTTAACACCTACGTCCTTTACGAGAAGGAATTTACCACCAAAGAGGTCGTAGCCTTTGATTCCGTGAGCGTGAGTCAGGAAGGTATCTCCTTTACGCTTGAATGGGAGGAGTGCTTTGAGAATAAGGTTCTTGATTCCCTTATTCTTTACAGGGGTGAGGAGAAAATATGCGAGCTTGACGCGAATGCGAACTCGGTGGACGGGCTGCTCTCAAATAATGAATACAAGCTTGTTGCGACGTACACGAACAATGGAGAAACCGAAACTTCAGACCTTACATTTACAACGCAGGCGAAGTCTGTTCCCGAGATAACAATCACCGAAAACAGTAAAACGCAAACTTCGATTGAATTTGATATATTCGTCACTGACGTTGACAGCGTTGGAGCTATAAACAAATTGGAGCTTATACACGGCGAGGACGTGCAGAATATAGCTGACCTCAATACACGCGAGTTTACAGACCTTTTGTCAAACAACACGTACACAATAAAGGTGACGTATACGTACGACCTCAACGACGGCGTTGGAATCCATACTATTGAAAAGGCTGTTAACATTACTACGCAAGCAAAGGCGGAGCCTATATTTACGTTCAAAAATATAGCAAGCGAAATATATTCCATAAGC
>JAZOUQ010000014.1:0-4930 GCA_045658185.1 Eubacteriales bacterium
GCACAAACATTGTCGGTAGGGGAGGGGCTTGCTCCTCCCGAAAAAGCCCTCTCAGTCAGCTTACGCTGACAGCTCCCCCAGAGTGGGAGCCTTGTGTTGCAAAGTGCAAACATATGAAAAGCCTCGCCCTCGGGGAGAGGTGGCACCGTTAGGTGACGGAGAGGGTGTTTTCCACGGCAACAATCAATGTTCGCACGAACAAGAGGCTCCCTCTCGGAGGAAGGCTATATAAAAAACAATTACGCAAAAGGCGGGCGTTTAATAAACGCCCCTACGACAAAGAAACATCAAACCCGTAGGGGAGGATATTATCCTCCCGCAACGCACAAACCCACGGCGACAATCTATGTTCGCACAGACGTTGTCGGTAGGGGTCGACGTCCTCGACGACCCGCAAAACACACAAAATATACGGCGACAATCAATGTTCGCACAAGCGTTGTCGGTAGGGGTCGGCACCTTGACGACCCGCAAAACGCACAAAATATACGGCGACAAAAAATGTTTGTACACACCAGAGGCTCCCTCCGGGAGGGAGCTGTTGAGCGAATGCGAAACTGAGGGAGAGTGCGTGACAATAAAATAATACCTGACCTCATTGTCCCGTAGGCTCCTTCCGTCACTCGCTATGCTCGTGCCACCTCCCTCTCGGAGGGAGGCTATAATAAAAACAATTCCGCAAAAGGCGGGCGTTTAATAAACGCCCCTACGACAAAGAAACATCAAACCCGTAGGGGAGGATATTATCCTCCCGCAACGCACAAACCCACGGCGACAATCTATGTTCGCACAAACGTTGTCGGTAGGGGTCGATGTCCTCGACGACCCGCAACGCACACACCGCAACATACAATCCTAAAAAACAAAGGAGAAAAATATGGGATATTTAAAGGATTTAGTGAGTAATTATGTTTTAGTCAGTGCATTCTTCGGCTGGTTTTTCGCCCAGCTCATAAAGATCATAATTGCTATCTTCGACAAGGACACAAGAGGTATATTCAATATACTGTTCTCCACGGGCGGTATGCCCAGCTCCCACTCTGCGGCGGTTACCGCACTGTGCTTTGCCTGTGGAATACAAGAGGGTCTTGCGTCGCCCGTATTTGCGATAAGCTTTATACTTGCGGGTGTTGTCATCATCGACGCAAGCGGAGTAAGATACGAAACGGGAAAGCAGGCACAGCTTCTCAATAAGATATGCAAACAGCTTTTCTCCAAGGACGGAGAGGAGTTCGAGGCAGGACTTAAGGAGCTTGTGGGACACACCCCCTTTCAGGTGCTTATGGGAACGATACTCGGTGCTGTGGTTGCCATAGTTGCCGCTATCATCAGGGTATTATGAGAGCCGACGTATACCTTTCTGCCTTCGGTCACACGGGGAGTCGTAAAAAGGCACAGGACCTTATAGACGCGGGAGCTGTCAGGATCGACGGACAAACTATCAAAAAGGCGTCCGTGCTGATAAACGAGGAGATACCCCATACGGTGGAGATAGAGCAGGTGTTCAAGTACGTCAGCCGAGGCGGAATGAAGCTGGAGGCGGCACTTGACGCGTTCAGAATAAACGTAAACGGACTTAAGGCGGTGGACGTGGGAGCGTCAACGGGAGGCTTTACCGACTGCCTTCTCAAAAGAGGAGCGGCGGCGGTGTATTCCATCGACGCAGGGATCGGACAGCTCCACCCCGACCTGCAAAACCACCCCAGGGTGAAAAACATAGAGAAATTCAACGCAAGAGAGCTGACGCCCGAGATAACCGACGGCGAGTGCGATATTGCCGTGGCAGACGTGTCCTTCATTTCCCAAACTTATATAATAGGGGGAATTGCATCGGTGCTTCGCGACGGCGGAGTGTTTGTAAGCCTTATCAAGCCTCAGTTTGAGGCGGGCAGAGCGGCACTGGGCAAGAATGGAATAGTCAGCAGCGGGGCGTACAGATTTCTTGCCGCCAAGCGTGTTATATACTCGGCGGTGGAGAACGGCTTTGACTGTATAGGACTTATCCCGTCCCCCATCGAGGGCGGTGACGGAAACAAGGAATATCTCGCCTTATTTATCAAGAAAACGTGTGTCAAACCCAAGATGGACGACAAGCTGATAAAGAGAATAACTTCACAGTAAGGAAACAGGTACAATGAAAAAGATTGCTATCGTAACTAACTACAACATACCCGAAAAGCTGTCGGCGGCGGCAAAGGTTGCCGAGAAGATAAGCGGCAGAACGGAAGAGATACTTATTCCCGAGAACTATAAGGATAGGATTTTCCGCAACCGTATGCACAAAAGTGAATATTCCTATAAGAGCTACGACGAGATATATACCGATTCAGAGCTTATCATAGTCATAGGCGGGGACGGCTCGATGCTGGAGGCGGCAAGACGCGCGGCGGCAAAGGCTATACCCGTGATAGGCATAAATATGGGCAGAGTAGGGTATATGACCGAGCTTGAAATGGACGAATTGGAGCTTATCGACCGAGTGTTCGAGGGAAAGTATACCATTGACGACAGAGCTATGCTGACGGTGAAGATAGTGTCCGAGAAGGGACAGACACGCTTTGTGGCAAACGCCCTCAACGAGGCGGTCATAGCTAACGGAGCGGCGGCAAGAATAATCGACGTGGAGCTGTTGGACGACGACGAGGTGGTAAGCACCTACCGTGCGGACGGTCTTGTGATATCCACCCCCACAGGCTCGACGGCATATTCGCTTTCCGCAGGCGGTCCTATCGTAGACCCCCGACTTTCCTGCATATGCGTCACCCCCGTATGCCCCCATTCCTTACTTGCCCGTCCGATGATATTCCCCGACGAGGCGTGTATTAAAGTAAAGAACATATGCGTAAGAGAAAAGAGCCTTCACCTGACGGTGGACGGCAAGGCGACCTTTGAGATGTACCTTGGCGACACGGCAGTCATAACAAAATCGTCGCTTAAAGCAAGGCTGCTTCGCGTTAAGGACGAGGGCTTTTGCTCGAAGATAAGACTAAAAAAGCTTATATAAACGGAGAGAAAAATGAAGGACGACAGACTTAAAAGAATAAAGGAACTGCTTGAAACGGAAAATCTCCGCACACAGAGTGAAATTTCACAAAGACTTATCGAGGAGGGATACAACGCAACTCAGGCGACGGTGTCCCGTGACCTGAAGGCTCTCAGCCTTAACAAGACGGGTGGAAAGAGGTCAGGCTCTTACCGTATAAAAAAAGTCAGCGTAAAGACCTCGGCTGAAAACAGATACGACGATATGCGACAGTATATCGTCAGCATCAGAAGTGCTATGAATATAATCGTGGTAAAGACCGCCCCCGGCTTTGCACAGGCAATAGCATCGAGCGTAGACGAGCTTGACCGCAAGAGTATTCTTGGCTGTGTTGCGGGTGACGATACAATAATAATCGTGACCACCGATGAGGTCACGGCAGAACGAATGGCGAACAATAACGGATTTTTTGCCGACACCGACGACGTGGCTGAAGAAACCGAAGAAATCGAAGAAACCGAGCTGACGAAAGAGACGGAAAAATGATAGAGTCCTTGCACATAGAGAACGTTGCCGTTGTCAAAAGCCTTGACGTGGAGCTGTCGAGTGGACTGACGGTGCTTTCGGGAGAAACGGGAGCGGGAAAATCAATAATAATAGACAGCCTGGGGCTTTTGCTTGGAGCGAAAGCGGACAGGGAGCTTATCAGAACGGGCGAGGAGAGAGCAGAGGTGTCTGCTCTTTTCGGCGGTCTGTCTGAGGGAACGCGTGAGGTACTGCGAGAGATTGGAATTGAGAGCGAGGACGGAACGCTTATGCTGTCCAGAGTTCTCACTCACAGCTCATCCTCGGCAAGAATAAACGGCAGAGCCGTTACCGTTTCTATGCTCCGTGACGTGGGAAGAACGCTGATAAATATCCATGGACAGAACGACAACCAACAGCTGCTCGACCCCAAAAATCATATAAAACTGCTTGATACCTATGCCGATTGCGGTACTCTTTTGGAGGAATATTCCGTCCTTTACCGACAGATACTCGACCTGCGTTGCAGAATAGATTCTGTGAAGAAGGACGCGATGGAAAGTCTTCGCCTTGGCGAAATGCTGAAATTCCACATAGCCGATATTGACGGGGTAAAACCCAAGGCGGGTGAGGAAGAAGCACTTGAGGAGCTTGTGAAAAAGCTGTCTGCCGCAGAGAAGATAAGCAAGAGCGTCAGCCTTGTAGACAAAGCGATACGGGGCGGCGAGAAGGTAATGGGTGCGGTGTACCTGACGGGAAGAGCCGCCTCCGCCCTTGAGTCGATAGCCGATGCAGTACCCGAGGCGACGGCACTGGCAGAACGGCTGGAGAATATAAAATACGAGCTTGAGGATATTGCAGAGTGTACCCGTGACGTGTGTGACGTTGGGGACAGTGACCCCACGGCACGTCTTGATAAGGCACAGGGCAGACTTTCCGCCATTGCCAAGCTGAAAAGAAAGTACGGCGGTACGGTTGAGGAGATAATCGAGTACCGTAACACCTCCGCAAAAAGACTTGAGGCACTTGAGCATTCGGACGAGCTTCGAGAGGACTTGGAGGCAGAGCTTTCGGAGGTGGAGGCAAAGGCGAGAGCCGTTGCCGAAAAGCTTCGTGCAAAAAGACGGACGGCAGGAGAGGAGCTTGACGGTCGCGTGTGCGATACCCTCAGCTTTCTCGATATGCCCAAGGTACGCTTCAAGGTGAGCGTAGCTCCCGCGACAGAGCTTGGAGCGTTTGGCTGTGACCGAGTGGAATTTCTTATTTCCACCAACGTGGGCGAACCGCTTCAGCCGATGGCAAAGATAGCCTCGGGGGGTGAACTTGCAAGAATAATGCTGTCGCTGAAAAACGTGCTTAACGAGTGCGACGGCGTGGGAACGGTAATTTTCGACGAAATAGATACGGGAATATCGGGCAAGA
>JAZOUQ010000015.1:0-5669 GCA_045658185.1 Eubacteriales bacterium
ATCTTCGTCGCTTCGGCGGTACAAAGCACGCAGGCTACGGACTTGGATTTGAGAGAATCATTATGTACCTTACGGGCATCTCCAATATCCGTGACGTTCTTCCTTACCCCAGAACGGTTGGAAACGCAGAATATTGATAAAAAAACAGATCTGATTTTCTCTGTTGTTCTTAGCGGAGAATTTGCAAGCACAAAATTTCGGCAGAGAAATTGTTTTCTCTGCCGACTTGTGTTATAATGATATGGGTGATGAAAAATGGATAAAGAAAAAGAATTGCCAAAACGAAAACATCCTCGTCTTGACAATTATGATTACAGTTCCGCAGGTGCATATTTTGTAACGATATGCACGAAAAACAGACGGTGCGTGCTGTCGCATATCGTAGGTCGGGGGCTTGCTCCCGCCGAAACAACCGAGATAGAATATACTTCATTCGGAGAGATTGCAGAGAAACAATTATTCTTGCTGAAAGACCGGTATCCGTATCTTGCGGTTGACAAATTTGTAATCATGCCTAACCATATACACGCAATTATGATTCTAAACGTCAAAGCGGCGGGAGCAAGCCCCCGCCCTACGATCACGGATATCGTTTGCACGTATAAATCGTTAACGACAAGAGAATGCAAAAAGAACGGATTGGGCGAAAAATTGTTTCAGACCTCATTTTATGAGCATATAATCCGAGGTCGAGAGGATTACGAGAAAATCGTAAAATATATTTACGAAAACCCTATCCGTTGGTACTATGACGAATTATATGCAGAAGAATAGGGGTATGGGCTTTGCCCTATGCCTTTGTAATACAAAGGTGAAACTTGCGATAAAAAACAGAACGATAAATAAGAATAGGTCGAAGAGATAAATTAAGAATATGACTACCGTAATTTTGAGGAGGGATAACAAAATGAAAGAACAGTATTACACAGCTTACGAAAAACGTTATCAAGCGGCATATTCTGCTGGAGTAGAGAGATGGGGAAATTCTCCTGAAGATGAAAATCTTTGCAATTTATTGAAAAACTGGGTTGAAGAAAATGACCTTAAAGGTAAGAAGGTAATCGAATATGCTTGTGGCGAAGGTGCTTGTGGAGTTATATTGTCCAAGCTTGGATGTGTTTATCATGGAGTCGACATTTCTCCCTTGGCAATTGAAAAGAGCAATAAATTATTAGAAGAATATCCAAATGCAAAATGCGAAGTGCTTGATATGGTAGCTGAGTGTGCAAAGGAAAGTTATGATGCAGCACTTGATTGTATGGGCTTGCATATGTTGGTTACAGATAATGATAGAAAAAGCTATTTGAGAAATGCTTACCAGTCACTAAATGAGGGGGGCCCGATGTTACTTCTTCGAGAATCCTATCGCAAAGAAGGGGTTTACAGTGGAATTGTAAACTCAATAGAAGAATGGGTTCAAATAACAGGAGAAGACTATACTACACCTCAATTGCGTCAAGTTAGAAATGCAAAAGACGGTAATAATTTAGAGGTGTTTGTTCCGACTCTTCCAGCACGTGCAAAAGATAAAAATGGTTATGTCAGGGAAGTAGAAGAAGTGGGCTTTGCTGTAGAGAAATTTGTAGAAATGAATGTAACTAACGGTATTGTAACTTCTGCAAATATTTACCTAAGGAAAACTAAATAAGAAGAGTCATCAATTCCAATTTGTCGAATAGAATCAAATACCCCGACAGACTTTCATGTTAAAGGTCTGTCGGGGCTATCTATTTGTTTGCTGCGGAGCAAATCCATACTCTATATCGTATGGGCGTTTGATTTCTCCGACAAGAACATCACGCTTACTCCGCCCCGTTTTTTATTGTTCTTCAATAATGTATTTAATAATAGAATAAAATCTCTCAAAGGATTTTTTATTCAATTTTTCGTCGGGGGAATGGAGATTATGTACTATTGCACCTGAAGATATTATGTCCATATCGGGAACAGCACCGCTTATAAATCCACATTCCAGACCTGCGTGAATTACCGTTATCTCCGGCTTTTGTCCTAATATCTTTTCTGCCGCAGAAACGTAGGCGTCACGTACATTTGAGGTGGGAGCAAAGCTCCAACCGGGGTATCTGTTGTAATGTCTTGTATGCCCTCCAAGCATTTTTGCGTACGCATCCAGCTCGGCTGCCGATGCATCGATTCTCGACTCAAATGATGAACGGGAAGAGAAAACAAGCTCTGCTTTTTTGGAATTACAGGTGACGATTCCGAGATTTCTTGACCATTCAACTATTCCTGCAACGTCGTTGTTCATTTCAAACACGCCGTTTGCTACCGTTCTCATCATAAATATCAGTTTGTCCGCCGTGGCTTTGTCGGGAATATCCGCTTCTGTATTTTGCTCTGATACGCAAAGCTCCAGCTTGAAATTTTTGTCGTCCTCGGAAAGTCCTTCGGAAAGTTCAACCGAAAGGGTGTTGGTTTTATCACGAATGCCGTCTATATCCCACACAGCAAGAGTTGCACGGCACTCACGGGGAATCGCATTATCCTTACTTCCTCCGCTTACGCTTACCAAACGCACGTTGCCGTCGGAAAGTAGATCGTAAAGAACTCTGCCCATCAGCTTGTTTGCATTTGCTCTGCCTTTGTCAATATCCTCACCCGAGTGACCGCCGAACAGTCCTTTAACGGAAACAGAAACAAGATAAGGAGCTGTTATATGCTCCTTTCTTACGTCAAACGTGACAGAGGTACGAAGTCCGCCCGCACAACCTGCAATAAGCAACTTTTCGTCGGCACTGTCCATATTTATCATACGACGAGCGTATATTTTACTGTAATCAAAGGCTCTCGCACCGTCAAGCCCCACCTCTTCGGAGGCTGTGAACAGACATTGAAGAGGGCCGTGGGAGGATACTCCGCCGTCAAGAACGTAAAGCATAATCGCAACGGCAGTTCCGTTGTCAGCACCGAGTGTTGTTCCTCTGGCTTTTATCCAGCCGTCCTCTTCATAAAGGTCAAGCCCGTCAACGTCAAAGTCATGCTCCACGCCCTCGTTCTTCTCACACACCATATCCGTGTGTCCCTGTAAAAGCAGAGCAGGGGAGTTCTCACGACCGTTTGTGGCAGGTGCGTTTATCAGCACGTTATTTGTACTGTCACGATAGTATTCAAGACCTTTCGCACGAGCGAAATCGCACAGATAATCGGCAATTTTTTCTTCCTTATAGGAAGCTCTTGGGATAGCCGATATTTCCTCAAAGAATTTCATCAGTCCCGCATAAGCAAAACCGTCACTCAACATATCAAGCTCTCTTTCTCTTTCTTCCCGAAAGATCTATCTTGTTACCTGCGATAGAACTGTTGTCAAGGTTTTTAAGTATCTCTCCCGTACCGGTAGCAACGCAAAGCATAGGATTTTCAGCTACGCGGGTCTTTATGCCGGTAACGTCCTCGATAAGTCTGTCAAAGCCCCTGAGCATACTTCCACCGCCCGTCATAACGATACCGTTGTTGAGAATATCGCCTACAAGGTCAGGGGGGGTTACCTCGATAACCGAGCATATGGTGTCAAGCACCTCGGAGATAGGCTCCATCATAGCCTCAAGCATTTCTTTTGAGGAGAGGGTTACCTCTTTGGGCAGTCCTTGAACCAAGCATCTACCCTTGACGTTTATTGTTCTTGCCTCGTCATGCTCATATACGTCGCCTATTTTTCGCTTTATTTGCTCAGCAGTTCGGTCGCCTATATCTATATTATGCTTACGGCGGACGTACATTCTTATAGCCTCGTCAAATTTATCTCCCGCTACCTTGACCGACTTGGAAACCACCACGCCGCCAAGAGAAATGACCGCAACGTCGGTAGTACCGCCGCCAATATCTACTATCATATTGCCTACGGGACTTTCTATATCAATACCAGCACCGACGGCAGCCGCCACAGGCTCTTCCACAAGATAGGTTTTTTTAGCACCTGCCTGCGTTCCCGCGTCCACCACGGCTCTTGCCTCTACGTCGGTAATGCCTGAGGGAATACAGATAACTACTCTCGGAGGAAGGACTGCGTTTCCGCACGCCTTTCGTATGTAGTACTGTACCATTCTTTGTGTTACGTCATAGTTGTCGATGACACCGTTTTTTAGGGGACGAATGACCTTGATATGGTCGGGGTTGCGTCCGAGCATAGCCTGAGCTTCCTTGCCTATCTTGACTATCTTGTCGGTGTTGGTGTCAACAGCAACAACAGAGGGCTCTCTGACCACTATTCCCGCACCCTCAACGAACACGATGACCGAGGCTGTGCCAAGGTCGATTCCTATATCCTTTGAAAGTGCTTTTTTTGCATTAAATTTAAACATATATACCCCCTTTTCTAAGGGATTTAATAATTATACATCTTATATTATACACCGATATGCTGCAAATTTCAAGTGATATTTTGTCGATAGTGCGATTTTTTATAAAAATTTTATTTTTCCTTGTATTGAGAGGAGGTTTTGTTGACAAATAAGACTTAAAATGTTATAATATTCGTATCGAATTTAAAGGAGAAAAAATATGACGAATATATTGGATTCATTGAGAAGCATAAGCCCCATACTCGTTTGTCTTTTGGTATGTGTGGCAAAGATTGTGGAGATATCCATTCAATCTCTCAAGACTTGTATGATGGTCAAGGGACAGAGATTGAAGGCGGCAGGACTTGGCTTTCTTGAGTGTACCATCTGGGGACTTGTTATTTCTACGATAATCGGAACGCTTGGAAACGATTTGTTTTTGCTTTTGTTCTATTGCGTTGGATACGCAACGGGTCTATTTCTCGGCTCGACTATTGAGAGCAAGATCGCACTCGGAACGTCCAACCTTGAGCTTATTGCGAACGATGAAAGCACCGATAAGATAACGGGGTATCTCAAGGAGAACAACAGAGGATACACCGTTCTTGAGGGACGCGGCTCTACGGATAAGATGAATATGGTATTTATCGTTCTCCCTAGAAAGGAAGCCCCCAAGGTGCTAAAGGATATACGCACCATATGCGACAACAAGGTGTTCGTTGCCGTATCCGAGGTCAGCAAGTACGCAGGCGGTTATGGAATGATGAAATAAAATGGAAAAAGATTTACCGAAAAGGAAAGCCACGAGATTAAAGGGATTTGATTACAGCGAAACAGGGGCATATTTTCTAACAATATGTACTCAAAATCGAAAACACATTCTCTCAACGATTGTAGGGGAGGGGTCGCCCCTCCCGAAATTGTCGCCTTATGGAGAAATAGTAGAACGATGGATTCAAAAGATACCCGAAAAATATCCGGAAGCATCTGTTGATCGTTATGTTGTTATGCCAAATCATATACACATATTGTTGTGTATTGTAAAGGCTGACGGGAGGGGAAACCCCTCCCCTACAGCGGATACGATAATTGGTTGGCTAAAATATCAGGCGACAAAAGAAATCAATATAATGCGAGGTTCAAAGGGAGATAGAATTTTTCAGCGATCATTTTTTGACCACATTATTCGCAATCGCGATGACTATTGTGAAATATACAAATATATCCACGAAAATCCCCTCCGTTGGCATTACGATGAATTATACGCGGAAGAATAAAACGAAAAGGAACCGTTTCGGTGTAGGGCGGTTCCTTTTGTATTGATTTTTATAGATTTTCTGTATCGCTAATAATTTCTGCCGTTTTTTCTTT
>JAZOUQ010000016.1:0-4452 GCA_045658185.1 Eubacteriales bacterium
CATTCTCGTCTGCCATCGCTACCGAGGAAACACCGAATTTTCTCGCCTGCTCCTCTACTCTTTTATAATTTTTATTGGCACTTACGGCACTGACGTGCATTGAAAATTTTTCAGCCACGTCAAGTGCCTGTTCTCCGACAGAGCCTGTCGAACCAAGCACCGCAATATTTTTCTCAATCATTATTTTTCCTTTTTTTACGGATTTGTTTCTTTTATTTTCGGGAGGAGCAAGTCCCTCCCCCACGGGGGTGCGAATTGAAAATTGAAAGTTGAAATTTGAAAATGACAGCACAGACTATACCTTAAAGTTAAGCCTTCCCTTGTTAGGGAAGGTGGCACGGCAAAGCCGTGACGGATGAGTAGTTTTTTTACCAAAACTAACTTTCCTTTAATTCCTCAAATTCAACTTCGATATGATTTAATATAATTTGACGCACAGCGGCGAAATTTTTGCGTATGTTCTCTTTTTATGCGAGTGGACTACTCATCCACCGCTGCCGCGGTCCCCCTTACCTGACAAGGGAAGGCTCGATTTGGTGTGTGCGAACATTGATTGTCGCCGTAGATTTGTGCGTCACGGGAGGAGCAAGCCCCTCCCCTCCCGACAATATTTGTACTAACATAATTCTAACCTTGTGGAATTTTTGGGGTAGCGGTCCCAAAAAATTAGCGGGAGCAATTCTACAAATAACAGCACAGACTATGCCTTTCAGTCAAGCCTATTTTGTCAATAAAGTTTTTGGTGCTACCTTTTTTCAAAAAGGTAGCGAAAACCTGCCGCAAATGTAACTTAAATAAGGTTTATCCCCAACAGACCCGAGAGCATACAGATTGCGGTCATACCGAGAGCAACTGCGAGAACCGAGTCGAAGCGGTCAAGCATTCCGCCGTGACCGGGGAAAAGTTTTCCGTAGTCCTTTATTCCGTAATGTCTTTTTATCACCGACATAATGAGGTCGCCCACCTGAGAAATCACGGACACGACCACACCGCTGACGGCAAGAAACAGAATATTTGCGTTTGCTTCGAAGAACGTATCGACTATTATTCCAAACACTACGAATGACAAGGCACAGAAGAATATTCCGCCGATACTTCCCTCTATCGTTTTCTTGGGACTTACGTCCTCTATCAGCTTATGCTTTCCTATGAACACTCCCGTAAAGTACGCGAAAATATCGGTCATCCACGCACCGAGGAAGATAAGCAGGTAGATGTATTTTCCGCCGTCCGCAAAGTCCCTTACGTACAGTATGGAATTCATCGCCGCTATTATGTACGCCGATACCGTGAACATCGCCATAGCGTCGGCAAAGTGGAATTTTCCGTGTGACCAAACAACTGCGGCAAACAGCACTATAATATAAAACGCCACCGCCACGAAAAGTATCTTGGCTACGTTAAAGTCGTTCTCAAAGCCTCTGAGCATTATCGGGGTTGCAGCTGCCGCCAGATAAATGGGGGCTGTTACAAGATGTTTTTTATGAACGCCCATACATTTGAGCATCTCATATACCGCGATAAGAGAAACTATGGAGATGGCTATGGGCAACACCCAAGTTCCCGACAAAAACAGAACGGGTACAAGTACGCAGACCGCAACTAAGGAAGTTATTATTCTCTTAAGCATATTTACCTCTCAATCATATACCGCCGAAGCGTCTGTGCCGCTTGGCAAAATTTTCAACTATACCGTCAACGTCCTCCGTGTCAAGGTCGGGCCACAGCTTATCGGTAAAATAAAACTCCGCATACGCCGCCTGCCACAAAAGAAAGTTGGATATCCTGAGGTCGCCTCCCGTTCTCACGATAAGGTCAAGCGGGGGCGAGTCCTTTGTATAAATAGCCGCCGTTATATCGTCCTCCGTCACGCTACTCTTACCCTCTGCCATCAAGCTGTTGACAGCCGCCACTATCTCGCTTCTGCCTCCGTAATTAAGGGCGAGATTTGCGATATAGGTGTTCTCTCTTGACATCTCCTCTATACGCTTTATTTTATCACGCACGGTAGGCGAAAACGGGGACATATCTCCGAGGAAAATAAAACGGACGTCGTTCTTCGATATCTCCTTTTCGCACTCGTCAAGGTATTTTTCAAGCAGCTCCATTATTGCTCTGACTTCTTTTTCGGGGCGTTTCCAGTTCTCCGTGGAAAAAACGTAAAAGGTGGACGCCTTTATTCCAAGCTCACAGCACCTTCTCAGTATTTTTCTGAAGGTTTCCGCTCCCTGCTTGTGTCCGAACTCTCGCGGCATTCCTCTTTTCTTTGCCCATCTTCCGTTTCCGTCCATTATAAACGCTATGTGGTCTATCGGACTTTCAGGCGTGTTTTCAATAACCTTTTTCATATGCATTGCCTTTCTTTGATATGAAAATCAGGACGGGCTAAAACCCGCCCTGACTATTCCTTGACGGTACAGCGTCAGATCTTCATGATCTCGCTTTCCTTCTTGGCAGTAACAGCGTCAACTTCCTTGATATATTTGTCGGTAAGATCCTGAACGGACTTTTCGGATGCCTTCTGCTCGTCCTCGGTCATCTCTCCGTCCTTCTTCATCTTCTTGCACATATCGTTTGCATCTCTTCTGATGTTTCGGATAGCCACCTTTGCGTCCTCTCCGAACTTCTGAATCTGCTTTACAAGCTCTTTACGTCTTTCCTCAGTGGGCTGGGGGAATATAAGACGAATGACCTTACCGTCGTTGGTGGGGGTTATACCGATGTCCGACGCGAGAATTGCCTTCTCCATCTCCTTAAGAGTGCTTGCGTCGTAAGGGGTAACGGTGAGTGTCTTTGCGTCTGCAACACGAATATCAGCCATAGAGTTGATAGGTGTGGGAGCACCCCAATATTCGAAATTCACCTTGTTAAGTATAGTTGCGTTTGCCTGTCCCGCACGTATCGAAGAGAGGTTTTCCTCATAGCTTGATACTGCCTTCTGCATTTTTGCTTCGTAATCCTTGGTATTGAGTTTCATAATTTAGTTCCTCCGAAAATGTATTTAAAGTTATTTTTTATATTATCTGTGAAGCTCTGTGCCTATCTTCTCGCCCATAATGACACGGTAGATATTCATCGGGTCTTTAAGCTCGAATGCGTAGCACTTTATGTCGTTATCCATACAGAAGGTGGTTGCCGTCAGGTCGAGTGCCTTCAGCTCCTTGGATATAACCTCCTGATAGGTTATCTCGTCATATCTCTTTGCGGTAGGGTCAACCTTGGGGTCGGCACTGTAAACGCCGTCTATGTTCTTTGCCATAAGAACTGCGTCCGCCTCTATCTCTGCCGCACGAAGAACTGCCGCCGTGTCGGTGGAGAAATAAGGTGCTCCCAGTCCGCAACCGAAGATAACTATCTTTCCCGCCTCAAGTGCCTCGACTGCGTGTCTTGTTACGTATTTATCTGCAAACGTATCCATCTCGACCGCCGTCATGACCTTTGCGTCAAGTCCTGCCTGAATGAAGGTGTCCTGAAGTGCGAGTGCGTTGATGGTGGTTGCCAGCATACCCATACTGTCTGCTCTCACTCTGTCCATCTTGCCGCCCTGTCTGCCTCTCCATATATTTCCCGCACCTACGATAACGCCTATCTGTACGCCCTTATCAACGCACTTCTTAAGCGACTCGGCAACCGAGAAAATAAAATCAAAATTAAGTATTCCATCTCCGCCTGCGGCGAGTGCCTCGCCCGACAGCTTGAGCAGAACTCTTTTATATTTTGGCTGTTCGTTCATATACTACCTCTTTCAACAAATATACTCTAATTATTTTACTACATTTTTCCCTTTTTGTAAACACTTATTTTAATTATTTACATTTATATAATATATTTTTGCATTACGCACAAAGCTGTATATTCTCTTTTGGTAAAAACTCTAAAGAGAGCCTTGTTTTTCATTTTCGGGGGGGCAACCCCTCCCCTACGGTGGGATGAATGGAAAATTGAAAATGGAAAGTTGTGAGGGTGTTGTCCTTGTTCGCATTTTCTTCGTAAGCCTCCTTTGTGTAAAGGGAGGTGGCACGGCGTAAGCCGTGACGGAGGGATTGTAATAGATAACTTTACGGAAAGAACAATCCCTCAGTCACCTCTCGGTGACAGGCACGCGCCCCGCCCCCTTTATCTGCTTCGCAGACATTTCCCCATTTTATGGGGAATCACCCTTTACACAAAGGAGCCTCTTAATTGGAGCAAACATATATTGTCGCCGTATGTTTGTGCGTTTGCGGACAGGCATTCTCAACGGTTAATTTTGCTGCACTGTGTTCGCTCTCATTTAGCTGGTAGGGGAGTGCCTTGGTGCTCCCGTTTGGACGAGATTGTTTCTTTAATTTTCGGGAGGAGCAAGCCCCTCCCCTACCGACAATGTTTGTGCCAACATAGATTGTTTCCGTTTTGCGGGAGCAATTCTCTAAATGACAGCACAGACTATGCCTTAAAAGTCAAGCCATTTTT
>JAZOUQ010000017.1:0-7525 GCA_045658185.1 Eubacteriales bacterium
CCCTGCTTACGAGTTCACCGTCGCGGCACTCAAGGCTAAGAAAAGCGTTATCACCTCTAACAAAGAGGTCGTTGCGAACTTCGGCGACGAATTTCTTAAGATCGCAAGCGAGATGGGCGTTTCTTATCGCGTCGAGGCGGCGGTCGGCGGCGGTATTCCCGCTCTTGCTCCGATCATTTCCTGCGTAAAGCAGAATAAGATCACCGAGATCCGCGGCATACTCAACGGAACTACCAACTACATTCTCACTTCTATGAGAGATAACGGTGCAACCTTCGAGGACGCATTGAAAAAGGCTCAGCAGCTCGGATACGCAGAGGCTAATCCTTCTGCTGACGTTGACGGTATTGATGCCGCAAGAAAGATAGTCATTCTTGCCGCTCTTGCGTCGGGCAAGCTTATCGATCCAAAAACTATTCCCACCGAGGGTATTACGAAAATAACCCTTGAGGATACAAAAATGGCTGAGGCTTGCGGATATACCATAAAGCTTATCGGTCATATGAGCATAACCGAAAACGGACTTGTTGCTATGGTCAGCCCCAGAATGGTATCCTCCTCCAATCCTCTTTGCCGCATAGACGACGTTTTCAACGGCGTATTGGTTGATGCTAATATGGTTGGTGAGGTTATGTTCTACGGTCCCGGTGCGGGTAAGCTGCCTACGGCAAGTGCTGTTGTTGCCGATATTATTGATATAATTGCCGCACGCGACAACGAAGTTCGCCCCATAGTTTGGGAACAGGCTACCGATGCAGACATTGCAGATTTCAATGAGTATGCTTGTCGCAGAATGTTCATTGTAAACGGTGACGTTCCCTGCTCTCTGCCTGTCAGCAAGACCGTTAAAAACGGTGATTTGACCGCATACATCACTGACGGAGATGTTAGCGAAAAGGCTGCAAAGGATATTGCAGATAAGCTTGATAGCGTATTGGTTTCAAGTTACAGAATTCTTTAAAATAAAAAGGGGCAAATGCCCCTTTTTATTTTGCCGTCAACCCGTCGAGCGTTCCAAATTCGTATCCTTGTAACTTCAATTCGTCTATAACCTCACCAAGAATATCTGCGTTGGTCTGAGAGGTCGGGTGCAATAGAATGACCGCTCCGTTGTGAACGTTGTCAAGAATTTTCTTTTTAGCCGTTTGTCTGCTCATTTGCTTACCATTATCCCAATCGGCATAGGCAAAGCTCCAAAATACAGTTTTATAGCCAAGCTGTGATGCCCATTCAAGTATTTGACGGTTAAATCTTCCCTCGGGAGGTCGGTAATATTTTGACAGTTCCCTGCCCGTGGTTTCCTTGTAAACATTCTCTAAACGCTGGATTTCAGATTTAAATTCATCAAAGCTATTCAATTTTGTATTATCAACGTGAGTTGCGGTATGATTGCACACAAGATGTCCTTCGTCAGCCATTCGAGTAATCAACTCGGGATTTTTAACAATGATATTTTCCAATACAAAGAAAGCACCCGTAACGTCTTTTTCCTTCATAACGTCAAGTATTCTCTCCACGTTTCCGTTCTCATATCCCGCATCAAAAGTAAGATAAACTATCTTGTTCCCGCTTTTATCTCCGTGAGCTCGGTCAATATAATATCCGCCAAGCTCCGAAACGTAAGAAAGGTCACTCCCGAATATAGGTTGCTTGTTATCCTTATTCCTCGGACAGTACCAGTTCTGTGCTTCCATAGCACCTACACCAAGGCTCAAGCACATAACGCACACTAATACAGACACAGCAAATGCGATAGTTTTTTTCATATAAAGCCTCCTTTCGCAAATGCTATTTTTATTTTTCGCGAATTTCAAAAAAATAATCATTACAATTATTTCATAATAAAAACCGCAGATGTAATATCTGCGGTTAATTTATTGTTAGCAGTTACGATTTTTCTTGAATTCCGCTATATACGTATACGTTATCATAGGTTGCGTGTCGAGTGTAGTACGCCGCTCCTTCTGTTCCTGTGGGGGAAGTAACAATATCGTCTTCGCACTCAGCATCAGATGCCGGAAAAACATCGTCATCAATCACTTCATACACATATCCGTCCACTACGATATACATATCAACGTCATCTTTAGAAAGATTATACTCGGTATCCTCTGAAAGCTTTTCGTATATCATTGCCGCCTCTTGCGAAGCATCAGACTCCTTCGCCTTTTTTACCAATCCCCAAAACGTGTAGACCATTACTGCCGCAAGAATTATGATAATCACAATAACAGTTATGAACTCTAAAAATTTATACTTCTTTTGCATAATAGTTCTCCTTTAGTATTCTAACTATCATAAATTGTACCATAAATTCGATTATAAGTCAATAAAAAAATACAACTCTGTTTATTCTTATTTACCAATAAACATCTGCGTCCAATAATTTCCGTCAGCAACGTAACCTACGCCGATCTGTGTAAATGAAGTACTCAAAATATTGGCACGGTGTCCCGAGGAATTCATCCACGCATTTACAACAGCCTGCGGACTTCTCTGTCCTCGTGCTATATTTTCCCCCGCACTTCTATATGTGATACCAAAGTCCTTCATCATCTGAAAAGGCGTACCGTATACGGGACTTGTATGTGAGAAATATCTGTTGTCCTTCATATCCTGTGACTTATAGCGTGCAACGCGACTTAATTCCCAATTATATGTAAGCTCCTTTAATCCGTTCTGGACTCTGATCTCGTTCACAAGCCTGACGACCTCTTTTTCATAGCTTAAAACCGAGGAGTCAGTCGTTGGTATCGTTAACACTTGCCCAGGATAGATCAAGTCAGGATTAGATATATGTGGGTTGGCAGCCTTGATCTCGCTTAACCCCACTTGATATTTTACGGCGATTTTCCACATAGAATCTCCCGATACTACCGTGTAAGTGGTAGCCGCCGACGTGCTTATCACAAACACACTGATGCTCATTAAAGCAACCAGTACAAAAATTAACAGCTTTTTCATCTGTTTCACCTCCGTGTATTAAATTGAAAACATAACATTATCAACTCCCGATCATATGTTATCTTTCCTATACATTATATCATATTTTTCACTGTAATTTAAATGTAAGTTTTGGAAGGTTTCGGATTAGAAAGATATATATACAAGAAATCCGAAGCCGTTACCATCTGGTAACGGCTTCGGATAATTCTCTAACGTGTTTTACAAGTCAATATGATAACTCTTGGTTATTTGATTCCGATATAGGATACGTACCGCCATTCTCAATATCGGGATTGACAACAACTCCCCAACGCGGCTCAAAAGTAACGGTTGTAGGTTGCGTTACTGTAATAGTAAACGTAAATGGATCGCTCTGCTCTCCATTCTCGTCATTTGCCATTTTTTCTCCAACGATCGCAGCAGTATGCTTTGCTGTGTCATTTCCGACTGTTACAATACAATGTCCCTTAACTGTGGATTCATTGGTCAAATTCAAGGTAACTGTATATGTTCCGACTTCGAGGTCGCAGATATATTTACCGATATTATTGGGGTCAGGAGTAACAGCCACATCACTCGCAGTCGCCGTTCCATCATTCAATTTAGTAATGGATATCGTAACGTCGAAAGATCCCGACATAAGTGTATTGCTATTGCTCGATGTTTCGTTTGTAAACCACGCATAGGTCATAGAGCAAATCATAACAATGCACAGCAAAATACTGACCACAGATATAATCATACTTTGCGAAAACGCTTTTTCAGTTATTTTTTCGTCTTTACTATCAAAAAAGTTTTTCAAGAGTTTTCCTCCTCTCGGGTATATCTATCTAAAGGTTTATATTTCAGTAATCAAAAAGCACAAACGGATTTATGCTTTTTGATTGCCGCCCAACCCCAAATGGGGTTGGGAGAGCTTAAAATATTTACTCTGAAACTACAGTATACCAAACATCACCATTTGCTTGAGTTTCAGAAACAACCTTGTATCCTTCTGCAACCTTAATGTTATTGGGGTCTTGACCTCCGGTTGAGGGATCAAAGTTTACAAAGGTTCCGCCATATACGTTTATAAAGCTAGTCGCGCGGTTTCTGTCTTCAACGTTGAGGGTATAATTACCGTCGGTATTATGGAAGAAGCCGCCGTAAATATCAATAACGCCACCGCTGCTATATATCAACTCGTGATCAGTCTTTGCATTGCCATTCTCAAAGCTACCGCCGTTGATAACTATGTGAGAGCCGGCTCCTGCCCAAACGGCAATACCGTTATCCACTTGGAAATCGCCGCCATTGACGGTAACCAAGGTTCCGTCCTTACCCTGTATGGCGCAGGCATAACCCTCGCTGTTTGCAGAATAGATCTTTCCTTCACCGTTTATGGTCAGCTTGGTGCCTGCGTGATTTGCTACGAACAGATAGGTAAGCGCATTATTGTTTGCATTCTTATTGACGGTATCGTGAACGATTGTTTTGCCATTCAAATCCAGAGTGTAGTCTGCACCGTTTCTAATTATGTACTCGTATCCGTAACCGTAACGGGCAGTGCTCTCAGATGTTTTGATATCCTTGGACAGTCCAAATTTTCCCGACTGTGTGGTAGTGTTGTGGATACCTTCACCCGAGAACATATAGCTCGTTGTCGAATCGAGACCTGCATCGTACTCATCATCAAAGCTATCGCTTTCGCTATCAAGCTGAGTAGCAAGAATCAAAATATCAAATGCTCCGCCGAGATCAAGACCTTGATACTCGTTTCCTGCGGTTTCCTGCATCTTGAGTGCGATACCAAGATAAGCTACTTCTCCAGCTTCAAGATTTCCATAGGTTGTTTCTTCAATGGTGTTTACAAATTCTGCAACCGTACCAACCTTGGTATATCCATCAAGATTGCGGTCAGCGGGATATGCAAGCTCGGTTGTGCTGGGATAAACGTAAACGTCAATCACATCAGCAAGAGCCGAAAGCTCATTTGCAGAAACGAACTTTGCTTTCCATTTAAGAGCAAGCGTTCCCTCATTCTCAATCTTCAGAATCTTAACGTCAGTATAACCGGGCTCCCATTTGTCGTAATTGAAAATCGGATCCTTATTTGCTTTTATTGAATTCCAGTTGCCGTCTTTGCTAAGCAATTCAAGATCGACTTTCAGGTTTCCCGACATAATCTTATTACCAGCAGAGGTAACGCTGTCTGTAAACCAAGCGAACGTTGTTCCGAGCAACATTGTGAAACACAGACACAAAGCGAGAACGCTTGAGATCAAAGCAGACTTTGTGTTTTTTCTTTTTGTCATTTTTTATAACCTCCTTAAAATATTTTGTCGATTATTCCGACAATTAAAAAGCACAAACGGATTTATGCTCTTTAATTGCCGCCCAACCCCGCGAGGGGTTGGGTGGGTTTAGTTGTGCAATACATTCTATTACTGAACTACTCTATCAACAACGGTAAGAAGAGTGCCGTCAAGAGCAGTCTGAGTATAAGCGGTACCGTTTACAGTAACGGTGTTGCCATTGTCATAGAAGCTCTTAATTCTCCACTCACCGGAGAAGTCGGAATCAACAGTGTTGTTAGAGGCGATAAGGTTGATGGAACAACCGTAGTTGTCGATCTCAATCGCAGCACAAGCCAGGTTCGAGATAGCATACGCATAAGCGGGTGCAGTAGCCTTGAATACGCAGTTGGTAACGGTTACGTTAACCATCTCGGAGCCACCGTGGTTGTAAAGAAGGAGTGCCTTACCCTGAGAGTTGAAGGTACAACCGTCAAATACTGTGTCATTAGCGAAGCTCCAAACGTAGTCAGCGGGAAGGTTGAAGGTACAACCTATGTACTTAGCACCATCGCGGCCTACACCGTGAGCACCGTTAAAGGTGCAGTCGATAAACGTTGCGTTAGAGGAATAGATAAGCTCATAGTCGCCGCCGTTTCCGCTATCCAAAATGCAGTCAAAGGTCACTCCCTTGAAGGTAAGGTTAGCGGTTTCTGCATAGTATCCGCCGGTAACGTCAATAACAGTATCCTCAGTACCAATGATCTCTACAGTCTTGCCATTAGTATTGGGAAGAGTGTAGTCGCCTGCACCAAGGCTAATAACTACGTCATCATTAGAAGAAATTGCATTGTTGAGTTCATCCTGAGAAGAAGCATTGATTGCAGGGAAAGTATAGGTAAATGTGCCAAGAACCATGTAGTTCTCGGGAGTTACTTCCTGACAAGTGTGGCTGGAATCACTCCACTCGCCCTCGGTTTCATAGAGGCGGTACTCAACGGTAATGGTAGTACCTGCGAGAGCTTCTTTGTCTATACCCGCAATACCGCAACGGAATCCCATACCATCGTTACCGTATTTGCAAATGTCCTTGTAGGTAACACATGCAAGACTGCTAACAAGACGAACGCCGTTTTCAGAACCGCCTTCAACAGGCATTCCATCGTTTACAAGAGCTACCCAATTATCATTGTTGTACTGACACCATGCATTATAATATCCTGCAAGTGCGATACTGTTAGAGGGGACATCTCTATCTGCATAAACATAGAAATCAGGATGCCAATGCTTATATTCAGACGACAATACGTCCTCTTCGGAAATGGTAGGCTCGAACTGATATCCTGCATCAAGCGTCATAGAATAAGAAGCACCGCCAATACCCAATGTATAATTGACATCAAGGTCATCAAGATACGTTACGAGAGCAGTAGGAACTGCTGAGTCGGGAATGACAGTAGCATTATCATACTTGTTGTCAAAGCTGTCGTTTTCAGATGCCATCTGAGTTGCAAGAAGCTCAACGGAGAAGGTGCAACCGAGATCCATATTCTGATACTCGTTATCCGCATTTTCATTCATCTTAAGTATGATGGTGTGAATGTCAGCAGGATCGCCTGCTTTAATAGCACCGTAAACAGTCTTGGAAAGATTTTTTTCAGTACCAAGAACTTCTGTAAGAGTTCCGAGATAAGTTGCATCAGCAATATCATCACGAACAAGTGCTTTATCCTCGGCAAAGTAATAAACATCAATTACATCTGCAAGGTTAGATACGACACCGTTTGCAACAATACGCATCTTATAGTTAAGTGCAAGAGTTCCCTCGTTGCTAACCTTGAGGTGTCTTGCCATTGCATAGCCGGGCTCCCAGTTTGCATAATCAAAGATTGCTCCTTCAGAAGCATCGTTCCAAGCAGTGTTAGTGGGATCTGTTGTTCCCTCTGCCCATTCGAAACCTACTTTAAGCTCACCGGTCTGAATGATGTTTCCACTTGAAGTTACGGAATCCGTAAACCAAGCGAACGTCGTACCCAGCAACATCGTGAAGCACAGGCACAGAGCGAGAACGCTTGAGATCAAAGCTGACTTAGTGCTTTTTCTTTTTGTCATTTTTATGACCTCCTTAAAATATTTTGTCGATTATTCCGACAATTAAAAAGCACAAACGGATTTATGCTCTTTAATTGCCGCCCAACTCCCCGAGGGGAGTTGGGTCGGACTTAGTGTTTCGGTCAGAAAATTAAGGAATCAAATTACCATTGATATCGTAGTAAACGGCATTACTGAAACCGAAACGAACGGGG
>JAZOUQ010000018.1:0-6077 GCA_045658185.1 Eubacteriales bacterium
ATTGTCACGCGCTCTCCCTCAGTCACCTCACGGTGACAGCTCCCTCCCGGAGGGAGCCTCTTGTTTGTACGAACATAGCTTGTCGCCGTAGGTTCTTGACACAAAAAGGACGGAAAAATTTCCGTCCTTTTATTATTTCGATTTATTTTGCAGCCTTTTTCGTCAACTGCTTTATCACGAACAGCGTTCCAACGGTGAGTACGATTCCCAAAGGCAGACAGATGAAGATATTCTGTACAAAGCCGGAGATAACGAACATCACGAAGGAGATAGCCGCAACGGTAACCGCATAGGGTATCTGTGTGGATACGTGATTGAGGTGGTCGCACTGTCCGCCTGCGGAGGACATAATAGTCGTATCCGAGATGGGTGAGCAGTGGTCACCGCATACAGCACCCGCAAGACAAGCAGACATTCCGATAATGAGAAGCGTACTGCCGGGCTCGAAGATAGCCGTAACGATAGGAATGAGTATTCCGAAAGTACCCCAAGACGTACCCGTTGCGAATGCGAGAACACAAGCAACAAGGAAGATTATCGCGGGAAGGAATGAGCCAAGTGCCTCTGCCTGTCCGCTCATCAGGTCGCCAACGAAATACTTTGCTCCGAGAACGCTTGTCATATTCTTAAGTGCCGTAGCAAAGGTAAGAATGAGTATTGCGGGAACCATTGCCACAAATCCGTGAGGAATGCACTCCATAGATTCCTTAAAGGTCATGCAACGGCGGATAAGCATATAAATAACGATAACCACGAGAGCTACAAGACCGCCCCAAGGCAAGCCAACGGTTGCGTCGGTGTCAGCAAACGCGTCGATGATGTTCGCACCGTCGAAGATGCCGCCAACATAAACAAGACCGAATACGCAGCAAACGATAAGTGCAATTACGGGGAAGATAAGGTCAAGAATGCTTCTCTTCGAGGACTCGGAGATAGGCTCGTCGATGTCGATCTTTTCACCGCTGGTGTAAAGGTCACCGTTCTCAACAGCGTTAAACTCGTGCTTCTTCATAGGACCGAAGTCGAACTTCATAAGAACGATTGCAACTACGAAAACGATAGTGAGCAAGGAGTAGAAGTTGTAGGGGATAGCCGAAATGAACAGCTTAAGTCCCTGTCCCTCCTCCGCGTAGCTTGCAACTGCCGCCGCCCAGCTGGAGATAGGAGCTATCATACAGATAGGAGCTGCGGTTGCGTCGATAATGTAGGACAGCTTTGCACGGGAAACTCTCTTGCTGTCGGTAACGGGACGCATAACCGAGCCAACCGTCAGACAGTTGAAGTAGTCGTCAACGAAAATGAGAACGCCAAGTGCGAAGGTAGCAAGCTGAGCTCCCACTCTTGTCTTGATATGGGTCTTTGCCCAGTCGCCGAACGCCGCAGAGCCACCCGCCTTGTTGATAAGGGAAACGATTATACCCAGCTCAACCAGGAAGATAAAGATACCTGCCGTATCGGATACTGCGGAAATAAGTCCGTCGCTGATAACAGCGTCAAGCGTTCCCGCGGGGGAGAACTTGGAAGCGAGAATACCGCCCACAAGCACACCTGCAAACAAGGAGCTGTAAACTTCCTTGGTTATAAGTGCAAGACCGATAGCCACGATAGGGGGCAGAAGTGCCCAAGCAGAACCGATAACCTCGGTGGATTCGCCACAGGTTTCGCATATGAGAGTGCCTGTATCACGGCAGGTGTAACAGCCTTCAACCTCACCCTCACAGTCGGAGCAGCTTACCCAACCCTCGTCACAGCCGTCGGGACAAGGAAGTGTCGCACTCGCACCGTCGGTTACGAAAGCGACTACCAACAGTCCAACTATGACAAGACAGGCTACTGCCAAAACAATTTTTTTGGTTGTTGTCATAATAACCTCCATAGAAAATTAATTACAGTAATTTTATCACATTTTATCGAAAAAAGCAATATAATTTGCAAAAAAATTGTGAAACTTTTTATTCGGTACTCATTATGACAATTTTTTCAGCATAGATGTGGTAGAATAGTTAAAAATTGAAAGTGGAAAGTTGAAAATTATGAGGGTGCTGTCCTTGTTCGCATTTTCTTCGTAAGCCTTCCCTTGTCAGGGAAGGCTCGATTTGGTGTGTGCGGACATTGATTGTTGCCGTCTATTTTTGCATTGACGGACAGTCGGGGACGCCTGTCCGTTTGCGGGGGGGACCCCTCCCTACAAATAAGCCATTATTTGTCAGTAAAGTTTTTGGTGCTACCTTTTTCCAAAAAGGTAGCGAAAACCTACCGCAAATCTAACTTTTCAAATCTAACTTCCAAGGAGGTAAAAATGAAAAAAAGTAATTGTCAACTCAAGATTGAGTGTGACGGAGAGGTTATGACGGCTACTCTTGCGGGTGAGCTTGACCACCACGGTGCGGTGGCGGTGCGTACCCACATTGATGCCGAAATATGCCGACTGTCGCCAAAAAGAACGGTACTGGAGCTTGGGGCTCTTGACTTTATGGACAGCTCTGGCCTTGGACTTATTATGGGCAGACACGCCCTTATGCAACGCCGCGGCGGCGAGCTTTGCGTAAGGAATGCAAACGAAAGAGTAATGAGAATTTTCAAGCTGGCAGGACTTGAGAGAATGGTCAAGATAGAGGGAAAGGAGAAGTCAAATGAAGGCAAACGTAATAAATGAAATGAATTTAAGACTGCCGTCGCTGTCAGTAAACGAGGGGCTCGCCAGGGCGGCGGTGGCTGCATTTTGCGTTCAGGCTGACCCCTCCGCTATGGATCTTGCCGACGTGAAATGTGCCGTATCCGAGGCGGTCACCAACTGCATAGTACACGGCTACCGCGACACGGTAGGTGTCATCTACATAACGGTCAGGCTGATGAGCGACGGCACGGTGCGAATAGACATAAAGGATAAGGGGTGCGGAATTCCCGACGTAAAGCTTGCCCGTCAGCCCCTTTACACCACCGACGCGGAAAACGAAAGAAGCGGAATGGGCTTTACCGTTATGGAGAATTTCTGTGATAAAGTGAGGGTAAGATCCATATGCGGAAAAGGAACTACGGTGACACTCATAAAGCACTTGGAGAGAAAGTGAGCGTGGCTTCGGCGGATTTTTCGGACAACAAAGAGCTTATCGCCATAGCACAGCGTGACGGAGGCGAGAGCAACGAGGCGATGGAAGCCACCGAGCGGCTGATAGCGGCAAACAGAGGTCTTGTGAAAAAGATCGCTCTGCGGTTCTCCGACCGTGGAGTGGAGCTTGACGACCTTATGCAGATAGGAAGCATCGGAATGATAAAGGCTATACGGAGCTTTGACTTGACGAGAGGCACTTGCTTTTCCACCTATGCCGTTCCGCTTATATTCGGCGAGATAAGACGGCATCTGCGTGACGAAGGACCTATCAAGGTGAGCCGTCAGTACAAGCATCTGGGGGCAAGAATACTGAACGAAAAGAACAGAATACTCCTGGAGGAAGGCAGAGAGCCGCATATTCGTGAGCTTGCACAGCTTTGCGGGGTGAGTGCGGAGGAGGCGGCTATCTCCCTTGAAGCCACCTCACCCATCGCTTCCCTTTCCGACCTTGTTCTCGGTGAGGACGAGGGGCGGGAGCTGGAGGACACTCTGGCTGACACGGACGCTATGGAGGAAATGCAGAATTTCATTGACAAGCTCTCCCTTTCCGAGGCGATCTCTACCCTGACACCCGAGCATCAAAAAATAATCACCCTGCGGTATTTCCGCAATATGACCCAACAGCAGGTGGCAAACCATTTGGGGGTAACGCAGGTGAAGGTATCGAGGGAGGAAAAGAAGATACTCGACCTGCTCCGCCAAGAGCTTGTAAAATAAATGGAAAGTTGAAAATGGAAAGTTGAAAATTATGCTTTTTTTCCTTGTTCGCATTTTCTTCGTGAGCCTCCCTTTACACAAAGGAGCCTCTTGTTTGTGCGAACATTGATTATTACCGTCAATATTCGTAAAAAAACAAACCAAAATTTTTATTTTTCTTTACTTTTCCTTGAGTGTATGATATAATGATTATATATCATAAAATAAGGAGTACAAAATGAAAAAGCTTTTTTCAATTATCGCACTGATTCTTGTAACGGTTCTTCTCTTCTCTGCTTGTAACGAAGCTACGACCCCCGCTCCCGATACGGATACGGAAGAGGTAACCGAAACACCCAATCCCACCGACGATGACGACGAAGAAGAAAACAACGACGAAGAAAACAACGAGGTCATTTTAGAGCCTGTGGGCGAGCCGATAATTCCCACCTACAAGGAATCCATAAAGATTCTGGCGGTTGGAAACAGCTTCAGCGTTGACGCTATGGAGCATCTTGCAGTAATACTTAAGGATGCAGGTGTCAAGGAGGTTGTACTCGGCAACCTTTATATCGCCGGCTGTTCCGTTTGGAATCATTGGAATCACACCTCAAACGGAGCTAAAGAAAGTCAGGCTGACTATAAGTTCTACGTAAACAAGGGCAACGGCTGGACAGACTCTATGGAAACGATGAAAACCGGTCTGCTCTACGAGGATTGGGATATTATCACCCTTCAGCAGGTAAGCCAATGGAGCGGAAAGCCCGACGAATTGAGCAAATTACCCGCTCTCATCGACTACGTAAAGGCAACCACTCCCAACAAGGAAGCTAAGTTGTTTTGGCATATGACCTGGGCATATCAGAGTACCTTCTCAAATGCGGACAAATTCGGTTATTATAACAACGACCAGATGACTATGTACAACGCTATAACCAATCTGGTACAGACCAAGATAAACACCAACGATTCCTTCACGGGCTTTATCCCCAGCGGTACGGCAATTCAGAATCTCCGTACCTCCTACCTGGGCGACACTCTTACCCGTGACGGCTATCATATGAGCCTTGACATAGGCAGATACACCGCCGCACTTATGTGGTTCAAGGAGCTGACTGGAGCACCCATTTCGGGTATTACCGCAGTTCCCACGGCGTACCCCAATATTGCCGAGCATCTTCCCGCTATCAAGGACGCGGTCAACAAAGCTTACACAAGCAAGCTTCAAGTAACCCCGTCAGCCTTTCCCGGAGATAACACTCCTCCCGCAGAGCAGCCACCTGTCAATAAGCCTACCGTTACAGACCCTAACCCTAACGTTACTCTGACCGAGCTTAACGACAGCGACAAGGCTCACCTTACGGGTCTTGGACTTAACCCCGCGAACTACAAGGTGCTTGACCTTGAGCTTACTATGAAGGCGTATTACAATTCCACAAGCACCAGCTATAAGTCATCCTTGATAACAACCGCAAGTAACAGTTCCCAGTATATGGCGACCCGTATCTTCACCAAAGAAACGCTTCCCGTAGGCTCTGTGATAAACATTACAAGCGGATACAAGTACCGTCTTGAGGGTTGGCAGACCTTGAACACTGTCAATTCGCTGTCCCGTCTTGCTGTAAGCGACGCGGATATTATCCTGAGTGCGGCTGATTACGAAAAGTATAATTATATCGCATTCAATATATCAAAGGCGGCAAGCGGTGCGGTAAGCAACGCTGACGCTATGGCACTTCGTATCTACGTTCCCGTAAACTGAATTTATGGCAGATATTCAACGTTATGAAAGAATTTTGAAAAAGTCCTCGGGTACGACCGCAAAACTTCTTATGCTGTTGCTTTACGCGGCAGTCCTTGTAGCTTGGACGGTACTTGCGTTTATTACAGCGTTCCACCCGAGTGTGTTGATACTCGCCGTGCTTACCCTTATCGCTCTTATATTGCCCACTTGGAAATACACCTCGGTGGAGTACGAATACTCCTTCGTCGGGGGGGATTTCACCCTTTCCAAGATATACGGAAAAAGACGTATCAAGCAGGTTTTCGAGAGCGAATTGAAGATGCTTATCTCCGTCCGTCCGCTTGACGTATCGAAAATGCCCACCAAGGAAGACGGCGTTATTATCGACGGTCTGCCAGACGGTGCGGAATTCCCTATCGTTTGCGTGTTTCAGGACGGCGACGAGAACAAGTATTTTCTGCTTATCGATTGCGACGAGGTCACCGCACGAATACTTAAATTTTTCAAAATGACCGCTCTTGACCG
>JAZOUQ010000019.1:0-3797 GCA_045658185.1 Eubacteriales bacterium
CCATTTCGGGCAAGACCTACGGTGATAACGCGAAGGACGACATATCCATTCGTGTTGTTACCGACCACATAAGAAGTGCTACCTTTATGATAAGCGACGGTGTTATCCCCTCCAACGAGGGACGCGGATACGTTCTCCGCAGAATACTCCGCCGTGCTTGTCGCTTCGGTAAGCTTCTCGGTATCAACAGAGCATTCCTCTGTGAACTTTGCGAGGTGGTTATCGGTGAGAACATCGATGCATATCCCGAGCTTGGCGAAAAGAAGGATTACATCCTCAAGGTTATCGGCAACGAGGAAGAGCGTTTTGACGCTACCATCGATGCGGGACTCGGTATACTTACCACTATTATAAAGGATGCAAAGGCAGAGGGCAAGACGGTCATCGCAGGCGAGGACGTGTTCAAGCTTTACGACACCTTCGGCTTCCCTCTCGACCTTACTCGCGAGATAATTCTTGAGAACGGTCTTGAGATAGACGAGGACGCATTCAACGTTCTTATGAAGGAGCAGAAGGACAGAGCGAGAGCCGCAAGAGGAAACGTCGGTGGCTGGGACGAGTCCTCCAAGAAGCTTCTTGCAAATCTTGATAAGACAGAATTCGTAGGATACAGCAAAACTGTGGCTGACGCCAAGATAGTTGCAATTATCGCTGACGATACCCTTGTTGAAGAGGTAAGCGAGGGCGAATGCACCGTAATTCTCGACAAGACTCCCTTCTACGGCGAGGGCGGCGGTCAGGTAGGTGACGAGGGTGTTCTCTCTGCGAACGACAAGTCTGCTACCGTAATAGACACAAAGAAAACTGATGGAATATATCTCCATATCTGTACTGTAAATAACGGTATACTTCGTGTAGGTGACACCGTAACGGCTACCGTTAACGCAGACAGACGTGCCGCTATAATGCGTAATCACTCTTCTCTCCACCTGCTTCAGGCGGCTCTCCGTCAGGTTCTTGGCAACCACGTCGAGCAGGCAGGTTCTTACGTTGACGAGAACAACGGTCGCTTTGACTTTACTCACTTTGCGGCTCTTACCGCAGAGGAGATAGCTAAGGTCGAGGCAATAGTAAACGCTAATATTCTCAGCGGTGTTACCGTCGATACGGTTGAAACCGACATTGAGAGTGCTAAGAAGATGGGAGCTATGGCTCTGTTCGGTGAGAAGTACGGCAAGGTCGTAAGAGTTGTAAAGATGGGCGACTGCTCCACCGAATTCTGTGGCGGTACGCACGTTGACAACACTGCGAAGATCGGACTTTTCAAGATAGTTTCCGAATCCTCTGTTGCCGCAGGCGTAAGAAGAATAGAGTCCAAGACAGGACTTGGAGTTCTCGGCATCATCGCAGAACAGCAGAAACTCATAGGAGATACGGCGGCTGTGCTTAAAGCACAGAATCCTTCCGACATAACAAAGAGAGCTTCTTCGCTTGAGGAAGAGCTTCGTGGGGCAAAGAAAGAGATCGAGGCACTCAATTCCAAGATCGCTGCCTCCAAGCTTGATTCTATTCTCACAGGGGCAGAAACTGTAGGAGCATTCAAGCTCATAACCGCAAGACTTGACGATATGCAGCCTGATGCGGCTCGTACACTTGCAGACGAGGTCAAGGCTAACAATGCAGATACCGTTGCGGTATTCGCACTCGCTAACGGCGACAAGCTCAACTTTATCGCAGTTGCTGGTAAGGACGCAGTTGCAGGCGGTGCACACGCAGGTAAGCTTGTTGGTGCTGTTGCGGCTGTTACAGGCGGTAAGGGCGGCGGACGTCCCGACAACGCAATGGCAGGCGGTAAGGACATCTCCAAGATAGACGAGGCTTTGAGCGTAGCAAAGACCACCCTTGAGGGTATGTTGAAGTAAATATTAAGGAGTCGGAGCTTTATCCGACTCCTTTTGTATTGACACGGCAAAAAAATTGTGTTAGAATATATCTGTAAATTGAAAATATCTGCGTAAAACGGAGAAGATATGAAAGTTATAATTACAGGCGGAAGCCGTGGCATAGGACGGGCTGCGGTAGAGCTGTTCACAAAGAACGGACATCAGGTGGTGTTCTTTTATAAAACAAATCAAGCATTGGCAGACGAGCTGTGCCGACTTACGGGTGCAACGGCAATAAAATGCGATGTAAAAAACTCGGAAGATGCGGCAACAGCGGTAACAAAAGCGGTGGACTTTCTCGGCGGCATTGATGTACTTGTCAATAATGCAGGTATATCCGAGTTCTGCTTCTTTGATTCCATCACCGACGAACAGTGGAAAAATATGATAGACACCAATCTGTCGGGTGCGTTCTACGTGACCCGCGAGGCGGTAAAGCATATGATCCCCCAAAAGAAAGGGGCTATCGTGAACGTTGGCTCTATGTGGGGCAAGGTAGGTGCATCCTGCGAGGTGCATTATTCCGCATCCAAGGCGGGACTTCGCGGAATGACTATGGCTCTCGCCAAGGAGCTTGGTCCTTCGGGCATAACCGTCAACTGCGTTGAGCCGGGTGTTATCGACACCGATATGAACGCCCATCTCGGCAAGGACGACATTGAAGCTCTCTGCGAGTCCACACCTCTCGGCAGACTGGGTACACCCGAAGAGGTAGCAAAGCTCATACTGTTTCTCTGCTCTCCCGACGCCTCATTTATCACAGGACAGACAATAGGCATCGACGGCGGATTTGCGATTTAATTATCAAATACTGTTTCTCTCAAAACACAAATAATCAGCGGGGCTGTCAGCATTCCCGCAACACCGAAAAGGCGGTAGCCAAAGAATATGCCCGTGAGCGTAAGCAGAGGGTGTATGCCAAGGCTTCCGCCTATTATTTTAGGCTCGATTATTTGTCTTACGACCGTAACTGCAAGATAAAGAACAAGCAATCCTACTCCACGAAAAATATTTCCCGTCAAGAGGCAGACAACACCCCACGGAATAAGCACAAAACCCGCACCGAACACGGGAAGTATATCAACTGCGGCAATACAAAAAGCACCAATAAAGCAGTACTGCGGACAGAGTACGAGAAGTCCCGCAAGTATCTCAAAAAAGGTAAGTGCAAATATGATCCCGTATGCCCTCAAATATCCCCCTACTGCCTTGAGAACGCGTTTTCTCAGCTCCGAGGCACGAGGACAAATTCTTTTGGGAATAATGGCACCTAACGTTTTCCCTATTCTGTCAAAATCTATACTTGCATAATATACAAACAGCACCGTGACCACTCCGCCGAGAAAGGCATTTGGAGTGGCTTTTATTATGCTTCCGATCACCGTTCCAATATATGAGGTCAACAGCTCCAACCCACGCGATATAAGGGGAGTTACGTAGTCTGCAAATTCTTCGGAATATTTTATCACGGGATATATAGCAGGAATATCCTCAAGCCGTTTCAAATTCTGCCACAGACCGTCCTCTCGTGACAATCCCGACAAAAGCCGTGTAGCCTCCGCGAAAAGCTGGCGAAAAACAAATACTACCACACAGCCAAGTAAAATCAAAGAAAGCGTAACAAGAAAAAAAGAGCAGATCCCCCTGGGTATCCCCGTAAAGCTATGTATCTTCACTGCTACTCGCCATACACACCACGAAGCAAAAAAAGCACATATTAAGGGAAATATCACGGGAAGCAGATATTCAAAAATAAAATATCCACCCACACAAACAGCACCAACCGAAAAAAGCTTTGCCGCCACAGTTTGCCAGTCTTTGTCCGTCATTATTTCACCTCTTTTTTATGTAAAAATTACATTTACGCCCGATTTTTCGCTACCTTTTTGAAAAAAGGTAGCACCAAAAACTTTA
>JAZOUQ010000020.1:0-7003 GCA_045658185.1 Eubacteriales bacterium
CAAAAGCAACGTGCTTTACGCGAGAGAGGGATTTGTTATCGTCTCTCTGTGTTGGATAGTGCTTAGTATT
The DNA here is from genome assembly GCA_045658185.1 of Eubacteriales bacterium. Lineage (GTDB taxonomy): Bacteria > Bacillota > Clostridia > Oscillospirales > CAG-272 > HGM12713. Next base: position 71 of record JAZOUQ010000020.1, read on the forward strand.
TTCGGGGCTTTGCCCTTTATGTTTTCTGGTGTTACCGAGTCGTATCTTGATGCACTTTTCGAAACGGTTTCCGGCTTTACCACTACGGGTTCTACGATATTTTCGCAGGTAGAGGATCTGCCTAAATGCATAAATATCTGGCGGTGCTTTACCCACTGGGTGGGAGGCATGGGAGTGCTTGTATTCATTATGGCATTTCTACCTCTTGGCGGTGCACAGAATATGCACATTATGAAGGCTGAAAGCCCGGGTCCCACCGTAAGCAAGCTTGTTCCTCGGGTCAGACATACAGCACTTATACTTTATCTCATATACTTCGTGCTTACCGCAGTTCAGTTTATAATGCTTATATGCGGAGATATGCCCGTGTTCGATGCTCTGTGTACCGCCTTCGGTACGGCAGGTACGGGTGGCTTTGGCGTTAAGAATGACAGTATTGCGTCGTATTCATCCTATATTCAAATAGTGGTTACCGTTTTTATGCTTCTCTTCTCGCTGAACTTCAATGCCTATTATCTTGTCTTGAGGGGTAAGCTTAAGGACGCATTTTTCTCGGAAATAAAGATTTTTTTGTGTATTGTAGCAGTAGCCGTTGCGGCTATAACACTTAATATCCGACCTATGTTTGAAACCGTTGGAGAAACGGTGAAGCACGCCGCCTTTACCTTGTCTTCGATCATATCCACCACGGGTTTTATGACGGTTGACTTTGATCTATGGCCTATGCTGTCAAAGCTTTTGCTTATGGCGGTTATGTTTATCGGTCCTTGTGCGGGAAGTACGGGCGGCGGCTTGAAGGTATCCCGTGTGCAGATACTCGTTAAGGGTGCGGTGGCGGAGATAGGAAACCTGCTCCACCCCAGACGTGTAAAAAAAATACACGTGGAGAAAAGACCCGTGGAGAACGAGGTGGTGCGTACCGTCAATTCCTACTTTGCTATTTACATTCTTATATTCTTTGCGTCTATGCTTGTAATATCAATAGACAACCACGACTTTATGACTACCTTTTCTTCGGTGGCGGCGACACTGAATAACATAGGTCCGGGATTTGCGGACGTAGGACCTACTCTGAACTTCGGATTTTTCTCCGTTCCCTCCAAGCTGGTGCTTATATTCGATATGTTGGCAGGCAGACTGGAGCTGTTTCCTATGCTGCTTCTCTTTAATCCCGCAACTTGGAAAAATAAATAAAAGATATGGGGAAGTTTAACTTCCCCATATCTTATTTATTTTGTTCCCGTTGAGCCGAAGCCACCGCTTCCTCTGTCGGTGTCGTCAAGCTGATCGCACACCTGAAAATCGGCGGCAGAGTAGGGAGTAAAGACGATCTGTGCCACGCGTTCACCATGCTCTACCGTTTGAGCAACAGAGCCGTGGTTGTGAAGAGCCACCATTATCTCTCCTCGGTAGTCGCTGTCTATAACGCCCACCTTGTTTGCGGGAGCAAGTCCTTTTTTGGTAGCAAGACCGCTTCTTGCGTATATCAAGCCAACGTAGCCCTGAGGTATTGCCATAGCGATTCCCGTATGCACGAGGACGGTCTGTCCCGCTTCTATCGTAACGGGAGAACTTTCACAGGCATAAAGGTCAGCACCTGCGGCACAAGCTGAGCCGTAGGTGGGAACGGTTGCGTTTTCACACAGCTTTTTTATTTTCATTGTAAAATTCATATCTGTTATCCTTTCAGAAGTTATTATAATAAAAAATAAGCAGATGGAGTATCTGCTTATTTTTTGAATTATTTTGCAAGCATAATGTAAAGAACAACTGCCGCGATAGCAAATGCGAAAGCCAAAACAGTGGTTATTCTTGCGAGTATCTTGTCACGTGTCTGGCTCTTACCCTTAGCGAAAAAGGTTTCGGCAGCACCTGCGATAGTGCCGGAAAGTCTTTTGTCCTTACCGGACTGAAGAAGAACGAGGGTAACCAACACAACTGCCATAGCAATTATAACAATGCCTAAAACAATTTCTAAAAGTCCCATTCCCATATTATAACACCTCCAAAATAGTTTTGAAACGCCGTGTGATACGGCAGAAAAAGTCATTAACGGATATATTCTACCACAAACGAAAGAAAAAATCAATACCTATTTTAATTTTTTCTCAAAAAATCCCAAAGAGAAGATCACATACGGCAAAAAAGTCTTCCAAACAGAGAGCAAATGCCGAAAACCAGCATATCGGCCGCAACCACCGTAGGTCCTACGGGAGTGGAGAATATTATAGAAATTATGATACCGCCTCCCGCACACATGACCGAGATGATGGCGGCAGTCAATGTGACCGCACGGAAGCTTCTGCAAACTCTCATAGCCGACAGGGCGGGGAATATGACGAGAGCAGAGATGAGGAGCGAGCCGACCAGATCCATAGCAAGTACGATTATTACGGCTATAACCACCGCAATAAGTAAATTGTAAAGTCCTGTTCTCAGTCCCGCCGCGTGAGAAAATCCCTCGTCAAAGGTAACCGCGAATATCTTGTTGTACAGAAATACGAACAAAGCGATTACTATAAATGACATTACAAGACACACGAACAGGTCGGTTGAAGAAAGGGTGACGATAGAGAATGAGCCGAAGAGAGTAGAGCAAACGTCACCCGCTACGTTTGCCGACGATGAGAATACGCTCATAACGAGATAACCCAAGGCAAGAGCACCGACGGATACCATAGCTATGGCAGCGTCCCCTTTTATTTTTGTGTTTTGTCCCGTTCGCAAGAGAAGGATTGCGGAGATTACTGTAATTGGCAGGACTAAAAGCATATTGTCCGTCAGCTTCAGCACGGTGGCTATTGCCATAGCACCGAACGCAACGTGCGAAAGTCCGTCACCTATGAATGAAAATCGCTTAAGCACCAGCACAACTCCGAAAAGTCCCGAGCAGAGTGCTATCAGTATGCCGACTACGAATGCGTACACTACGAAGTCATAGGAGAAATACTCGGCAAGTGACATATTATTCATTGTCTGCCTCCTTGCCGCCAAAAAAGATCTGGCTTTGCTTGTATTCCTCGACGGTCTTAAATACGCGGGGACACTCACCCATATAAAGAACGCTGTCTGCGTAGCGAAGAACCGCACTTATATCGTGAGTTACCATAATAACGGTCATTCCCGCCTCTCGGTTGAGCTTTTCTATCAACTCATACATCTCGAGGGTTGACGCGGGGTCAAGACCTGATACAGGCTCGTCGAGAAGAATGGTTTCCTTGGCGGCACACAACGCACGGGCGAGAAGCACACGCTGTTGCTGACCGCCCGACAAAGAGCTGTATGAACGGTTGGAAAGATGGGAAATTCCAAGCTTGTCCATATTTTCTTTTGCCAATGCTTTGCTTGATTTACCGTAAAAGAAGGATTTTCTCAGCGAACCCACACAGCCCGACAAAACCACCTCGTATGCGGTTGCGGGAAAATCCCTTTGATGCTCACTTTGCTGCGGCAGATAACCAATATCTCCGTGCGACATTCCCGCTCCGAGAGTGATACTGCCCTTGTCGGGAGATTTCAGACCCAGCAGAGCCTTCATCAGGGTGCTTTTTCCCGAGCCGTTATCTCCTACGATGCAGAGATATTCTCCCTTATTTACTTCAAGATCCAAATGCTCGAAAACCGTAACGCCGTTATATCCAAGCGTCAGGTCACGACATATTATTTGAAACATATTCAGTCCTCTGCTTTTGTAAAGATTTGCTCAAGAACGCTTACGTTGCGTTCCATTATATCTATATAAGACGAATTTTCAACGTCAGCACCTGCCAAGGACTGCATTGAATCCAATATTGCGGTATGCGGGTTTGAGCCGCTTTCTCTTATAACGCTTTCAACAAGCTCACCGTTTGGCGATTCCGTTGTGAAAAGATGACCGCATTTTGCCTCGGACAGCCGTTTTGCGAGGGCGATGACCGTGTCGAAATTTGCGTCCGTTTCGGTGGTGCAGCCCTCGAATGCGGCATAATAGTCTATACCGTAGTCCTCACAAAGATACACGAAAGGGAAGCGGTCAGCAAACACCAACGGTTCGTTTATTGACGTTGCCACAGCTTTCATTTTGTCATCAAGATCTGATAACCTTTGCTTGTAGGCGTCCGTATTCGCTCGGTACGTATCGGAGTTTTTCTCATCAATTTCCGAAAGATAGGAACATATAGCCTCTGCCGATGCCATAGCATTTCTCAAGGATAGCCATATATGCTCGTCAAAGCCGTCGCCGTTGCCGTGGTCATGGTCGTGTTCTTCTGCAATGCTGTGAGCAGATACCTCGTAAAGAGTTACCCCCTCTGCATTTGACAATTTTATCAGCTTGGTGCTTTCCTCGATGGCGTTCTCTACCCAAGCGTCGGAAGCTCCTCCCACACAAATTACCGCGTCGCTATCCTTTATAGCCGCAGTATCCGCAAACGAAGGCTGGTAGCTGTGAACGTCCGTCCCGTTTTTGACCAACAGCTCGACAGTCACCCCCTCGGTGTCCCCGACCACCTGTCTTGCCCAATCGTATAAGGGAAAGACGGTGCAAATTATCTTTATTCCGTCGTGAGCTTTTTTAGAGCAACCGACAAGAGTTGCCGACGGAAGAATTATCGTTATAACAAGTAAAAGTGCAAAAAAAGCTTTTGTGGTTTTCTTCATTATTATATAGATTCTCCGTTTAGTTGTTTTTACAGCTTCCGCATTTTCCAAAAAGCACGGTAGCCTCCTCGTTTACTGTGAAGTCGCTGTTGCTCATGACCGCACACAAAAGCTTGTCCGATACGTCATCGTCGAGGTGGATCAGTTTGCCGCAATCAAGACATTTGAGGTGGAGATGGCAATCGCAATGCTCTCCCATAATTATCTGATACGCCGCCTTTCGAGTGTCGGTTCTTGAAAATTTCTTTACCTTACCCTCCTCGGACAGGTGGGTAATAAGGCGGTAGACTGTGCTTTTACCGGGAGCATTCTCTCCGTGAGATTGCTTCATTATATCAACAAGCTCGTCTACCGTATATGCACGGTCTTTGTTTTCTTCAAGTATCCGCTGGAGCATTTTCTTTTGCTCCGTTACGTATTCTGCCATGGTGTTGCCTCCAATTTGAGAATAATTCTCAAATATTATACACAAAAAGATAGCCTTTGTCAACCGTTATCGCAAAAAAATCGAGGACTCCTCACAAAGAGTCCTCGAAAAGAGCGTTATTCGTCTGATGGTTGCGTCGAAAAACCGTTATAACCCAACGATTTTATAATGGAAGGATAATCCTTGTAGGCGTAGTTCATGTCAAACTGAACGTACTCGCCTGAGCCGTCCTGCTTGAAAATGCCGTCGATTATGCCCGTGTGGGAAAACTGCCACATAGCCATCTGCGGCCCGAATCTTTCCGTGTTCCATACTCCGTCCACGATGATCTCCGTGTTTGAAGCGTATCTCGCGTACCAAACGTCAAACATCGTAACTATTTTATCTGTATAAAAATGCTCGGTCAACCACTTGTTGTTGGTGTAGAGAGCCGCGTAATATCCGTTTTTCTGTAGCTCGTTTATGAACGCCGTGCATATTTCGGTGAGCTTGTCGGGAGTGAGTCCCTTGGCGGCTATAGTTTCATCGCTGTATTCAATGTCGAAGAAGATGGGATATTCAAAGGTCTTTCCTTCAAGTAGTGTCAAGAGAAATTCAGCCTCCGCCAATGCGTCCTCTACCGAATATGCGTAAGAGTAAAAATACGCTCCCAGCTGAAGACCTGCCGAACGGGCATCGCGGTAGTTCATTTCGAACACCGCATCTATCTCGCCCTGATTGTTTTTGCCCATAAGTCCCGCTCTTAGAATGGCGAAATCATAGCCTTGCGATTTTATGACCGCCCAATCGAGGGGGAGATATTCATCTTTATTGTTTTTTTGATGCTGATAGTAGGATACGTCGATCCCCTTGGCAAGAACGTTGGTGTTGTCTACGTATGCACCTTTAAATATATCGTGGTAAAAGGTGTGGTCGCCGATATAGTTGAGATCACAGCGGGAACAGGTGTAGGTCGAATTGGCTATCTGTTCATTCACACTCACAAAACGACGCTCAACCGAAATGTCGTGACCAAGAGGTGCAATCGGAATTTGATAGGAATAGTCGCAATCCTCACAGGTGGAGATGATGTGTCCCTCCTCAAGACAGGTGGGCTCGGTTGTTTTATTTAATATAGTATGCCCCTTCGGTGGCTTTGTGTCGGTGTTGAAGTGGTATCCGCATTCACAGTAATTATAGGTATAGCCTTCATCGACGCAGGTTGGATCATGTATCTCTTTGTTCATAGTGTGACCCACGGGAGCAACGTAGTCTGTGTAATACATATATTGGCAATCGTTGCAGGTAACGCAGGTCCGTCCTTCCTCTTCGTGGGTGGGCGGAGTTATCTTCTCAATGGTAGACCTGTGATTGCATTGATTTTTTTGGCAACCTGTGAAGGCTACGAAAAAAACAAGAACGGCGGTCAGCAACAGAAGCTTTGTTAAAGGCGACTTTTTCAAGACTTACCTCCATTGGAATGTATTGTAAAATGTACGACTATTGTAACATATACATAAGAAAAAGTCAATAAAAAAATGGTATTAGGCGAAAATAGTTAAAATTCGATTTTTTGCGATTTTTTTCTAAAAAACCGCTTGACAAAGCGTCAAAAAAGAGGTATAATATGCGAGTCGTCTTGAGAGAGGCGGCTACCACAAAAGAGCTTTGAAAAAAACTTTTAAAAAAAATAAAAAAAGTGCTTGACAAAGCGAAAGAGATGTGGTATAATAGTCAGGCTGTCGCGAAAAAAGGCAGCGAACGGTCATTGAAAATTGAACAACAAAAGAGATTGTACAAAGCATTGCGAAGTGCGAAATACAGATCTCGTCAATAAGAGTTATATATACTCAACAAAGTAAAAGAAGCTAAGATAAAAATAGCTCGAA
>JAZOUQ010000021.1:0-6798 GCA_045658185.1 Eubacteriales bacterium
TCAAAAGGATCTTGACGGAGCGGCGTATACCACAGTTCAAAGCGGAACGTCGGTAGTACATACCGTTAACGATTATTCCCCCGCACACGACGATACGTCTTCTCTTATGACTATGAACGGACGCTTTTACGATCACGCAGGTAACGTTATAGTCTTGAAGGGACTTGTTACTCTTAACGCAGGTTGGAAAAACCTTGTGAGCAATACCAGTCCGGCGGCACTTACAAGATGGTGGAACGAGGGCGTTAATTCTGTGCGTATCACAATGATGGTTGGAGGAAGTGACGGATATCACCTCAAGGGCGACTTGGAGGACGGTGAGCAGACCGAGGCGAAAAGAAAGGAGCTGTTTGAACAGCTTTGCTCGGCGGTGGACAGTGCTACCTCACTCGGTATATACACTATAATCGACTGGGGCGTTATGATGACCGCGGGTACATATAAGACAAATCCCGCAAACCAGTATCTTAAGAGTCTTCAGAGTCTCACTAACGATCTTTTCACAAAGTTTGCTGAAAGATACAAGGATAATCCTTACGTTATTTTCGAAATATGTAACGAGCCTATGGTAACCGGTGATAACGGCTGGGAGAAGTATATCAAGCCCTTCGAGGAGAGTGTTATTCGCACTATCCGTGGAGTAGGAGCTGAAAACGTGATCATCGCGGCTCCCAATAATTACGCAAGACGACTTTCCAACGCCGATGCCGAACGCGGAGATGACCCGATAGATAAGCCGTTTGACACGGAGATAGCTTATAACGTGGCTTATACCTTCCATTGTTATCCTACCGAGATATGCTACAACCATCATGCTAAAGATGGACAGTATAATCTTGGCTGGCGTTTGACCGAGGCTGTAAAGGCGGGTATCACTATTGTAGCGACCGAATTGAATCCGGGAAGTGAAAAGCAATATAATATGGCGGATGGAGCGGAGGCAACCTCCGACTTCAAGGAAACCGAAAAATTTATCAACACCTTCCTTGAAAATGATATGAACTATATGTTCTTCCGTTATACCTCTCCTATAACCGGAGGTAAGTGGATAGATCAGGTTGCGGATTGCTTCAAGATGTTCAAGGGCGGAAAGAACGATTATCTTTCAAACGGAACGTGGACGCTGGATATGATGAACGATTGCGGAATTTGGTTCTATAATATCGCGCTTAACAGCACGGGCTTTATAAAGGTCGCTGATTTTGATTACGTAGGAAAGATCGCAAGCGGAACGTTTAATTAATATTTTCGAGTATAAAAGCAAAAAGCTATATCCACCGACTTAGTCGGTGGATATAGCTTTTTTATACGTCAGCAGTCCACTCTCTGTATATTCGCACCGAGAGAGCGGAGCTTTTCCACCAGATCCTCGTAGCCGCGGTCAATACATTCGATGCCAGTAACGGTGGTTTCTCCCTCTGCGGCAAGTCCCGCGATAACAAGACAAGCACCTGCTCTGAGATCGCTCGACTTTACATCTGCTCCCTGAAGCTTGGATACTCCGTTGATTATGGCGGTGTTGTCTATTATGTCAATGTTTGCTCCCATCTTCTTCAGTTCCTCAACATATCTGAAGCGTCCGTTCCATACACGCTCGGTTATCTTGCTGATACCCTTGGAAAGGCAGAGCATTGTGCTGAACTGCGGGTGCATATCCGTGGGAAAGCCGGGATAGGGGTTGGTTTGAATTTCCGTTCCTCTGTACTCCCTCTCCGAGGTAACCGTTATGTAGTCGTCACCTACCTCAAGCTCCAAGCCGATTTCTCTGAGCTTGACTGTAACCGATTCCATATGCTTTGGGATAACTCGGTTGACCGTTACTTTCCCGCCGACTGCCGCAACGGCAGCCATATACGTTCCCGCTTCTATCATATCGGGAGCTAAATCGTATGAGCAACCGTGAAGCGACTTGACTCCGCGGATTCTTATCATACTTGTTCCCGCACCCGAGATGTCCGCACCGCAGGCGTTGAGAAAGCTTGCGGTATCAACTATATGAGGCTCTCTTGCCGCGTTTTCTATGACGGTCGTACCCTCTGCAAATATGGCAGCCAACATTACGTTTATGGTAGAGCCGACCGACGCTATATCAAAATATATGAAGTTGCCTTTAAGACCGTCGGGGGCGGTGGCTATAATATTACCGTCCGCACCGTACTCGATCTTAGCACCCAGAAGCTCAAAGCCCTTGATGTGCTGATTTATCGGACGTATACCGAAATCACAGCCTCCGGGATAACCAACCTGAGCTCTTCCGAATCTGCCAAGCATAGCACCGATAAGATAAGATGAGCCACGCATTTTGCTGACATACTCCAAGGGGGGACTCTTCTTGGTAACCTCCGAGGTGTCTATCATAACAGTATCTGTATTTATAAATCTGACCTTTGCCCCCATAGCACGTAAGGTGTCAAGTGTCAGGGAGATGTCGCTGACGTCGGGGACGTTTCCGATAGTACATATGTCCCCCGATGCTATCGTTCCGAAAAGAACGGGCAAGGCAGAGTTTTTCATTCCGCTTATATTTACGTTGCCGTACAGCTTTTTACCGCCTCGTATGACAAGCTTTTCCATAAACTTGTGACCTCCCTTATGGCTAATATTCTAATTATATTCAGTCGGAATACAAATCTTGACTGAATATAGGCTTAATCGCTCGTTTTGTAATAGGCAACGGCAAGGTCAACCACCATACCGTAGCTTTGCACACCCTCCGTGCCGTGAAGCTTTAAGAATGTGTCGTTGACAGACTCGGAAACCTCTGAGGCAACGGAGTCTTGATATTTTTTATAAAACTCGTAATAGGCAATCAACTCACCGCTGACCTTCCCAGGGAGAGAGTATCGTGCCTCAAGATATAACGTGGGGTCGGCACTTCCGAGAGCTGCTATTACGTACTCGTACATATTGAGATATGCACAGTATCGGATATACGCGTCGTCTGAATTTGCACAAACGAGAAATGCCATAAAATTCGCCTCGTTTTCCCTTGCGATTCCTCTTTGATGGGAAAGCTCGTGTGCTGCGGTGAAGGGGATAGTGTAGTCGGGGAAGGCTACGTTTATATTCGCCTCACCCGTAAAGAAGGTGTAAACTCCCGTGATATGGGTATAGGACATAGCCTCGCTTAACATTACGGGTTTTACTCTGCTGTCCAGCCGCTGAACGAAGCCGTACTCGTCGCATATCTTGTCATAAGCCTCTATGAGCTTGTCGTTCATTTCCGAGTATCCGTAGGGCATAACGGAAAAACCGTCGTTGCCGAAAACTACGTTCTTGCTTTCCTCTCTGATGTGAGCCGCAAGTATCATAGCAGTATTGTAAAGCTCGTCAACGCTTACCGCCGTTTGTTCCAGATTTAACTTTTTATCAAGTGTTTTGCCTCTGTAAGCGGGGGCAAAACCGATGGTAAAAGTGGAGAATATTACTGCTATGGCTGATAGAACACAGACCACGGCACTAAGTAACTCCTGCCAGCTGTCACCGTATCGTTTAAGCACGATCCGTGTCATAATGAATATCCACACGGGTATAAGCAGAATAAAAAACTCAGCCACCGAGAAGGGTATCCACCCCGTAAGCTTTGCGGTAAATGCTCTGAAAAATGAGCTTATATATCTGTTAAAGAAATCGGAAAATTCCGTACTGCAAAGAAACGCTACATAAAGCGGAACACACGCCGCCGCTATAAGATAAATTATTTTCACAGCCAATGGCAGACGCAGTCTGAATTTTTCCTTTTTGACTTGCACCTCCGGCGTTACGTCTTTATCTGACATTATTATCTATCTCCGTAAAAATGTGTTCTGTTATCTCTGTGGGAATATCTCGCAAATTCTCTCCGAATACCCTTTGACAAAGAAGCGTGACGTCGTCGGGCAGGGGAGAGGTTACCGTTATACTTTCTCCGTCCGAAGGGCGGGGAAAGGTAAGCAGGTAGGAGTGCAGGGCGTGACGGGAGATAAGCTCACCTCCGTCGGAGTACATATCGTCGCCCTCGATAGGACAGCCCATATGGGCGAAATGAACTCTGAGTTGATGCGTTCTTCCCGTAACGGGGGTAGCCAATACCATAGTATGGGTGTTGCTTCTGCATATGACCTTGAATTTGGTTATGGCTCTGTCGCCACCGCCGTTCTCGTCGCAGACCTCCCGTACTATTACGCTTTCTGCTGTACGCCTCATATAAGTATCTATTATGCCCTCGTCATCCTTGAGTATACCTCGAAGGACTGCAATATATTGCTTGGTTATCTCTCCACGCTTCATAGCATCGGAAAGATAAGCCGCACTTATACGGTTTCGGGCAATAAGCAAAAGTCCGCTGGTGTTTCTGTCAAGGCGGTTTACGGGACGGAAAACAAAGGGAATCCCCTGACTTTCATATCTGTAGGTAAGAGCGTTTGCCACCGTATCGCCGTAATGCCCGAAGGACTGGTGAGTCGGCATATCCGAGGGTTTGCTTGGAACGGCAACGTCATCGTCCTCGTAGAGTACGGGAAGCTCTAACGCACTTGGTGTCAGCTTTTCGGGTGTGACCGTATCCTCAACCGAAAGACACAGAGTATCTCCTGCCTTGACCTGACGTCGAACGGTTGCGTGTTCTCCGTTGAGGGTTATTCCGCCCTCCTTGAATTTCAAATGCTTTATAAGGGCACGGGACAGACCCAGCTCACCCTTAAGTATCTGTAATACCGTCAGTCCGTCGGTATTTGAATTGATTTTTATTTCCATACCGACCTCGTAAAAAGTTAGTTTATCGACCAGTTTTTCGCTACCTTTTTGAAAAAAAGGTAGCACCAAAAACTTTACTGACAAATAAGGACTTGACTGTAAGGCATAGTTTGTGCTGTCATTTGTAGATTTGCTCCCGCTAATTTTTGGGGGCCACTACCCCAAAAATTCCACTATGTTAGATTTGCGTTGAAAAAGCGGTGTTGTGTTTTTTAATTATCGTCATCCAGCTTGAGGACAGCCATAAATGCCTCGGGGGACACCTGAACAGAGCCAAGCTGACGCATCTTCTTCTTACCCTCTTTCTGCTTTTCAAGCAGCTTTTTCTTACGGGTTATGTCACCGCCGTAGCACTTTGCAAGAACGTCCTTACGCATAGCCTTGACAGTTTCGCGGGCAATAATACGAGAGCCGATAGCTGCTTGGATCGGTACTTCAAAGAGCTGACGGGGAATGTTGTCCTTGAGCTTTTCCGCAATTCTTCTCGCTCTGCCGTAAGCCTTTTCCTCGTGTACGATAAAGGAAAGAGCGTCCACCTGCTCTCCGTTGAGCAGAAAATCAAGCTTTACAAGCTTACTTGCAACGTAGTCGCCAAGCTCGTAGTCAAGGGATGCATAGCCTCTTGAACGGCTCTTGAGAGCGTCAAAGAAGTCGTATATTATCTCGTTGAGGGGGAGGTCATAGTGAAGCTCAACACGGCTTGTGTCGATGTACTTCATATCTATGAACGTGCCTCGTCTGTCCTGACAAAGGTCCATAAGTCCGCCCACAAACTCGGTGGGGGTTATAATATTTGCCTTTACGATAGGCTCAAACGCCGTATCTATCTCGTCGGCGGGGGGGAAGTTCGAGGGGTTGTCTATGCGTACCTTTTCGCCATCTCTGCGTTGCACCTCGTATATAACCGAGGGTGCGGTGGTGATAAGGTCAAGGTTGAATTCGCGTTCAAGTCGCTCCTCGATTATTTCCATGTGGAGAAGACCGAGGAATCCGCAACGGAAGCCAAAGCCGAGGGCTATGGACGTTTCAGGCTCGAAAACAAGTGCCGCATCGTTGAGCTGAAGCTTCTCAAGAGCATCTCTGAGGTCGCCGTATTTTGCTCCGTCAGCGGGATATATACCCGCATAGACCATAGGCTGTACGGGCTTGAAGCCGGGAAGGGGAGTGTCGGTGGGGTTGTCCTCAAGCGTTATGGTATCACCCACCTGCGTGTCGCCTACGCTCTTGATGGATGCGGTGATGTATCCAACGTCACCCGCACTTATCATATCGGTCTTTTGCAGACCGAAGGGCGTCATAAATCCAACGTCTACCACGTCGAATACCGAGCCTGTGCTCATAAGTCTTATCTTGTCGCCACTTCTGAGCGTACCGTTCATAACTCTTACGTTTACGACTACTCCAAGATAGCTGTCATAGTAAGAGTCGAATATCAACGCTTTCAAGGGAGCATCGGGGTCGCCCTTGGGGGCGGGAACGTCACGAACGATAGCCTCCAGCACCTGCTCTATGTTAAGTCCCGTTTTTGCCGATACGGCAGGGCAGTCCTCTGCGGGAATGCCGATGATGTCCTCTATCTCGCCTCTTACTCTTTCGGGGTCGGCAGAGGGAAGGTCGATCTTATTTATAACGGGAACTATCTCAAGATTTGCGTCAACCGCCAGATAAGCGTTTGCAAGAGTCTGTGCCTCAATGCCCTGAGTTGCGTCTACGACGAGAAGTGCACCGTCACAGGCGTTGAGCGAACGGGACACCTCGTAGTTGAAGTCTACATGACCGGGGGTGTCGATAAGATTAAATTCGTAGGTGTTGCCGTCGTTCGCTTTATAGTTAAGACGCACAGCCGTTGCCTTTATGGTTATTCCTCTTTCCTTTTCAAGCTCCATATTGTCAAGCAGACGGTTTTCCATTTCACGCTGAGATACGGTCTGCGTTGCTTCAAGGATTCTGTCTGCAAGAGTTGATTTGCCGTGGTCTATATGGGCAATTATTGAAAAATTTCTTATAAACTTTTGCTTTTCGGTGTTTGCCATTATATTCTCCGTAATTTAATATTTAATATAC
>JAZOUQ010000022.1:0-6669 GCA_045658185.1 Eubacteriales bacterium
CCGAGGCTCAAAAGGGACATACAGGCTCACAGCTTTTGAAGTTTGCAGGTTCGAGAGTTGCAACCTATTTTCTTGAGGTGGTAATAAATCTTGGGGCTATCGCCTTGATAGACTGGCTGGGATACAGAGAATTTGCCGTGTTTGGATTTCTTATATCCTCCAGAGTATGGGCAAAGCTCATTTCCTCCGTATTTGTTGTGGTCAGCAATTATTTTATTAGTAAACTGTTCGTGTTCAAAAATAAAAAATGTTAACTGTAAACAGAAAAACCCCCGTAAAACGGGGGTTTTTTAATTTTTAACGCAATCTAACCTTGTGGAATTTTTGGGGTAGCGGCACCAGATTCCGCCTTCGCTTCGCTCAGAATGACACGCGAGAGCAAATCTTTAAATGACAGCACAGACTACACCTTACAGCCAAATCATTTTCGTCAGTAAAGTTTTTGGTGCTACCTTTTTTCAAAAAGGTAGCGAAACCGCGTCCCCATAACTAACTGTCAAACTACTTTATAGCCCGCTTTGGCTATTGCATTTTTTACCGCGTCGGCAGTAACCTTTTCGGAAGCTACCACGGTGACCTTTCCCGTCTTATGGGAAGCTTCAGCCGATTTAACACCCTTTATTTCCATAATTTCCTTTTTTGCGTGTTTCTCGCACTTTGGACACATCATTCCTTCAACGTTAAACGTCATAGTTTGTTTTTTTCCAAACATTTCTTCTTCTCCTTTTTCTTGCTTATTTTCTCTGATATATATTCGCTTAAAATTAAGTCTTAATGAATTTAAAACCACACATACAGACGAAAAGCTCATAGCTGCCGAGGCGATCATAGGATTGAGGGTTATGCCGAGGGCAGGGTAGAGAACTCCTGCCGCTACGGGAATACACACCGCGTTATATATGAGTGCCCAGAAAAGATTTTGCTTTATCGTTGTGACGGTAGCACCCGAAAGGCTTATGGCACTTACCGCATCACAAAGACTGTTTCTTGACAGCACCACGTCAGCACAGTCGATGGCAACGTCCGTTCCCGCACCGATAGCTATACCTATATCTGCTCTCGCCAAGGCGGGAGCATCATTTATTCCATCTCCTACCATTACGCATCTGCCCTTTTGGGAATATTCCGATATGATACCTTCCTTTTGGTCAGGTAAAAGTTTTGCGTATACGTCATCTATACCGCACTGTTCGGCGACCACTTTTGCCGTTCTTTCGTTGTCGCCTGTGAGCATAACCGGAATAATACCCATTTTTTTAAGATGGCTTATCGCTTCCTTGCTGTCCTCTCTTATTTTATCAGCAATACCCAAAACCCCTATTACTCTGTCACCGTAAAATACGCAAACCGCAGTTTTACCGTCATTTTCAAGCCTTAATATAAGGTCAGAAGCAATATTAACGTTTCTGACGTCGGATATTTTTTCTTTTATATAATCCAATTTTCCAACAAAACAAATGATATCATCTACAGTTATTTTGATACCTATACCCGTAATATTTTCAAAATTATCCGCTTCAAGCTTTGATATATTTTTTGATCTTGCGTAATTACATACGGCAGATGCGAGAGGGTGTGAGGACATATCCTCCGCGGTATAAGCCAATTCAATAAGCTGTTTTTCATCACAGTCTATCGGACAAACGTCGATCACAGACGGAAGTCCTTCTGTCAGCGTTCCCGTTTTGTCGGTAAGAAAATATTTAACGGAATGAAGATTTTCAAGTGCCTCGGCACTCTTTATCAGTATTCCTCTTGACGCACCTCTTCCCGTACCTACCATAATTGCTGTTGGAGTGGCAAGTCCCAAGGCACAGGGACAGGATATGACGAGAACGGAAATAGCACAGTCGAAGGCTTGAGTTAATTCCTTTGTTATAATCAACCACAACGCAAAGGTTATAACTGAAATACAAATTACAATGGGAACAAAAATTCCACTCACCCTATCCGCAAGTCTTGCAATAGGAGCTTTTGATGCCGCCGCATCCTCAAGAAGACCTATTATCTTTGCAAGTGAGGTATCCTTTCCCACCTTTTCTGCCCTTATTTTAACGTATCCGCTCAAAAGTGTACACACGGCACTCACCTTATCAGACACGTTTTTTTCAATAGGCATACTTTCTCCCGTAAGAGCGGACTCGTCAACGGCTCCGTATCCCTCAACGATCTCCCCGTCAACGGGAACTGTTTCACCCGCGAGAACTATCACCGTATCTCCAACAGCTACGTCGGATAAAGGTATCATCATATTTTCCCCATCTCTTAAGACCCTGACCTCGGAGGGCATCATAGACGCAAGCTTTCCGACGGCTGCTGCGGCATTTGCTCTTGCCCGTCCTTCAAGAGTTTTTCCAAGAGAAACAAGAGATAGGATCATGGCACTTGACTCAAAATACAGTCTGTGAGCATACCTTGAGGCAATCTCTTTTTCTCCGTTTACTGTGGCGAAAAATACAAATACAAGCATAACTATGCCGTATAAAAATGAAGCTCCCGAGCCGATAGATATCAGAGAATCCATATTTGGAGCTAATCTGAAAAGAGCTGAAATACCATTTGTAAAAAATTTAAAATTGATGATTATTACAGTTAAAGCAATAATCATTTGTAAACATGCAGAAACAATGGGAATCTGTAAAAACAGAGGAGTTGGAATATTGAGCATATGTCCCATAGCAACGTACATAAGAACAGCTGTCAGGACAAGAGAAACGGTAAGCTTGACCGTGTTTTTTAACCTTTCCTTCTTTTCTGTATCTTCGTTTTGTTTTTCATCGGACAAAAGCGTATATCCCGCGGATTTAAGTGATGCTTTAAGCTTTCCGTATATATTTTTTTCATCTTCGTTATCTTCTACAATTACGGTTAAGGTATTAGTAAGCAAACTTACTGTCACATTTTCTTCGCCTACAATTTTTTTTGCAGCGGCTTCCACGTGTGCAACACAAGCAGCACAGCTCATTCCTTTTATTCCGTATTTTAATTTTTTCAACCGTCCATCACCCCTTATATCCTTAATTATACCGATATTGCTCTGTATTGTCAAGTTCATATTTTTAAAATTGTAAATTATATTATAAATATTGATAGAAATTTTTAAAAACCCTTGAAAAAAAAAGCTTATTATGGTATAATTATTATGGTTTACTTTAACTATTGAAGATACTATTAAATACATAAAAAACGGAGAAAAAAATGTCTTATATTGATGAGATTTCTGAAATATGGCAGATTGTATTTCAAAATATTTGTGAGGAAAAGGGTCTGTCGTACGTCAACCTTTGGTACAAGGATCTTAAAATTCACTCTTTCGTAGATAACACGGTAGTTTTTTCATCCGACTCCGAGTTTAAATACGGACAGCTTAAGAAAAATCACATAGAATATCTGGAAAAGGAATTTTCTAATTTTCTTCCTTGCAAGGTGGACGTTATTTTTACGGGTAAGAAAACAGATCCGCAGACCATCAAAGAGGTTATTTTCAAAGAGGAGACAAACAAGCCAAGCACCGAATCCTCAAGCTCTGTTGAAGATATAAATCATTTTAATCAGATCTATAATCCCGAGTACACCTTTGATAATTTTATCGTAGGAAGCTCAAATAAGTTTGCTCACGCGGCGTGTACCGCGGTGGCTCAAAAACCCGCTATGGACTATAACCCTCTGTTTATTTACGGTCCCAGCGGACTTGGTAAGACCCACCTTATATGTGCTATCGTAAACGAGCTTAAAAAGAAAAAGCCCGATACCAAGGTAATATACGTTAGCGGTGAGGAGTTTACCAATCAGCTTATCGAGAGTATCTCCAAAAAAGAAACTCTTGCATTTCACAATAAATTCAGAAGCTGTGATATTCTTCTTATTGACGATATTCACTTTATTGCGGGAAAGGAATCAACTCAGGAAACCTTCTTCCACACCTTTAACGCACTTTATCAGGATCAAAAGCAGATAATTCTTACGTCCGACCGTCCTCCGAAGGATATAGCAACCCTTGAGGAGCGACTCAGAACAAGATTTGAATGGGGACTTATTGCGGATATTCAGCCGCCCGATCTTGAGCTTCGTCTTGCTATTCTCAAGCAAAAGGTGGAAGAGGCAAACATAAGCGTACCCGAGGACGTTCTGCTCTATCTTGCGGAAAATCTCAGGTCTAATATAAGACAGATAGTGGGAGCTATAAAGAAGCTTTCCGCAAAGAGTCTTATTATGAATCAAACGATAAATATAGACCTTGCAAGAAGCTGTATAAACGAGCTTCTCGGTGGCTCTGAGCCTATAAGCACCACGATAGATAAAATATTCTCCGCTGTATTTAAAAAATACGACGTACCGAAAGAAGATATCAAGGGCAAGAAGAGGGTAAAGAACATCACCTGGGCAAGACAGGTTTCAATATACCTCATTCGCGAGATAACCGAGCTTTCCTTCCCCGATATTGGAGAGATAGTGGATAAGGACCATTCAACTGTTATTTATTCTCACAATCTGGTCACCAAGAAGATAGCAGCCGACCCCATGATCAACGTGGAGATAGAGGGACTTATGAAGGAGATAATAGGATAATTTTTACTTTTTACGTTTTTTGTTATTGATAAAGCTCTTAAATTCTGTTGAAAAGGTGTTGAAATTAAAATTCAAGCTCAAATCAGCTGAAATTTTTTCAACACTCCATCAACACACAGTCAACCGAAACAGCACAGCTTTTCAATAAAATACCAGCCTTTAAAAGTCAGATATATCAAGGCGTTGAAGTGCTTTTCCACATAATCAACAGACACTATTATAAATAATACTATTTTATTAAAATAATTTAATTAATATAAAAGCGAAAAAATTTCACGAAAGGAAAACTTGAAAAATGAAAATAATTTTCAACAGAAATCAGATATTAGAGGCGGCACTTCCGCTTCTCAGTGCGACTTCCGGAAAGCCTTTTTCTCCTGCTACGGGTGACTACACCGAAGGAATAAAAATAGAAGCAAATTTCCCCGACACATGTACTATGACAACGTATGACCTTCAAAAGGGCGTAAAGATAACGGTTGAGGCAAAGGTACTTGAGGAGGGCTGTGTAATAGTAAGCGGACAGAAGTTTATACAGACGCTCAGAGTTATGGACGGAGAAGAGGTAACCTTTACCGTTGATGATAAGCTGACTGCAAATATCGTAAGCGGAAGATCCTCTCACAAAATGATAGCAATAGAGGGAGATAAATTTCCCAAGATCCCCGAGCTTGAAAGTGACAGAAGCTTTATTATCGGTCAAGCTATTCTCAGAAAAATGATATCCAAGGTTGATTTTGCTATGGGTACTAAGGACCAGAGAGTTATACTCAACGGTGCTTTCTTTAAAATAAACGACGAATCTATAACAGTCGTTGCCTGTGACAGCTACAAGCTTGCAAAATGTCACACAAAGACCGAGCTTGTAAACAGAAACAGCAACACCGGTGACAGTCTTGAATTTTCCTTTATAATTCCCGTAAAGACGGTAAACGAGCTTGAAAAGCTGCTTGACGATGACGACGAGGCGGTAACGCAGATATTCGTAACCAGAAAGCATATAGTATTCCTTATAGGTGAGATAACCTTCTTCTCAAGACTTATTGAGGGAGAATATCTTGAATACGATAAGATAATCGTTAAAAATCAGAAAATAAAGATCAAGGTGAATAAGAAGGAGCTTTTGTCAGCACTTGAAAGAGCTGCCCTTATTACCGAAGAGAGAATTGCAGGAACGGTTCGTTCACACGTTAAGCTTGGAATTGACGGTGACGTTATAAAAATTTCAACCGAATCCACCATTGGAAGCACTTACGAGGAGATTCCCGTTGAAAAAGAGGGTGATGATCTGGTGATCGCATTCAATAACAGATACCTTATGGACAGCATAAAGGCGTGTGAGGGTGAGGAGATAATTCTTGCTATGACCTCGGCACACGCAAGTATGAATCTTGAGCCTTGCGAAAACGATTTTGAAAAAGTGGGAAGCGAGGAGATTTTCATGCTCCTTCCCGTAAGAATGAAGGAATGATCCAAGGTGTACTGTAAAAGGATACGAGTTAAGGATTTTAGAAATATAGAGTGTGCCGACGTCAGCTTTTGCGAGGGGGTAAACGTACTTGCAGGAGAAAACGCTCAGGGAAAGACAAATCTTCTTGAGGCGGTGTTTTACGCGTCTGTGGGAAGAAGCTTTAGGTCGGTACACAATGCTCAAATGATACGCTTCGGCTGTGACGTGGCTGATATATTTCTTGATTTCAAAGATAGTAAGAGAGATCAGAATATACACGTTAAGATCTTTCACGATAAGCAAAAGCTACTTGAAAAAAACGGTGTTAAGGCGAACAAGTTATCCGACATAATGGGTAGCTTTCGTGCGGTGCTGTTTTGTCCCGAGCATCTTTCTCTTATAAAGGACGGCCCGTCGGAGAGAAGAGCTTATATGGATATGGCAATAAGCCGTATATATCCTATGTACATTCACTCGCTTCAAAAGTACAACAATGCTCTGAAGCAGAGAAATGCTCTTATAAAAAACGCTTATAACGATAGAAAAACCTTTGACGATACGGTTGAGCTGTGGAACGGTCAGCTTGCAAAAGAGGCGGCTGTTATATCCCGAATGCGACTTGCTTATCTTGACAGAGCAAAAAAATATAT
>JAZOUQ010000023.1:0-5055 GCA_045658185.1 Eubacteriales bacterium
CGTAAAGTGACGGAATTCTTTCCGTAATTTGAGTGGTACCGCGGGTTATTAGCTCGTCTCAAGGATTTTCTTTTGAGGCGGGTTTTTGTTTTATTCAAATTAGTAACCATTACCCAAATATTTTTGAAGGAAAGGAATTGAAGAGATGGATTACAGTTTGAAAGAGGTTGCGGGCAGAATCAAGGATCTGCGTGAGGCAACGGGATATACTCCCGAGGAGCTGGCAAGGCTTACGGGTGTATCGGTAGAGGATTATATGCTCCTTGAGGGCGGTGAAACGGATTTCAGCTTTACCTTTATTTATAAGTGTGCAAAGGCTTGCGGCGTTGAGGTCGTTGATCTTCTTGAGGGACGAAGCACCACACTTACCTCCTTTGCGATCACGAGAAAGGGAGAAGGTCTTAAAATATTAAAGCAGCACGGTGTTGAATACAACAACCTTGCTCCCAAGTTCAAGGACAAGCTGGCAGAGCCTTTCCTTGTAAAATTCCCATATTTGCCCGAGGAGCAGAACGCACCTATGAAGCTCAACTCCCACAACGGTCAGGAGTTTGACGTAATAGTAAAGGGTTCTCTCAAGGTTCAGGTCGGAAATCACGTGGACGTTCTTCACGAGGGCGATTCCATTTTCTATAACAGCCTTATCCCTCACGGTATGATAGCGGTAAGCGAGGGCGGCTGTGAATTCCACGCCGTTGTCCTCAATCCTCAGGACGGTCAGGTCAGCGAGGAATATCCCGAAGCACCGTACGTTGCTCCCAAGGCGGCAGAAAAGCCTGTCGCTCCCAGAACGGTTGCGGACGACTTCATTGAATCCTCCTACGACGAGAACGGTGTGTTCAACGGCATCTCCTTTAAGAACGACGACAAGTTCAATTTTGCTTTTGACTGTGTTGATGCAATCGCCAAAAAGAGTCCCGACAAGCTGGCAATGATGTGGGTAGGTAACGACAAGAGCGATCGCAAATTTACCTTCAGCGATATGAAAAAATACTCGGCAAAAACCGCAAACTACTTCGAATCCCTCGGCATCAAGAAGGGCGATACGGTAATGCTGGTGCTTAAGCGTCACTATCAGTTCTGGTTCTGTATGCTTGCACTTCACAAGATCGGTGCTATCGCTATTCCCGCAACCAATCAGTTGGTTGAACATGATTTCGATTACAGATATAAGGCGGCGAAGGTAAAGGCTATCGTCTGCACGGCTGACGGAGAGGTATCTGCCGAGGCGGAAAAGGCTGCGGCAAACTACCCTGAAATGCTGAAGATTCTTGTGGGCGGTAAAAAGGACGGCTGGTATGATTTCAACGTAGAGATGGAGCGTTTCAGTACGCATTATTACCGTACGGAAAACACCCCCTGCGGAAACGATCCCATGCTTATGCTTTTCACCTCGGGTACTACGGGCTATCCCCGTATCGCGCCCCACTCCTATAAATATGCTCTCGGTCATTATCCCACCGCAAAGCATTGGCACAACGTAAATCCCGACGGCTTGCACTTCACCATCTCCGACACGGGTTGGGGTAAGGCTCTTTGGGGTAAGCTTTACGGACAGTGGCTCTGTGAGGCGGGTATATTCACCTACGACTTTGACCGCTTCCGTTCCGAGGATATTCTTCCCATGTTCAAGAAGTACGGCATTACCACCTTCTGTGCACCTCCCACGATGTACCGCTTCTTTATCAAAGAAGACCTTTCAAAGTACGACCTTTCTTCTATCGAGTATGCTACAACGGCAGGAGAGGCTCTCAATCCCGAGGTGTTCAATCAGTTCAAGAAGGCAACGGGACTTACCATTATGGAGGGCTTCGGACAGACGGAAACCACGCTTTCCATTGCGAACTTCGTAGGTGCTACATCTAAGATCGGTTCGATGGGTAAGCCCAGTCCGCTTTACGACGTTGTTGTTCTCGATCCTGACGGCAACGAATGTAAGATGGGTGACACGGGTGAGATCTGTATCCGCACCAAAGAAAACGTTCCTTGCGGACTGTTTATCGGTTACTATCTTGACGAGGAAAAGACTGCTGACGTTTGGCACGACGGTTACTATCATACGGGAGATACGGCTACTATGGACGAGGACGGATACCTTTGGTACGTTGGACGTATCGACGACGTTATCAAGTCTTCGGGATACCGCATCGGCCCGTTTGAGATAGAGAGCGTTATCATGGAGCTTCCTTACGTTCTTGAGTGTGCTATCACTCCCGTTCCCGACGAGGTTCGCGGTCAGATAGTTAAGGCGACCATCGTGCTTGTAAAGGGTACGGCGGGTACGGATGAGCTTAAAAAGGAAATTCAGGAGTACGTCAAGACGCATACTGCTCCTTACAAGTATCCGAGAATCGTTGAGTTTGTCGAGGAGCTTCCCAAGACCATAAGCGGTAAGGTAAGACGTGTAGAGATACGCAAAAACGATTTGGAAAAAATGAAGAAATAAGCTTTATTTGACGGCGGGAGTCGCAGACAAGATGTCTGCGGCTTCCGTTTGCGTTTTTGTTATTATAATAAAAAAATGAAAAAAATTCAAAAAACTATTTACAAATCAAAAAAAATATGGTATAATACCTCGATGTCGTTATCTCGGCTTTCGGATAAGCGGTCGCTTTTATGCGGCATTTCACCCGCCGATTTCTGTGTTAACGATAAATATTTTATTTTGAAAGGTGAAAACCACTATGATGCTTAAGGACGAAAAGCAGGCAATTATTGAGCAGTACGCTACTCACGAGGGAGACACAGGTTCGCCTGAGGTACAGATCGCACTTCTTACCTACAGAATAAAGAACCTTACTGAGCACCTCAAGGGCAACCACAAGGACCACCACAGCCGCAGAGGTCTGCAGAAGATGGTCGGCCACAGAAGAAACCTTCTCGGCTACCTCCAGAAGACAGACATCGAACGCTACCGTGCGATCGTTGAGAAGCTCGGTCTGAGAAAGTAATTTCAATAGTTGCGGAGTGAAGAGTGCAGATTTTGGACTCCTCACTCCCTTATTCTTTAAGACGGAAGCAACGCATGACAGAGTCTGTCGACGTCCGTCGAACAAAACGAAAAAATCTCGCGGAGATTAGCAGTTAATCGAGTGCCAAAATATCTTTTGACCTTCGATTAAGTGCTAAACCCTGTGAGATAATATAAATTTTTTATGGAGGACAAAATTATGTCACAGATCAGTACGCCTATGAATTTCAAGAATTTCAAGGTATTTAACTACACCCTTGCGGGCAGACCCCTCGTTGTTGAAACGGGTAAGATGGCAGGTCTTGCAAACGGTTCGGTTCTTATCCGTTACGGTGAGACCGCTATCCTTTGCTGTGCGACCGCATCCGCAAAGCCCAGAGACGGTATCGATTTCCTTCCTCTCTCCGTTGACTACGACGAGAGAATGTATGCTGCGGGAAAGATCCCCGGCGGTTACCTCAAGAGAGAGGGTAAGCCCTCCGAGAAGGCTGTTCTTACCTCTCGTGTTATCGACCGCCCCATCCGTCCCCTTTTCCCCAAGGATCTTCGTAACGACGTAGCTCTCACGCTTACCGTTATGTCCGTTGACCCCGATTGCTCACCCGAGATCACCGCTATGATCGGTGCATCTCTTGCCCTCTCCATCTCCGATATTCCGTGGAACGGACCGATCGGCGGTGTGTTTATGGGACTTGTTGACGGCAAGCTTGTTGTTAACCCCACCGAGGAGGAGCAGAAGAAGAGTGATCTTCAGCTTACCGTTGCCGCTTCTATGGAAAAGGTCGTTATGATCGAGGCAGGTGCTAACGAGGTTGACGACGACACTATGTACGAGGCTATTATGAAGGCTCACGAGGAGATCAAGGAGCTTCTCGGCTTCATCAACGCTATTATTGACGAGATAGGCAAGCCTAAGTTTGCATACCCCTCTTGTGAGCTTGATCACGAGATGTTCGATAAGGTATTCGACTTCTGCGAGAAGGATATGATGATCGCTCTTGACACTGACGATAAGAATATCCGTGACGAGAGAGTCGTTCCGATAACCGACGCTATAATTGAGAAGTTCGGCGAGGAGTACCCCGAGATCGGCGGTATGATGGACGAGCTTATCTACAAGATACAGAAGAAGATCGTTCGCCGTTGGTTGCTTGTTGACAAGAAGAGAGTTGACGGCAGACGTATGGACCAGATAAGACCTCTCGGAAGCGAGGTAGGAATTCTTCCCAGAACACACGGTTCGGGACTCTTTACCCGTGGACAGACGCAGGTTCTTACCGTTGCTACTCTCGGAATGCTCTCCGAGGCACAGATGCTTGACGGTATCGACAGCGAAACCGAGAAGAGATATATGCACCACTACAATATGCCCGGATTTTCTACGGGTGAGGCAAAGTCCACCAGAAGCCCCGGACGCCGTGAGATAGGTCACGGAGCATTGGCTGAGAGATCTCTCGTTCCCGTGCTTCCCACTCCCGAGGAGTTCCCCTATGCTATCCGCCTTGTTTCTGACGTAGTATCCTCTAACGGTTCTACCTCTCAGGGATCTGTTTGCGGCTCTACCCTTGCTCTTATGGACGCAGGTGTTCCGATAAAGGCTCCCGTTGCAGGTATCTCCTGCGGACTTATCACCGCAGAGGACGGAAGCTGGGATATCATGCTTGATATTCAGGGACTTGAGGACTTCTACGGAGATATGGACTTTAAGGTTGCAGGTACTCACAAGGGTATTACTTCCATTCAGATGGACCTTAAGATAGACGGACTTACCCCCGAGATAATCAAGGCAGCTCTGGCACAGACCCACGTTGGACGTGATTATATCATCGACGAGGTAATTCTCAAGGCGATCGAAGCACCCAGAGCAGAGGTTTCCAAGTACGCACCTAAGATGACCAGCTTCAAGATAGACCCCGACAAGATCCGCGAGGTTATCGGTAAGGGCGGCTCGGTTATCCAGAAGATAGTTGCAGAGTCCGGCGCAAAGGTTGATATTGATGACGACGGAACTATCTGCATCGCTGCTGCAAACGGCGAGAACGCTCCCGCTGCAAAGGCAATGATCGACGCTATCGTATTCGAGC
>JAZOUQ010000024.1:0-10954 GCA_045658185.1 Eubacteriales bacterium
AGCAGACACTCAACCAGCTTCTCGTTGAAATGGACGGCTTTGGCTCTCACGACGGTATAATCGTGATAGCGGCTACCAACCGTCCCGACATTCTTGACCCCGCACTTCTCCGTCCCGGTCGTTTCGACAGACAGGTTACCCTCAACTACCCCGACATTAACGGACGTGAGGCAATTCTTAAAGTCCACGCAAGAAATAAGCCCCTTGAGGAGGCTGTTGACCTTGCAAAGATAGCAAAGACCACCGCAGGATTTACGGGTGCTGACCTTGCCAACCTCTTGAATGAGGCGGCACTTCTCGCCGCAAGACGCGGTAAATCTCTCATTGGTATGGACGATATTGAGGACGCTTTCATTAAGGTAATCGCAGGACCTAAGAAGAAGTCCCGTGCTATGAAGGAAAGAGAAAAGAAGAACACGGCTTACCATGAGGCAGGTCACGCGATCATCGCACACGTTCTTCCCGCTATGGACCCCGTTCAGCAGATATCCATTATCCCCAGCGGAAACGCTCTCGGTTATACGCTCAATCCTCCCGCAGAGGACAAATACAGCGTTTACAAGAACGAGCTTAAGGAAAAGATCGCTATGCTTCTCGGCGGCAGAGCCGCAGAGGAGATAATCTTCGGTGACGTTTCGGGCGGTGCGTCAAACGACATTCAGAGAGCTACCGAAATAGCCAAGAAGATGGTAACACAGCTTGGAATGAGTACCGTTCTCGGACTCCGTGCCTTTGGCGAGGGTCAGGGCGAGGTGTTCCTCGGACGTAGTTTCTCAAGTACGCAGGACTACTCCGACGAAACGGCAGCAAAGATAGATGCAGAGATACACGCTATCATTTCCGAGGCTTACAACAGAGCGAAGCAGATACTCACCGACAATATCGACAAGCTTCACTTTATTGCCGAGTTCCTTCTCAAGAACGAGATCATGGACGGTGAGCAGTTCAAGGCGGCAATGGAGGGTACACCCACATTTGAGGAGCTTGAAGAGATGACCGAGGCAAAGCGTCGCAAGAGCCGTGAGGAAAACGAGGAGCGTCGCAAAAAGCAGGAGGCTGAACGCAAACGCCTTGAGGAAGAAAGGGCGGCAGCGGAAAAAGCGGCTGAACAAGGCGAGAATCCTTCTCCCTTTGCTCCCGAGATGGCAGAGATCAAGGTAGATGACGACCTTGAACCAATCGAAACAGAGATTGAAGAAGAGATCGAAGAAGAGATTGAGGAAGAGGTTGAAGAAACAGAAGATTCCTCTGACGACGAATAAAATAAATAATACGCTAAATCCCCCGTGGTTACCACGGGGGATTTTTAAGGTAAATTGGGATTTAACAAACTCTCTCCGTCACCTAACGGTGCCACCTCTCCCAAAGGGCGAGGCTTTGGATTTGTTTGCAGTGTGTTTGAAAAGGCTCTCCTTTCAGGAGAGCTGTCAGCGTGAGCTGACTGAGAGGTCTTCTCACCGATAAATCAAAATTCGTGTGATTGAAATAACAACGAGAAAACGCAGTAAAATATTAACATTTATGATTTATTTTTTAAAATCATCATTTTCCAAAGTTTTTTTGCAAAAAAGTATTGACAAAGCAAAAGTGTAGTGATAAAATTGACTTATCGTATACGAAAACACTAAACAAAGGAGTAAGACAATGAATAAAGTATTCGCAAACAAGTTTAGCTACTCTTATTTTTATTACTTTATGGCAAGTAAAAAATAAGGGTACTTTTTGATGCGGATTTTTATTTTATGTTTTATTTTACCATAAATGGAACGCACGGAAAAGTTTCCCGTGGCGTTCCATTTTTATTTAAATTTTGATTTTTAAGGAGCAGTAAAATGATAGCGGTATTAAAGCAGGGTGCAACCCAAACTCAAATAGAAAATCTTTCCTCTTGGCTCAAATCCCAAGGACTTGACGTACACATCTCACAAGGTAGCACACACACGGTAATAGGTCTTATAGGCGACACAACTCGTATTGACGAGGATCTTCTTCGCGGACTTGAAATGGTGGACACGGTAAAGCGTATAAGTGAGCCCTTCAAGAGTGCAAACAGAAAATTCCACCCCGACGACAGCGTGATAACCGTCGGCAACACCTCCGTTGGAGGCAAGGATTTTGCAATTATGGCGGGGCCCTGCTCGGTTGAGAGCGAGGAGCAGGTCATGGCTATCGCCAAGGCTGTAAAGGCGGCGGGAGCTACTATGCTCCGAGGAGGTGCGTTCAAGCCCAGAACCTCTCCCTACGACTTCCAAGGTCTTAAGGCAGACGGAATCGAGCTTCTGCTCAAAGCAAAGGCCCAAACGGGTCTTCCCATAGTTACCGAGATAATGAATGCAAGTCATCTCCCCCTTTTCGAGGACGTGGACGTAATTCAGGTCGGTGCGAGAAATATGCAGAATTTCGAGCTTCTCAAGGAGCTTGGACGTACAAACAAGCCCATTCTCTTAAAGAGAGGTCTTGCGAACACACTCAAGGAGCTTCTTATGTCTGCCGAGTACATTATGGCGGGCGGTAACGAAAACGTTATTCTTTGCGAGAGAGGAATAAGGACCTTTGAAACCTACACGAGAAACACGCTTGACATCTCCGCTGTTCCTATGCTCAAGGAGCTGACCCATCTTCCCGTGATTATCGACCCCTCTCACGCAACGGGAGTTGCAAAGCTTGTAAAGCCTATGGCTCTTGCGGCGGCGGCGGCAGGTGCTCACGGACTTATGATAGAGGTGCATAACGACCCCGCTCACGCACTGTGCGACGGCCCTCAATCCCTCACCCCCGATGCATTCGCTGACGTTACCGCGTCGGTTACAAAATTACTCAAGGCTCTCAAGGAGGACTGAAAATGACCGTTGGAATCTGCGGACTCGGACTTATCGGCGGCTCAATGGCAAAGGCGTATAAGGCGGCAGGACATACCGTGCTGGGATACGACAAAAACACCGCTGCACTCGGCTATGCCTCGTTAGCGGGAATAACAGACGGTGTGCTTGACAGCTCTAGCGTTGCGGATTGCGACCTTATATTCATAGCACTTTATCCGCAGACAGCGGTTAAGTATTTGGAGGAAATTGCCCCCATCGTAGACAAAAAAACGGTGGTCATCGACCTTTGCGGAACTAAAAAGGAGATATGCGTGGCAGGTTTTTCTCTTGCCGAGAAATACGGCTTTGCCTTCGTGGGCGGTCACCCTATGGCGGGAACTCAGTATTCGGGCATAAAATACTCCAAGGAAACGCTTTTCAAAAACGCTCCTATGGTTCTTGTTCCAAACAAGTGCGACGACATATACTTTCTTGACCGCATAAAGCAGCTTCTCGCTCCCGCTATGTTCGGAAAAATAACCGTGACTACCGCCGAGGAGCATGACGCTATGATAGCCTTTACCTCACAGCTTGCTCACGTGGTGTCCAATGCCTACGTAAAAAGTCCCACGGCACAAAACCACAAGGGATTTTCCGCGGGAAGCTATAAGGATATGACCCGTGTGGCGTGGCTCAACGAATATATGTGGTCGGAGCTTTTTCTTGAAAACAAAGAGCCTCTGCTCTTTGAAATAGATAACATTATAAAATCCCTTACGGAGTACAGAGATGCGATAGCCTCGGACGACGCCGAGAAGCTTACGGCACTACTCCGTGACGGACGAATCGCTAAAGAAATGGTGGACGGTTGATATGAGAACGGTTTGCGTAAACGCCTCAACTTCTTACAATATTTTAATAGGCAACGGTCTGCTTGACTCTTGCGGTGAGCTTTGCCGTGAGGTAATATCCCCCTGCAAGGTGTGTATCGTCAGCGACGACAACGTAGCCACGCTCTATCTTGAAAGGACGGAAAGCTCCTTGAGAAAGTCAGGCTTTGACACGGTAAGCTTCGTGTTCAAAAACGGAGAAGGCTCAAAAAACACGGCAACTCTTATAGAGCTTGTTGAGTTTCTTGCCGATAACAGACTCACTCGCTCCGACTGTCTTGTTGCTCTCGGTGGCGGAGTTGTGGGCGATATGTGCGGATTTGCCGCGTCGATATATTTAAGAGGAATAAAGTTCATACAGATACCCACCACCCTACTTGCCGCCGTGGATTCCTCTGTTGGCGGAAAAACGGGTGTTGACCTTGAGGCGGGAAAAAACCTTATCGGTGCATTCCACCAGCCCTCGCTGGTCATTTGCGACTACTCCACTCTCGACACGCTTCCGCCCTCGATCTTCTCCGACGGCTGTGCCGAGGTCATTAAATACGGCGTTATAAACGACAAGGCGTTTTTTGACAGTCTTTTTGCAGGTATAAAGTCGCAGATAGAACAGGTCATCGAAAGCTGTGTTATAAATAAAAGAAACGTGGTGGAAGCGGACGAGTTCGAAAGCGGTGCAAGAGCCCTGCTCAACCTTGGTCACACGGTAGGTCACGCAATAGAGGTCTGCTCGGGTCTTTCCGTGTCCCACGGAAGTGCGGTGGCTATCGGTATGGTCATCGTCACCCGTGCCGCTGTAAATATGGGACTTTGCCCTGCGTCTGACCTTGATGCTCTTATTGCTCTCCTTGAAAATCAAGGACTTCCGACAAAATGTGATTTTTCCGCCGCACAGCTCACAGCTGTTGCAACGGCTGACAAAAAGAGAAAGGGTGACAGCATCACCCTCGTAGTTCCCTACTCTATCGGAGATACCCGACTTGTAAAGATTCCCATCTCCCAGCTTGAAGAATTTATAAACAAAGGACTTTAACAAAATGAACGTAACGGTCTTTCCCTCCGCTCCCACGGGAACAGTTTCTGCCATATCCTCAAAATCGGCGGCTCACAGACTGCTGATATGTGCCGCATTTGCACAAACAGAAACGGTGATACGCTGTGATACGACAAACAAGGACATTGATGCCACCGTAGGATGTCTTTGTGCCTTGGGTGCAAAAATATCCTATAATCCACCCTTTTTCCACGTAACCCCCATAAAGACACCGCCAAGGACGGCTGTTCTTGACTGCGGTGAGAGTGGCTCTACCTTCAGATTTATGCTGCCAATAGCGGTGGCTCTCGGTGTGAATACAAGTTTTGTCCTTTCAGGCAGACTTCCCGAGCGTCCCCTCTCTCCCCTTTACGAGGAGCTGCTCCGTCACGGAGCGAAGCTCTCCCCTCAAGGCTCAAATCCCTTTTTGTGTGACGGTAAGCTTGAGGGCAACCAATACCGCATAAGAGGTGACGTATCCTCCCAGTTTACAAGCGGTCTGCTTTTTGCCCTTGTATTTTCAGGCAACGGCGGGGACATAATAATAGAGGGGAATACCGAATCACAGCCTTATATTGATATGACCGCCGACGCACTTACACGCTTTGGCGTTCACATAGACAAAACTGCCGAGGGCTACTCGGTGCAAAAAAACGCAAGACTTATCCCACCCGCAAGGGAAATATCCGTAGAGGGTGACTGGTCCAACGCCGCGTTTCCCCTTTGTATGGGTGCTTTGGGCAACGGAAGCATCACCGTGCGGGGACTTGACGTAAGCTCCCGTCAGGGAGATAAAGCCGTATTGGATATTCTCCGTCGCTTCGGTGCTGATATAAGGGTTGAAAACGATGCCGTTACCGTTACGGGCGGCAAACAGCTCCACGGCATAGAGATAGATGCTTCGCAGATTCCCGACCTTGTGCCCGTACTCGCAACCGTTGCCTCCGCATCAGAGGGCAAAACGGTAATATACGGAGCGTCAAGGCTTCGCATTAAGGAAAGCGACCGTCTGGTGACCACGAGAACCATGCTCACCGACCTGGGTGCTGACGTCACCGAAACCGCGGACGGACTTGTAATAAACGGAAAGAATAACCTCACGGGCGGCACAACGCAAGGCTTTAACGACCACCGTATCGCTATGAGTGCGGCGGTTGCCTCGGTAGTTTGCTCCTCCCCCGTTACCGTAACGGGTGCTGAGTGCGTAGCCAAATCCTATCCCGATTTTTGGAGGGATATTAAGGATTTGTCAAAGAGTTAGTTTTGCGGCAGGATTTTCGCAACCTTTTTGAAAAAAGGTAGCACCAAAAACTTTACTGACTAAATTGGCTTGACTGTAAGGCACAATCTGTGCTATCATTTAAAGAATTGCTCCCGCGTGTCATTCTGAGCGAAGCGTAAGCGTAAATGTAACTTATAAATAAATCCAAATTTTATAAAAGGAAAACGAATATGTCAACAAGCTACGGAAAAAATCTTAATATAACCGTATACGGCGGCTCTCACGACCCCGAAATAGGCGTAATTGCAAGAGGATTGCCGACGGGATTTTGCATTGACCGAGAGGAGCTTTATGCCTTTCTTATGCGTAGAGCACCCGGGCAGAATGCTTTTTCCACCAAAAGAAAAGAGGCTGACCTACCCGAGTTTTTGTCGGGTATAGAGAGTGACGGCACAATTTTGGGCGACGAGCTTCACGCGGTGATACGCAACACCAATCAACGCTCGTCGGACTACGATAACACGTCCTTTGTTCCCCGCCCCTCTCACGCAGATCTTGCCGCAAGACTGAAATACGGAGAAGCCGTTGACCTTCGTGGCGGCGGACATTTTTCGGGCAGACTTACAGCTCCGCTATGTATCGTGGGAGGCATTTGTCTGCAATATCTTAAGAGCAAGGGTATTAGTATAGCGGCACATCTGTACTCCGCAGGCGGAGTGTACGACCGTCCCTTTGACCTTACCAACGTCAGCCTGTCTGATTTTGAATTATTGGCTAAGCACTCCGACTTTCCCGTGCTTGACACTGATGCGGGTGACGCTATGAAGGCAGTTATCACCGACGCCGCATCCGAGGGCGACTCGGTTGGCGGTATCGTAGAATGTGCCGTGCTTGGACTTCCCGCAGGACTTGGAGAGCATATGTTCGACGGAATGGAGAACAGAATTGCCTCCATAGTGTTCGGCATACCTGCCGTCAAGGGAATAGAGTTCGGAAACGGCTTTGATTGTGCCAACCTTACAGGCTCACAAAATAACGATTCCCTAGTTACCGACGGCAAAACGGTTACCACAAAAACCAACAACTGTGGCGGAATTCTTGGCGGTATGACCAACGGAATGCCCCTGGTTTTCCGAGCGGCTATGAAGCCTACTCCCTCAATATACAAGGAACAGGACAGCGTTGATATGGTAACTATGAAACCCGTAAAGCTGACTATCAAGGGCAGACACGACCCCTGCGTGGCAGTCCGTGCCGTTCCCGTATTTGAGGCAGCGGCGGCCATTGCCATAACCGATATTTTACTCGATGGAGAAATTAACGATAAATGAAATTAAATGCAAAGCATACAGTAGCGGCGGGGTTCGTAGGTTTTTTTACACAAGCCCTCGTAATAAATTTCCCACCCCTTTTATTCATAACCTTTGAGAAAAGCTACGACATATCCTTAAGCAAAATAAGTCTGCTGATAGCCGTCAGCTTTCTCACACAGCTTCTGATGGATCTTACCGCGTCCGTTATCCCCTCTCTGTTCAACAAGAGAATAACCGTGGTAATAGGTCAGCTTTGCTCTGCCTTGGGACTTGTGGGACTTGCTCTGTTCCCCTCTGTAATGCCCCCCTTTGCGGGTCTTGTTCTTGCCACCGTTATAGCGGCAGCAGGAAGCGGAATAATCGAGGTTATGGGAAACCCCATAATCGAAGCCTGTCCCATAAAAAACAAAAACAGAATACTCAGCCTTCTCCATTCGGGATACTGCTGGGGACTTTTACTGACCGTACTTCTCTCCACTGTCTTCTTCCGCTTTGTCGGACTTGAAAATTGGAAGATTCTTGCCTGTCTTTGGGCAATAGTTCCCACTCTCGACGCAATAGCCTTTATGCTCGTTCCCATCTATCCTATGCAAACAGCACCTAAAAATCGAGAAAACAACCGCTCGGTATTTCGTTCGTTTGCCTTTTGGGCATTCTTTATCATTATGATGTGTGCGGGTGCGGCTGAACAGGCAATGTCGCAATGGGCATCAAGCTTTGCGGAAAACGCTCTCGGCTCGAAGACCCTTGGCGATCTGCTGGGTCCTTGTGCCTTTGCCGTGCTTATGGGAACGGCAAGAGTTATATATGCAAAATATAGCGAAAAGATAAATCTTTCGGGATTTATGATAGTTTCCTCCCTTCTCTGCTGTGCCACCTATCTTGTCGCCGCATTCTCCCACGACCCAATAGTGTCGCTTGTCGGCTGTGCCTTGTGCGGATTTTCGGTGGGAATAATGTGGCCGGGTACGCTTTGCCTTGCAACAAACAAAATTTCGGGTGGGGTGCAAATGTTCGCACTTCTCGCTCTTGCGGGTGACGCGGGCTGTACCGTAGGCCCTGCCGCAGTCGGCTGGATCGCGGAAAGACTTGGAAACAACCTGAAACTCTCCCTTGCATTTTCCACGGTTTTCCCCGTGCTTATAATATTATTTATCGTTCTTTTGGCAATAAAAAACAAAAGACGTAACAAACGAAAGGAAGTTCAACACAATGGAACTGAATGACCTCAGAAATCAAATAGACGAAATAGACGCGAAGCTTGTAGACCTTTTCAAAAGACGAATGAACGTGTCAGCTCAGGTTGCGGAATACAAGCGTCAGACGGGAATGAACGTTCTTGATACCTCCCGAGAGAGAGCCTTGCTCAACAAGGTGTCCGAGCTGTCTGGCGAGGAATACGAGGAATATACCCGAACGCTGTACTCCACCATACTCGACCTGTCCCGCTCCTATCAACACAGAAAACTGGGGGATACCTCTCGTCTTTATACTGAAATAGAAGAAGCTCTGGAAAATACGCCAAAGCTCTTTCCCGAACGTGCGGTCATAGCCTGTCAGGGAGTGGAGGGTGCTTATTCGCAGATAGCCGCAGAGCGACTGTTTCACTCGCCCAACATAATGTTCTTTTCCGATTGGGAAAGGGTCTTCTCCGCTATTGAGGCGGGAATGTGCCGCTACGGTGTTATACCGATAGAAAACAGCACGGCGGGTTCTGTCAAGAAGGTGTACGACCTTATGATAAGCCACAACTTCAAAATAGTCAGAACGGTGAGAATAAAGATAGACCACAATCTGCTTGTAAAGGCAGGAACGAAAATGGAGGACATCAAGGAGATAGTTTCCCACGAGCAGGCGATAAGCCAATGCTCGGGCTTCCTTGCCACTATGTTCCCCAATGCCAAAATAACCCGTGTGGAGAACACGGCGAGGGCCGCACAGATGGTAGCGGAAACGGACAGACGCGATCTTGCCTCTCTTTCCTCTCGCTCCTGTGCCGTGCAATACGGTCTTGAGGTACTTGCCTCTGCCGTTCAGGACAACGGCAACAATCACACAAGATTTATATGTATCACCAACAAGCTTGAGGTTTATCCGGGTGCTGACCGCACTACTCTTATGTTGGTCGCTCCCCATATGCCCGGCTCACTTTACAGAATACTCTCCCGCTTCAACGCACTTGGAATAAACCTTCTGAAGCTGGAATCCCGTCCGATTCCCGACAGAGATTTTGAGTTTATGTTCTACTTTGACCTTGAAGCCCCCGTATATTCGGAGAAATTCGCACAGCTTCTGTCCGAGCTTGAAAAGGAATGTGACGAGTTTACATATCTTGGCTCTTATCTTGAGGTAATATGATGAAAACGGGATATTCTGATATGAAATGCGGACTTATCGGAGAAAAGCTTGGACACAGCTTTTCTCCCCAGATACACTCCCGCCTTGCCGACTACTCCTACGAGCTTGTGGAGCTTGAAGAAAAGGAAGTTGGCAATTTTGTGAGGAACGGCGGTCTTGATGCCTTCAACGTGACCATTCCCTACAAAAAAACGGTAATGCCCTTTCTTGACGTCATATCCCCCGAGGCAAAGGCTATCGGGGCGGTAAATACGGTGGTAAGACGGGGCGGAATGCTTTACGGATACAATACCGACTACTTCGGATTTTCTCATATGCTGGACGTATCGGGAATTGAGGTTGGGGGCAAGAAGGCTATGGTCTTCGGTACGGGCGGTGCTTCGGCAACGGTTTGTGCCGTACTTCGTGACAGAGGTGTGAGTGAGCTTGTTATCATTTCCATCGAAAACAACACCCCCGAAACACTCGCACAGCACGTGGATACGCAGATAATCGTAAACGCGACCCCCGTGGGAATGTATCCAAAAAACGGCAGCTCTCCCGTTGACCTGTCTATCTTTCCCGCCTGCGAGGGCGTTCTCGACGTAATATACAACCCCTCAAAAACCAGGCTGCTGCTTGATGCAGAAGCGAGAGGTGTTCCAAACGTAAACGGACTGCCTATGCTGGTGGCTCAGGCGGCGAAGGCGTTTGAGTTCTTCACGGACGACAGCTACGAGGACGGTATTTGCGAAAGGATAACCAAGGACATCGAGAACAGCACCAAAAATATTATACTTATAGGAATGCCCGGTTGCGGTAAAAGCACGGTCGGTAAGCTGATAGCTAAAAAGCTTGACCGCCCGTTTCACGATGCGGACGACGTGTTCACCGCAACCTACGAAACAACTCCGTCGGAGGTCATACAGACCGAGGGAGAGGAAGTATTCAGACAAATGGAGCATAAAATTGCACAGGAGCTTGGTAAGCTTAGCGGCAGAGTTATTGCCTGCGGCGGCGGAGTGGTAACGAGAGAATACAACTATAACGCACTTCGTCAGAACGGAACGGTAGTCTTTATCAACCGTAAGCTTGAAAATCTGACTGTAAGAGGTCGTCCCCTCTCTGTGTCCAAGGGAGTTGAGGCACTTTTTGAGGAAAGAAGGGACGCCTATCTGCGATTTTCACATTTGCAGGTGGACAGCACGGAAGTACCCAAAAAAACAGCAGAGCTGATAATAAAGCGGCTCTCAATGTAAAGGAGAAGTTATGAAAATTCTTGTAATTAACGGCCCCAATCTGAATATGCTGGGAATACGTGAGCCCGACATTTACGGTAAGCAGGATTTTCGGGCATT
>JAZOUQ010000025.1:0-4111 GCA_045658185.1 Eubacteriales bacterium
GGGTCTTTCGCATTCTCACAGGCAACCAGAAGTGTCATAACCTTTGTCATTGATGCGGGATATATCTTTGTATCCATATTTTTTCCCGCGACCGCTCTGTTATCGGTTATGTCAACAAGTGCGATCGCCGCAGACTTTATGTCCGTATCCGCGGAAATATCCTTTGTTTTATCGTCAACTGCTCCCAAATAGGTACTGCTTTGAGTTGTGCAAGGCAATTTGATTCCCGTCTTTGCCCCCTCCTTTGCGACTATGTTCCCCGCAGGAGTTGAAGGCTTTTGTGGATTCGACTTTCCGCCACCTTCTCCACCAATATCAACCGATTCAGACGCGTTATTTACAATCTCCACGACCAAGCTGACACCGAGCGAAACAAAGCACACCGAAAAAGCAATAAGCGTGGAAATCAATATTATTTTCATAGTTTTCGTTATATTTATCATTTAAGTATCCCCAAATAAAATAATTACTCTTATATTTTATCATATTAATTTTTACTTTTCAAGGGGAAATATAAAGAAAAATAAAAATCAATTAGTTTCCTTTGGTATTTCAATTTCACCTTCATTTTTCTCAAATGCTTTGATTTCCTGACGTATCAAATAAAGTATCTGACCATTTGCAGAACGTCCGTAATATTTGGAAATATAATGCAATTTGTAATGAAGCTCGGGATCTATCTCTATTCCAAGGTGCTTGTTTTTCTTATTTCTCATAAAAATCTCCTAAAAAACTTAATATAAGTATATTTTAAGATTATTTTGTGGTATAATGTTATATGTATACTTGAATTAAGTATACTAAATATGAAAGGAGATTATATTTTATGAAAATCGCTATTATTGGTTCAAGAAATATCCGTGTAAACAATATAGCGGACTATGTCACCGCCGAAGATGAGATCGTATCGGGCGGAGCTGTTGGTGTAGATCAATGTGCCTCAGAATACGCAATAAAGAATGGTTTAATACTTACCGAATTTCTACCGCAATATGAAAATTACGGTCGTGCGGCTCCGATAGTAAGAAACAAAAAAATCGTTGATTACGCTGATAAGATCGTGGCGTTTTGGGACGGAAAATCCAAGGGAACTCTGTCTGTAATAAAATATGCAGAAAAAATAGGAAAGCCTTGTCAAGTTATTATGTATAAATAAAAAAGCAGGAATTTTCATTCCTGCTTTTTCCAACTCTATCTGATGCACCGTCGGTGCTTGTTACCGTTGTGGGTTCTATGTAAAATATATAAAAATCCTTATCGGAAACAGATATTGAGTTATGCCACAATTACTTCGCGTAATCTATTGCACGGCTCTCTCTGATAACGTTTATCTTGATCTGACCGGGGTACTTTACGTCCTCCTGAATCTTTGCCGCCATATCGCGTGCAATGATCTTCATACCGTCGTCATTGATCTCCTCAGGCTTGACCATAACTCTCAGCTCACGTCCTGCCTGAACGGCATACGCCTTGTCAACTCCCGAAAAGCTCTTTGCGATCTCCTCGATCTTTTCAAGTCGCTTTATGTAATTTTCAAGGTCTTCTCTTCTCGCTCCGGGTCTTGCCGCCGAAATAGCGTCTGCCGCCTGAACGATAACTGCCGTAATCGTCTGAGGCTCTACGTCGCCGTGATGTGCCTCGATTGCGTGAATTATATCCTTGCTTTCTTTATACTTCTTAACAAGGTTCACGCCAAGTTCAACGTGTGAGCCTTCCATTTCGTGTGTCTGTGCTTTACCGATATCGTGAAGCAAGCCCGCTCTCTTGGCAACCGTACTGTCAACGCCAAGCTCGTCTGCTATCATACCCGATATAAGTGCAACCTCAATAGAGTGCTTAAGTACGTTCTGTCCGTAGCTGGTTCTGTACTTAAGTCTGCCAAGCATTCTGACCAGGTCACCGTGAATACCGTGGATACCCACGTCAAACGTAGCTCTCTCGCCCGCCTGCTTGATTCCCGCCTCGACCTCACGAGCCGCCTTTTCAACGGTCTCCTCGATTCTGGAGGGGTGAATACGTCCGTCTGCAATAAGCTTTTCAAGAGCAAGTCTTGCAGTTTCTCTTCTTACGGGGTCAAATCCCGAAAGGGTGATCGCCTCGGGAGTATCGTCGATAATAAGCTCGATACCCGTCAGCTTCTCAAGCATCTGAATGTTTCGACCCTCACGTCCGATTATTCTTCCCTTCATATCCTCGTTTGGAAGAGATACAACGGAAACGGTTGTTTCGGCAACGTGGTCTGCCGCACATCTCTGAATTGCCAAAGAAATTATGTTCTTAGCCTTAGCATCTGCCTCTTCCTTGAACTGTGTTTCAAGGTCGGACATTCTCTGTGCAAGCTCGTGCTTGATTGCGGATTCAACTCTCGTCAAAAGCTCTTGCTTCGCCTCCTCGGCTGTGACACCCGAAATCTTTTCGAGTATCTTCATCTCTTGTTCTCTGAGGGTATTTATCTGTTCCGTCAGAGCCTCATTTTCCTTGATTTTTTTATCCAGCTGCTCGTTCTTTCGTTCCAGCGTTTCAGCCTTTTTGTCAAGGTTTTCTTCTTTTTGCGTAATACGTCGTTCCATTCTTGAGATGTCGGCTCTTCTTTCCTTCATCTCTTTTTCGGCTTCGTTTCTCTGCTTAAGTATCTCTTCTTTTGCAGAAATCAACGCTTCTTTCTTAAGCGTTTCAGCCTGTTTTTCGCCTTCGGCACGAAGTCTCTTAACCTCTTCTTCAGCTGAGCCTATCTGCTTTTCCGCTTTCATTTTGCGAAGAAAATAGCCCACGAAGGAGAATATAAGAGCACCGACCGCAAACGACGCAACGCCGATGATCAATTCTGTCATAAAGCACCTCCTTATCCTTTTTTTGTGCAAATCATAATTATCCATCATAAATATATATTATAGATATACATATATTGTACACGATTTTGTCCAAATTGTCAAGTATTTTTAACGTGCCAAAGGTTGATTTATCAATTTATTAACATTTTAAAAAAAACAAAGGGACAAGTATACCCTGCCCCTTAAAAATATTTAGTTTTGTGCAGCTCTTGCTACTTCGGTCACAACAAACGGATATTTAACGTTATCAATTATTGAGTTATATTTGAACGTTACAGCAACACCATCTACCGTAATGCTGTTC
Organism: Eubacteriales bacterium; assembly: GCA_045658185.1. Lineage (GTDB taxonomy): Bacteria > Bacillota > Clostridia > Oscillospirales > CAG-272 > HGM12713. The sequence goes on from JAZOUQ010000025.1 coordinate 3,136, forward strand.
ATATATCCTGTCATATCAACTTCTCTTGCAGTACCGTCACAGTAAACGAATATTATCTTGCCCTCCGTCAGATCTGCCTTTCCGTCAGCACCAAGCTTCAAGCCATCAAGCCTTATCTCGGTAAGTATAACGTTGCTGTCGTCGTAGACGTATACCATCTGTTGCATAGTGTTTTCGCCATAAGAAAGGGTTATTACCTGTCCGCCAAGCTTGGAAGCCTGATAATCAGACACTTGAACAGCAAGGTCCCTGGTGATAGTTTGTTTAAAGGAGAATAGATCTGCGGTAACACCGTCAAGCGACGTTCCCTTAGGAATATACCAGATTCCGTTTTTCTCTATCACACTATCGTTATTATATTTAGCACCAAACAAGGATCCGTTTTCTTCCTCACCCTCATGGCATACGAATACTTTTCTGGTATAATTGTATATGATACCGTCCTTTTCTACCTTGACGCGATAATAAATTGATCTCGTGCCATCTTTCTTATCAGGCACCCAATGCTCCACCGTGATCTGTTCCCTATTCACGGCAACACCGTCTTCGGTATAAAACATCGGGCCTTCGCCCTTATAGCTTGCGAAATATTCCTCTGCAGTGGTATCGGGAGTTATGTGCGTAGGCAGCGCGTTATACGCCTCTTGAGTTATAACCAACTCCTTATACTTTTTCAACATAGGATATTCGGGACGAGTATATTCTCCATCCTCGTAAACATAGCAAGAAAGCTTGTATTCGTTATTATTATAAGTAACGGTCACAGTAGTTTCGCCTGCAGCCGAGGTGTCAAACTCCGTAAAATTCTCTGCCCTCAACGTAACGATCTCGCCCACACCTTTGGCACCGTCAACAAGATAAGCCTTTATACTTTCAGGCTTTTGCTCTCCCTTGGCAAACGTTATATCATATTTGCCGTAAGATGAATCAAACCATAAGAACTTTCCCTCTGCGGAGTCGGTATCTACAAACATCA
>JAZOUQ010000026.1:0-1190 GCA_045658185.1 Eubacteriales bacterium
CATATGTTATAATAATCATTGTTGACTTATCAACAAATCAATATACCATTAAGGAGAGCCTTATGAGAAAATTCAGAATAGTGGCAGATTCGTCAGCTGACGTAATCACTCTCAATTACACAGAATTTGCTTACGCACCTATGAAAATAATAACCGCCGACAGAGAATTTGTTGACGACGATGTCCTTGACGTAGAGGAACTGACCGAGTTTTTTGACAGCTACAAGGGTAAGTCCAAGACCTCCTGCCCCAATACAGCCGATTGGCTGGACGCATTTGAGGGTGCTGACGATATTATCTGCGTCACCATAACCAGCGGTCTTTCGGGAAGCTACAATTCAGCCTGTGCCGCAAAGCAGATATACGAATCGGAAAACGAGGGCAAGCGAGTATTCGTGCTTGATTCCCTTTCCGCAGGACCTGAAATGAAATTGGCTATCGAAAAGATAGAGGAATACGCAAGTCAGGGTATGGATTACGAGGATATTTGCAAAAATATCACCCAATATGTCAAAGGCACAGGACTTGTATTTATGCTAAAGTCACTCAAAAACTTTGCAAACAACGGCAGAGTTTCACCCGTCGTAGCTAAAATAGTTGGAATTGCGGGGATCTGTATCGTAGGCAAGGCGAGTGACGAAGGAACGCTTGAGCCGTTACATAAGTGCCGCGGAGAGGCACGCTCATTGGAAAACATCATATCCCACCTTGAGGCACACGGCTTTTCAACGGGCAAGGTGCGTATAGCACACTGCTCAAACCCCTCCGTCGCAGAACGCCTGAAGGAAATGATAAGGACAAAATTCAAGACCGCAGATATTCAGATATACCGTCACAGAGGCCTTTGCAGCTTTTACGCAGAAAAAGGCGGTATGCTGGTAGGGTTTGAGAAGTGTTGAGGATACAATATAAAAAATCTCCCACCGAATTATAATCGGTGGGGGATTTTGCGTTTTTATCTTCCCTGCTCTATCAATTTCTTTATCGCCTCAATGGCTGTGCGGATCGCCTTGTCGGTATCGTGCTGCTCGTCGGAGTCGATGTCCATACCGAGAGCGTATCTCTCCTGATTCCAAACGCAAAGGAATACCGCTCCGCATTCAAGTCCCAAGGACGCACCGACGGTGAACAGAGTTGACGCCTCCATCTCACTCGCAAGTACCCCAAGACGCTTCCACGCCTCCCACTTT
>JAZOUQ010000027.1:0-1482 GCA_045658185.1 Eubacteriales bacterium
TATGGAGATAGCCGCAGCAGGCGGACACAACATCCTTCTCATAGGCCCTCCCGGTACGGGAAAATCTATGCTTGCAAAACGGCTTCCAACCATTCTTCCCCCTCTCACCTTTGAGGAGGCTATTGAAAGCACCAAAATACACTCGGTTGCGGGAACGCTTCCCGAGGGCGTGTCACTCATAAAACGACGCAGTTTTCGCTCTCCCCACCATACTATGAGTGCGGTCAGTCTTGTAGGCGGCGGAATAAATCCTCTGCCGGGTGAGGTATCTCTCGCTCACAACGGAGTGCTGTTTCTTGACGAGCTTCCCGAATTTCCAAAGACTGTCACCGATTCTCTGCGTCAGCCATTGGAGGACAGACGGGTCACCATCACCCGTGCAAACGGACGTGTGACCTACCCCTGCTCCTTTATGCTTGTCGCGGCTATGAACCCTTGTCGGTGCGGATATTTCGGACATCCCACTCAAAAATGTACCTGCTCTCAAAATGACGTAAAGAGATACATATCCAAGATAAGCGGCCCTATGCTCGACAGAATAGATATACAAATAGAGCTTCCCTCTCTTTCTTACGACGAGCTTTCCTCTCCCTCAGCGGCGACAGAAACCTCGGAGGAGGTAAGAGCAAGGGTTATAGCGGCGAGAAAATTTGCCGCCGAACGTATGGCAGAAGAGCAAAGCATCTACTGCAACGCACAGATGGGATCGGCACAGATACGCAAATACTGTGTGCTTGACCAGTCCGCACAGACGATCATCAAGTCGGCTTACGACCGCCTTGGTATGTCGGCACGAGGCTATGACAGAATTCTTCGCGTCGCCCGTACCGTTGCCGATATGGACCGCTCAGAGGTTATCGGCGGGACACATATCGGAGAGGCGATACAGTACAGAAGCCTTGACAAAAAATATTGGAGTTGACAATGAACACAGAAGGACTTAAACAATTTATATTCGATCTTTGCTCCGTGCCGTCGGTGTCAGGCTTTGAGCGTCGCGGAACGGCAGAGCTTACCCGACTTACCGAGGGGATGCTTGACGCTCCCACGATCGACGGTGTAGGCAACCATCTTTTCGTTAAAAAATGCGGCAAAGACAACGCACCAAAGGTGATAATTGATGCACATTTTGACGAGATCGGACTTGTAGTAACAGATATCTGCGACGGTGGATTTTTGCGTGTCGCACCTATGGGCGGCATCGACCCTGCAATACTTCAAGCCGCTGACGTAATAATATACGGCAAAGAGGTTTTGAGAGGCGTTATCACCTCAACACCTCCTCATCTTCGCAAGAGCGACGAGCTTCCTGCCGCTGACGAGGTAACCGTTGATACGGGGCTTTCCGAAAAAAGAGCCAAGGAGCTTATCCGGGTTGGAACACCCGTGGGCTTTGCTCCCGTTTACGGAGAGCTGCTTGGTGGAAAGCTTATCGGAAAGAGCTTTGATGACAAGGCGTGTGCCGCTTGTATTCTCTGGGCG
>JAZOUQ010000028.1:0-1578 GCA_045658185.1 Eubacteriales bacterium
CGTCAACAGATCCGCCTTTTCACTATCTGCAAGAACTCTGTCAGACTTGAGAGGGTCGGTGGTGGCGTTTTCACCGTCGGTGTAAACGTTATCCATTACTGTCTGGGACATTACCTTGGAATCCATAATGTTGTTTACGTAGTCATCAGCGGTTATTCCCGTAACGCTTTCCGAACCGAACACGGAAGATTGGGTCTGGTCAACCGCCATGAGTATATCCATCATATTGGAAACTGCCTCGGACTCCTTCTCGTACTCCTCGTCAGTCATTCCCTCCTCCTTTGCGTCCGAAAGATTTCCAAAGGTGTCGGAGATCATATCGGAAACAGACTCGGCACTCTTTTCGGGTACGTTGTAGGACTGCACCACGGAGGGAGTAGTCATAGTCTGAAGCACCTTAGAGGACTCGGGGGTAAGGTCGTTTATCATTTCCTTGACCGCCTCCTTGGTATCCTTTTGGGAGTCAGACGCAGCACTAACCACCTCTACCGCCTTGGAAAGAGAGTTGAGCATAGGCTCAAAGCCGTTCTTTTGAGAGTTTTCGCATATAGATGCCGCCGTATCGGTCGCATCGAGAACGGAAAGACCTATCTCGTCGTGAACCTTCTTGGACTGGAGCAGTCCTTTAAGCAAGCATTCGGTCTTTTTACCGCCCACAGTTTCCGTATGATTGTGGGCGTCAAGTGCGGGACCCAGCTTTTTGAGTATTGCCTGCATATCGGAGGAATCCATATCGTCCGCCATAGTGCAAAGAACCGCGAATGCGTGAGCGAGTGCCTTTGATTCCTTCTTTGCGTCGGTAACCTCTTCGCTTCCGTCGGTAACGTCGTGTATAGATACAAGCTCGGACTTGCGAACGAACTCTCGCTCGTCAGCAGCTATGTTTTCACGCGTCCAAGCCCTCATATCAGCACCCGAAAGTTTAGCGTGAACGGCACTCAGCGTGGTAGCCTCGTCCACTCTCAAGCCGTAATCGTCGAATATCTTTGAATATTCCTTCTTAAGGTCATCAGCCTGTGAGCCTTCCGTAACAGCGTTAACTATCTCGCTTGCGGTCACGGAATCCATATCCTCAAGGAAGTCGCCGTACAGAGGAGCGATCTCCTCGGGAAGCTCAACAGCCTCGAGCATTATCTCTATGGCATAGTCGGAAACCTTGTCGATAACAGGACTAAGTCTGGGGTTTTCAAGCAAAATAAAGAGTATCTCGGACGTGCAATTCTCGTTTGTCAACGCATCTTTAGGCGAGTCGAGAAGCTGTGACAAAAGGTCATACTCAATAGCAACCGCCGCAATATCGCTCACCGTAACGAGATCCTCCTTGACGGTGACGGAGGTCACATCCTCCGCCTCGGCATAGGTCATAGCATTGAACAGAAGCTGACCGCCCGAATACTTCACCACAGATGCACCCACGTTGTTTGCGGATGCGTCCACGATCTCGGCAATATTGCTTGTAATTTCACTATCATACGCGTCAAGAGGCTTGTAGACAATATCGTTTACCGTATTCAAAGTACCAACGACAGGGATACACAGCACGATCAGGGTAATAAGACCGCAAACACCGCCGCATAC
>JAZOUQ010000029.1:0-1974 GCA_045658185.1 Eubacteriales bacterium
ATCTCTGCGTCCGACGTACCCTCCCGTATCTCGGCAAGTCCCGCAAGATTGGGGGCAAGTTCAACGAAAACGCCGTAGCTCTCCACACTCCGCACGATTCCCGCCACCGTCTGACCTACCTCAAAATTCGCCGCATTTTCAAGCCAAGTGCCGAGAAGCTCCCTCATGCTGACGAATATCCGTCCGCTGTCGCGGTCGATAGACCTTATGACAGTGAAAATCCTATCCCCCACCGACAGTCTGTCGGACGGGTGGGCTATCCTCGATACGGATATGGAGTCGATTGAAAGCAGGGACACCACACCGCAGCCCACGTCCACGAACGCACCAAAGCTGTCAAGATGGGTGACCTTGGCGGGAACGACGTCGCCCGGGATAAGGTCGCCAAGATAAGCGGAAACACATTCCTTTTGTGCCTCGCGGCGTGAAAGAACGGCAACCTCCAGTCCCTCCTCCACAGCAAAGCCCATGACCTTAAAACAAACGGGCTTTCCCACACGGGTGATAACGGCAATGTCTTTTACGTCCGTACCGTCCGCATTGTACACCGCCTCCGACCTGTCGATTATTCCCGTCATACCGTAAAGGTCAATGTGAAGCCTCATTCTGCTGTCGCACAAAAGTGCGGTAGCCTCAATAATTTTGCCCTCACGCTGAGCCCTTTCAAGTCCCGCCTTAGAGCTGATATATTCCCTGTTTTCCCGAGTTCCGAACAGATACCCCTCGGGAGAATAGCTGTTAGTCATAAATTTAACCTCCGATACTGCGATATTACAATATATGAGCCTTGAATGGCGAGTAGAACACAAAAAAATTTTAAAATCGCGAGTGAGCATTTAAGAGGAAAATGGGTCGTTTAACGAGAAAAACGGAGATATGGAATATCTAAATTAAATTTTTGAAAAAAGTTTCAAAAAAGGTATTGACAAGTCGGGAGGTGCGTGGTATAATATGCGGGTATGAAAAATTAACACAAAAAATTCGGAGGAAAATGACAATGTCAACCTACATGGCAAAAGTTGAAACGATTGACCGCAAGTGGTATGTAATTGACGCAGCAGGAAAGCCCCTCGGCAGAACCGCTGTTGCAGCTGCAAACATTCTTCGCGGTAAGCATCGCCCTGAGTTCACCCCCCACCTAGACTGCGGTGAATTCGTAATCATCATCAATGCAAACAAGGCAGTTCTCACAGGTAAGAAGCTTGAGCAGAAGTATTACCGCAGACACAGCGGATACATCGGCGGTCTTAAGGAAGTTCAGTACAAGACCCTTATGGCAACCAAGCCCGAGCTCGCAATGGAGCTTGCAGTTAAGGGAATGCTTCCCCACAACTCCATCGGAGCAAAATCCGCAACCAGACTTAAGGTTTATGCAGGTGCTGAGCACGCTCACGCTGCACAGAAGCCCGAAGCTGTTGAGATCTAAGTAAGGAGGACGCATAGAATGTATACAAGCTCAAAGCCTTATTTCTACGGCACAGGAAGAAGAAAGAAGTCCGTTGCAAGAGTACGCATAGTACCCGGCACGGGTGTAATAACCATCAATAAGAAGAACATCGACGAGTATTTCGGTCTTGAGACCCTTAAGCTCATCGTTAACCAGCCCTTCGGAGCAACCGCAACCGAGGGTAAGTTCGACATCATCGCAACTGTAAACGGCGGTGGTCTTTCCGGACAGGCAGGAGCAATCCGCCACGGTCTTGCAAGAGCACTCGTACAGGCTGACGAGAACTACAAGCCCGCCCTCAAGGCAGCAGGCTTCCTCACTCGTGACCCTCGTATGAAGGAAAGAAAGAAGTACGGACTCAAGGCTGCACGTCGTGCACCTCAGTTCTCCAAGAGATAATTTCGACCTTTGGTCGAAACTTCAAAAAGCACTCTGCTCCGGCAGAGTGCTTTTTGTTATCTCTTGGAGAACAGTTATGATTGCCTTGCGGCAAGTTATCAGTTTAGATTGGGTAAAGCCCCAAGTTA
>JAZOUQ010000030.1:0-23507 GCA_045658185.1 Eubacteriales bacterium
GCATATGTACAGCCCGTGGGAACGGTTACGTTCAAGGAATTCTTGGTTGCACTCATTTCGATAAGTCCGTTAGGCGTATCGGTATGAGCGGAAATATTTGTCAGACTTCCAAGCTGAGGTCTGATCTTGAAGGTCTTAAAGCCCGCACCTGTTGAGGTAATTCCCGCATTGTACATGTACATAAGGGAGAGAGGGCCGCCCGACCATGCGTGGTTACGGGTCTGTACACCGCCGTGACCGCTTGCCTCTGAAAGGGCAAACATTTCAAACAGGGTCGGATATTCATCATGGAGCATAGGTCCGTAGCGATCCAAGGTACGTGCTATCGCCTCGTCTGTATAACCCATAATATACAGAGATTCCAAAATGTACTTTTCTCCGTAAGGAGCAGCGGTTTTTTTCGTTGTTTTATTATAAAAGTCAAGAATTAACGGATAGTGTGCGGGATCAGCAAGTCCCGAATAAACAGCCATAGCCTGAGCTCTTTCGTCGGGCTTTCCCGTTGTGGTGTTGGAGAAGTACGCTCCGATATCCTCGTGCCAGAACATTGAAACAAAGCTTTCCTCCATCAGCTCCATACGATCCTCGAGGAACTTGATGTCGGCTTGATCCTTACCCAGAATCTTTGCCACGTTTCTCATAGACTCTGTTGCCAGATAATACCAGCAGTAATCCTGTACACCTGCGTCGATGTTTGCACCCCAGTCATACCAGTCAGAGTTTCCTGTGCGGTGATTCATTTCGCCCGTTTCGTCAAAATACCACAGCTTGAGGTAAGTCATAAAGGGTTCGTAGCAGGTTTCCAGAATATCGGTCTCGCCGTAGTAGAGGTAATACTGCCACAGCGTGTGAACACCTGCAAGACACTGTGCGGGCATTTCACCGAAATTGATGTTGCCGGCAACCTCCGTCAAAGCACCACCGTGTCCCTCTGACCATCCAAGAACCTGCGTCAAGAGCTTTTTGTAAAGCAAGCGTGCGTTATCATCCATCGCGTAAGCCGCCTGTTGCATTTCCAGAACGGCATCGCCCCACCACTGCTGACGCTCAACGTCGGGGCAGTCCATATAAATATCTCTCATGGTAACGAGCAAAGTGTCGTAAGCCTTCTGATAAAGCAAATTGAGATCTTCGTTGCTGGTGGTAACGTTACCCGTATGCTCGGTATTGTACGAGGTTTCTCTCCAACCAAGCTCCAGCACCTCAACGGAGGCGGGCATAGTAAAGTCCACACGCCAACCGTTCATCCAGCCGTAAGCCTCGTATTCCTGCTCTCCTGCTTTCGTTACGTACTGATGTACTATCGATTCAACACCGGGTTCCTGTGCGGAGTCGGTGGAAAGCTTGATCATTTCTCCACCCGTGATGCTTCTGACCTTGAGATAAGGGGAACCCTGCATGTTGGTAGCGTTATAAAAGCTGTAAACTTTTTCGCTCGGCTCGTCTGAGGGTTGTGCCGCGGCAAAAATACCGCCTGTGGGCACGTGCATATAGGTTGTTCCGTTCTCGTCCGTTTTCAGGGTAAGATCAGTGCTTCCGGACAGTTTTTTGAAATCGGTGATTCTGTCACCGGCTTCGGCTTCGGAGATCGTGTCCTCCCATAAAAGCTTGCCTTCGGTATCGGTAACTTTTACAGAATAAACTGCAATTTGTTGGTCATCGGCGGTATGGAAACCGATACCGCGCCCCGCTCTTGCGAGCGTGCTATCAGTGAAACGACCTACCTTCGTATTATTGATATAGGTCGTAATACTGTCTCCCTTGACTTCTATTTCCACCGTCATCTTGTCGGTCAAAACACCTGTCGCGGTTGCTCCCTCCAAAAGCGAGGGGCTCTTCCAGCTCGAACCGTCCTTATGTAAAGGATATATGGTCAAGCCGCTGCCACTCTTTTGAATTCGCGGTATATAGTAGTTCTTATCCTCTCCCACGCAAACACCTATACAGACGTTCCCTTGGAGGGATTTGATCTCGGCTGTAACAGTGTATTCCTCAGGCAGAGAAAGAACATCGGCATTTTCATTACCCTTGTCGGTTACTGTCCACGTCGATTTATCGTGCTTGAGGACGTCCTCAACCTTCCACATAGGAATTGCTCTCTCTACGAGTTTGTTGCGAGGATCGGTAGACGTCAGCGTCTTTACCGTTGCAGACTTCCACGTGGAATCGTCAAATTCGAGTGTCTGCCAACCCTCAAATTTAATTGCCTTATTTGCATCATATTTTGTAAGTGCACCGTCAGGCTTGACGTTTTTGTGAGTGTAATCCGATTGTTCAGAATAACCTTCCATGACTCATCACTGACAAGTCGAGTGCCCTTTGCCAATGCTCCTGCGGAAAACTCAGCGTCAAACATAAGTGCGGTTTTTTTAGTCGGCTTGGTACTTGCCGATTGGTGTGCGTAATAAGCACCGAGAATGCGATGATATTTCGCCTTCCTTTAAATAGGGAGCAATATCCACGGTGTCATAGTACCAGGAGTTCTTGTCGGGACCCATATTCAGCTGTCCCTCGTAGACCACCATCTCGCCGTTGATCCACATCCAATAACGGGATTGCACCGCGATCCTTGCAACAGCGGAGTCAGGAACCTTTTTCAAAGTAAAGGTCTTTCTCATATTTATAAACTGTCCGACCTGACCCGACGTGGGAACAGCATCCGACGTCCAGATCCATTTACCTTGCCAATCATATTCTTCGCTGTCGTTTGCTGCGAAAGCGTTAAATGGAATAACGCCTACAAGCATAATGGCAAGCAGAAGTGCTGACAAAATTCGTTTAAAGTTTTTTCGCATTTTCAATTCTCCTTTTTTGTTTACTTGAAATTTGCAATATGCCACTATTATACACCAATGAAAAAGAAATAAAAAGACATCTTTCTACCGGCAATGGCAACTTTCTGCTAAAAAAAGAGACTGTTTTGTGCCTTTTGAATAAAAATTATGTTGTTGTTTTTTTATCTGACTCATATCCACGTTTTTGCTTATAAAATACAAAAAAAGAAAAGGCTGCCGATGAGCAATTAACAGCTTCTCGGCAGCTTTTTCAAAGTCCCAACACCTTTTGATGCTAAGCTTATTTTATTACTTTAAATTGATCTCGTGTATCCAGCCCTCGGGAGCTTCGATTCTACCCATCTGAATACCAGTCAAGGTATCATAAAGCTTCTTGGTAACAGGACCCATTTCGGTCATACCGCTGGGGAAACAGATCTCCTTGCCGTGGTCAACGATCTTACCAACGGGAGAAATAACAGCCGCAGTACCGCAAAGGCCGCATTCAGCAAAGTCCTTGACCTCTTCGAGAAGGACCTCTCTCTCCTCTACCTCCATACCGAGATACTCCTTTGCAACGTAGCAAAGCGAACGTCTTGTTATAGAAGGAAGGATGGTGTCGGACTTAGGTGTTACCAGCTTGTTGTCCTTGGTAATAAAGATAAAGTTTGCTCCACCGGTTTCCTCAACCTTGGTTCTCGTTGCAGAGTCAAGATACATATTCTCGTCATATCCCTGATCGTGGGCGTCAACGATAGCGTGCAAACTCATTGCGTAGTTAAGTCCTGCCTTGATGTGTCCCGTTCCTCTGGGAGCTGCACGGTCAAGATCGCAAACTCTGAGAGTAAGGGGCTTTACACCGCCCTTGAAGTAAGGGCCAACGGGGGTTGCAAAAATACGGAACTGATATTCGGTAGCGGGCTTTACTCCGATAACGGGGTTGCTTCCGAACATATAGGGGCGAAGGTACATGGTTGCACCCGAGCCATAAGGGGGAACGAAGTCTGCGTTTGCCGCAACGACCTTTTCAACCGCCTCAATAAACTTATCCTCAGGAAACGCGGGCATTTCAAGGCGTCTTGCACTGTCTGCCATACGAGCCGCGTTAAGGTCGGGACGGAAGGTTACTATGCGTCCGTCAGCGGTACGGTATGCCTTCAATCCCTCAAAAACGGTCTGTGCATACTGAAATACACCTGCACATTCGTTCAATACGACGTTTGCATCCTCGGTAAGAAATCCCTCTTCCCAAGCACCGTTTTTATAATTGGAAACGTATCTCTTTTCGGTCTGGATATATCCAAAGCCCAAATTAGACCAATCTAATTGCTTGTTACTCATTATAACTTCTCCTTTGTGTCTTGTTTTCAAAACAAGCACCTAAAATATAACAAAAATTATTTGTTGTAATTCTTTCCAAGGCTGAGAGCCTTCATATTAAGATCCTTAAGTGCCGCCTTTTTGGCAGGAACGAGCTTTTCAACCACGTCCTCTGCTCCCTCAAAGGAAAGCTCGGGGTGATTCTCAAGAAGGTGACCCACAATTATCATATTAGCAAGTGTGGCTATTCCCTCTTCCTTTGCCATCTGGGTAGCGGGTATGTAGAATACGTCAACGTCATCTCTTTCAACCTTAAGGTCTATCAAGGAAGAGTCAACGTATATCTGACCGCCCGATACAACAGAGTTTACGTACTTCTCAAGTGAAGGAAGGTTCATTGCGATAAGCACGTTAGGTGCGGTAATAATAGGAGAGCCAACGGGGGTATCCGAAAGTATGACGTTACAGTTAGCAGTACCGCCACGCATCTCAGGACCGTAGGAGGGCAGCCAAGATACCTGAAGCTCCTCAACAAGTCCCTTATATGCCAAGAATTTTCCGGAGAAAAGAATACCCTGTCCACCAAATCCTGCAATCAAAATCTCAGTGGTCTTCATTCTGCATCTCCTCCCTTCTCAGCGGATCTGTCCTTAAATACACCAAGAGGGTAATAAGGAAGCATATCGCTCTCGATCCACTCAAGTGCCTGCTTAGGTGTCATTCCCCAGTTTGTGGGACAAGCGGAAACCACCTCAACAAGAGAGAAGCCCTTGCCGTCTATCTGATTCTGGAATGCCTTTTTGATAGCCTTCTTTGCATTTCTTACGTTCTTAACGTTATTTGCAGCAACACGGGTGATGAACTCAGGGCCCTCAAGGGTTGCGAGCATCTCGCTGACTCTTATAGGCCAACCGCAGTGCTTTACGTCACGACCGTAGGGAGAGGTCTGTGTAACCTGTCCGGGAAGGCTGGTGGGAGCCATCTGTCCACCCGTCATACCGTAGATCGCGTTGTTTACGAAGATAACGGTTATATTTTCATTTCTTGCGGCAGAATGAACGGTTTCAGCCATACCGATGGATGCGAGGTCACCGTCACCCTGATACGTGAAAACGATATTGTCGGGACGGCAACGCTTGATACCCGTTGCAACAGCGGGAGCTCTTCCGTGAGCGGCCTCTATCATATCACAAGCAAAGTAATCATATGCCATAACAGCACAGCCAACGGGTGCTACGCCTATTGCTTTTCCTTCTATTCCAAGCTCATCCATTACCTCAGCTACCAAACGGTGAATAATACCGTGAGGGCAACCGGGACAGTAATGAAAAGGAGCGTCTGTCAATGCTTTTGGTTTTTCAAATACAACTGCCATAATTAGAATTCTCCTTTCTCTGCCTTGCGAATTGCTTCAAGCACCTCGTCGGGGGTAGGAATCATACCGCCTGCACGGTTGCAGAGAGAAACAGGTCTTTTGCTCTCGGTCGCAAGCTTGATGTCCTCGATCATCTGTCCCATGCTAAGCTCTACGGAAACGAATGACTTTACTTTATCAGCCGCAGCTTTGAGTGCCTTGGTCGGGAACGGCCACAAGGTGATAGGACGGATAAGACCTACCTTTATACCTGCTTTTCTTGCTTCTACAACTGCGTTCTTAGCAATTCTTGAGGCAATACCGAATGCAACGACACAGATCTCCGCGTCGTCCATCATATATTCCTCCCACATAGCCTCGTTCTTTTCGATTTCTGCATACTTCTCAAATCTCTCAAAGTTCTTCTTCTCAAGCTCGTCGGGCTTAAGATAAAGCGAGTTTACTACGTTGTGCTTACGCTTACACTCAGTACCGGTAAGTGCCCACGGCTTGTCATAAACCTTAGGCTCTGCATCCTCAAACGTGATAGGCTCCATCATCTGACCGATAGTTCCGTCAGCAAGGATCATAGACGTTATGCAATACTTGTCAGCAAGGTCAAATCCCTTGATAGTAAGACTTGCCATCTCCTGAACAGAAGCGGGGGCAAGAACTATCATACGGTAGTCACCGTGACCGCCGCCCTTGGTTGCCTGGAAGTAGTCTGCCTGAGAGGGCTGAATACCGCCAAGTCCGGGACCTCCACGCTGTACGTTTACTAGCAGTGCGGGAATATCAGATCCTGCTTTGTAGCTGAGTCCCTCTGCCTTAAGAGAGATTCCGGGGCTGGATGAGGACGCCATAACACGCATACCCGCAGCAGATGCACCGTATACCATATTGATAGATGCTATCTCACTCTCTGCCTGAAGAAATACACCGCCGATTTTAGGCATTTTCTTTGCCATATATGCGGCAATTTCAGTTTGAGGCGTTATAGGATATCCAAAATAATGACGGCAGCCTGCTCTGATTGCAGCCTCCGCAATCGCCTCATTACCCTTCATTAAAATTCTTTCTGCCATAATTTTCTCCATTCCGTCGCCATAAGCGACTGCAAAAATACAAGCGTTGGCTCACTGACTTTGTCAGCCTTATTGCCTGTCGCTAAATTTACTTTTCAACCGTGATAATACAATCGGGGCACATTGTCGCACAAAATGCACAGCCGATACACTTTTCCTGATCCACCATAACAGCGGGAGAATATCCCTTGGGGTTAAGCTTGTCCTGTGCGATAGCAAGACACTTCTTGGGACACGCGTCTACGCACAAGCCGCAACCCTTACACAAATCTGTATTAAATGTTACTTTAGTCATTTTTATTCCTCCAATTAATTGACCGTCACCGAATATATCACTGTGGCAGGTCAAAGTATTTCTTCTGAAGCGTCAGGGGCAACACCTCAAGTCCCTCAAGTCCTTCCACAAGACTCTTTTCAACCGTATGCATCCATATAGGCAGATCGGTTGCGGCACTTACAGCTTCCGCATAAGCGACCGACTCAAGAACTATCTCCTTGGTGGTTTCAATACCTATGTTCGAGTTGTTTACGATACAGGTGAACTTGATACCTGCCGCCGCCTCTATTTCCTTCATTATCTCTACCGTGTCCTCCACCGTAGAGGTCAGGGGTCTGTGGCGATTGATAACAAACGCCATACGGTAATTTCCCTCTTCCTTGATAGCGTCCGCAAATCTTCCGAGTGCGTAAGCTCCTCTGTCGTCACCGCCAATATCAACCACACCGTATATCGACTTATCCTGAACAAGTCGGTAGCTTTCCGCGGGGAGTGCGGGAAGATCTACGTTTGTGTTTGCATATTTCGGAGAAATGAGGGTTATACCACGCTCGGTAAGCTCACTCTCGCTATCCTTAGTTCTGAAATACGGATTTACTATATCCAGATCGGCAACACAGACCTTCTTGCCTTCATCTGAAAGCAACATCGCGTAATTAACGGCAATATTAGTCTTGCCGCTGCCGTAATGTCCGGCAAACAACGTTAATCTTTTATGTTCCATAATTTTAATATGTCAACCAGCCCGAGCCTTAAAGCTTCTTTCTGATGATCTTTCCACTGGTCGTCTTAGGCAGACTCTCGTGGAACTCGACTATTCTTGGATACTTGTAAGGTGCTGTACGGGATTTAACGTAATTCTGAATTTCCTTCTTCAATTCGTCCGTTCCCTCGTAGCCGTTGACAAGAACGATACTTGCCTTAACTACCTGTCCGCGTACCTCATCGGGTGCTGCGGAAACACCGCATTCGAGAACGTACGGAAGCTCCATAATTACGTTTTCTATCTCAAACGGGCCAATTCTGTATCCGGAAGATTTGATAACGTCATCGGCACGTCCAACGTACCAAAGGAAGCCGTCCTCATCTCTCCAAGCAAGGTCGCCCGTATGATAATATCCGTCACGCCAGGTTTCTGCCGTTACCTCGGGGTTGCCCTCGTAAGAATATGCAAGTCCGCAAGGAAGTCCGTTCGAAATATTGATGCAGATCTCTCCGCTCTCACCGATCTCGACCTCCTCACCCTCAGGGCTAAGCAAATGAACGTCGTAAAGCGGTACGGGCTTACCCATAGAACCTATCTTGTGGCTGCCGCCTGCAAGGTTTCCTATGATAAGCGTACTCTCCGACTGTCCAAAGCCTTCCATGATCTGAAGTCCCGTATGCTTTTCAAACTGACGGAACACCTCGGGGTTAAGTGCCTCACCTGCGGTAGATGCGTGCTCTATGCTTGAAAGGTCAAAACGTGAAAGATCCTGTTTTATGAGCATTCTGTACATCGTGGGAGGTGCACAGAAAGTAGTGATATTGTACTTTTTAAAGAGCGGAAGTATCTTCTCTGCGTCAAATCTGTCAAAGTCGTATACGAATATTGCCGCCTCGCACAACCACTGTCCGTAAAGCTTACCCCACATTGCCTTTGCCCAGCCTGTGTCGGATATGGTCAGATGCAATCCGTCGGGATTTACCTGATGCCAATACTTTGCGGTTATGAAATGTCCGAGAGGATATTTGTAGCTGTGTGCCGCGATCTTGGGATATCCCGACGTTCCCGAAGTAAAGAACATCAGCATAGGATCGGTTCCGCAAGGAGCGTCCTCTGTACGGAGATAATGGCTGCTGTAAAGACTGTATTCGTCATCAAAGCTATGCCAACCGTCACGGGCACCGCCCACAAGTATCTTGTGTGCAAGACCGGGGCAGTTCTTTGCCGCTGCGTCTACCGAATCTGCTACGTCGCCATCTGCCGTACAAACGATAGCCTTGATTCCTCCAACCTCAAATCTGTATTCAAAATCCTTTTGAAGCAGCTGATTAGGTGCAGGAATCGCAACAGCTCCAAGCTTATTCAACGCCAGCATTGAGAACCAAAACTGATAGTGACGCTTAAGCACGAGCATAACGCGGTCGCCGCGTTTGATGCCGATAGACTTGAAGTAATTAGCAACTCTTGCGGATTCCTTCTTCATATCCGCAAAGGTAAATCTGCGTTCGGTGCCATCCTCGCTAATGTGGAGCATAGCAAGCTTATCGGGCTTACTCGTTCCCAGCTTATCAACAACGTCAAACGCAAAATTAAACTTATCCTCATTCTTAAAGGCGATCTCTGTAAGAATACCGTCCTTCTCGGTAGGAATGATAAAGTCGTTATAAATTCTCGGTTGCTTATCCTCGTCACGCTTTTTGGTAAGGTTGGAGGAAGCTGCCGCCTGCTCACCAACTCTCGCCGCCTGGTTGCTGAGAACCATAGCATAGAACGAACAATCACCGCCACCCACGGCAATCATTCCGTGCGGTGTACCCGAGTCGTAATAAATAGAGTCACCGGGATTAAGTATCTCGGTATGCTCACCGATCTGAATCTTCATCTGACCGGAGATAACGATATCGCACTCCTGTCCCTCGTGGGTCACCATCTCTATTTTTTCATTCTCAGCACCCTCGTGGTACTTCATCTCCATATAAAGAGGGAGTGCAATACGGTTACGGAAGCCCGATGCCAGGTTGTATCCCACCATATTGTGAGCCTCTTCGATCCTCTGTCCCTCGCCCTTTCGAGTCAACGAATATGAGCGAAGCTTAGGGCTTTTACCCTCCAGAATATCACTCATATCTACTCCGAAGATCAATACGCAGTGATAAAGGAATGCTATGCTGAGATTTTTGTTGCCGTTCTCACAAGCCTCGTACTCACTTTCCGTAAGTCCCGTTCGCTCAGCCATCTCGGCAACCGACAGACCCGTAATAAGACGAAGCTCTTTGATACGGTCTGCTATTTGTTTTAACTTATGCTCCATTGTGTTCATAATACTTTTTCCATTTCCATTTAAGTTTAAGATCAAAGCCTGTTCAGATCATCTTACTACGTCAAAGACACGATAAAACAAAAAACCTCAAGAAGAAAATCTTGAGAGAAGCATAAAACACCCTCGGAAACTTTCAAATTTCCGACTTAGAAGTGACGGTATCCCGAAGAGCCGACTCTCCGAAGTCTAATTGTTCCCTACCGTCTTCGTCACAGTCTTTTCAATCATAAATATATATGTATATATTCTATCATTTTCGAGCAAAAAAGTCAAACATTTTATTGCTGAAAAATGTACAAACTTTAAAAAAGTGATGGGGTTATTTTGTGCATTATTATCAAATATCTTATTTTTTTGCGATTTGCACTTGACAAAAAACAGATTTAATGGTTAAATATATCTATTGAACTGAAAAGCAAAAGACAATGACGGAAATTATGCTCTTTTTTCGAATGCTGCAGAGAGTCGGTACTTGGTGCGAACCGATGCAAACGTAATGGGAGTTCTCCTTCCCGAGTCGGTCTTATCAACGCGTCAGCAAGTAATAAGGCACGGTAGCCACCGTTATATGGCAATGCCCTTATTGGGGCTATTGAGTGATTTCCCTTTTTTGGGGGTAATCAGGGTGGTACCGCGATTCAATTCGTCCCTGAAGCCGATAGTCGGCTCGGGGCTTTTTTTATTTGATTTTTCGTTCTGAAAGGAGATATATACAAAATGAAACAAATTATCATCAGCGACGCAACAATGAAGCAAGAATGTGAGGAGCTTCGCCTCACGTTTAAAGAAAAAATTGAACTTGCCAAGCTTTTGGATAAACTTGGGGTAGATCTGATCGAGCTTGATGCTATCAAAAATCCCCGCATTGATTCTCTTTTGATAAAATCTATAGTTGCGGCAGTCAACGACAGTCGCGTTGCAGTTCCCGTTGAATTGCTCGACGACGAAAGTCTTGAACGCACTTGGGCTGCCCTGAAAAATGCAAAAAATCCCAGATTGCAGGTGTGTGCATCAACAAGTGATGTGCAAATAGAGTATCTGTTCCACAAAAAGCCCGACGCAATGATCGACGCTATCAGCCGTACCATCAGTGCTTGTCGTGTACTCTGCCCCGACGTAGAATTTGTAGCGGGTGACGCAACACGAAGCGAGAGTGATTTTCTCGCAAAGGTTATAGAGGCGGCAATTTGTGCAGGTGCAACCACGGTAACGCTCTGCGATACCGCGGGAGAAATGCTCCCCTCCGAATTCTCTGCTTTTATTCGCAGTCAGTACGACGCCGTTCCTCGTCTTCGCGACGTTACCCTTGGCGTATGCTGTGCGAACACCATATCAATGGCTGACGCTTGTTCCGTTCTGGCGGTAGCGGAAGGAGCAGGACAGATCCGCGTTGCGGCACGGACGTTGTCGGAGGCTTCTCTTTCAAACGTGATCAGAATAATCAATGCAAAAACAGATATGCTCAACACTTGCGTTGGAGTCAAAACCACACAGCTCAGCAGAATAATATCTCAGATCGACCGTCTTTTCAACACGGGTAAGGTGCAGTCCTTGGCGACCGAGTCCGAGCAGAACGACGGAATCTTCCTTACCGCACACGACTCCGAGGAGGATGTAGCCGCTGCTACCGTAAGACTTGGATACGATCTTTCCGCGGAAGACACTCAAAAGGTATACGCGGCGTTCAAGCAGATCGCGGACAAAAAGGAAAACGTAACGTTCAAGGAGCTTGACGCCATCGTAGCATCCTCCGCTATGCAGGTCCCCGCTACGTATAAGCTGGACACGTACGTTATAACGTCAGGAAACACAATATCCGCAACCGCTCACATTAAGCTTATCAAGAACGACCAGACCGTCGAGGGCGTGTACATCGGTGACGGACCTATCGACGCCGCATTCCAGGCAATAGAAGCTATCACAGGCTGTCACTACGAGCTTGACGACTTCCAGCTTCAGGCTGTTACCGAGGGACGTGAAGCTATGGGACAGACCATCGTAAAGCTCCGCTCCGGAGGAAAAGTTTATTCCGGCAGAGGTATTTCTACCGATATAGTCGGTGCGGGAATACAAGCTTATCTGAGTGCTCTTAATAAAATAGTTTACGAGGAGGAAATAGAATGAAACTCTCCTTTTCCACCAGAGGTTGGCCCAATCTTTCGTTCGACGAAATGCTTGAAGTAGCTCTTGATATGGGTTTTACGGGTGTTGAAGTATACAATCTTGCAAAATTTGATCCGCTTATGGAAAAAGGCGGCCCATTCCATAAATACAACACTGCGGCTACAGTTCGTCAGTTGAGAGAGAAGGGACTTACCATTCCCTGCTTTGACACCTCTCTTGACATATCCTTTGACCCCAATGCCGTTTCAACTCTCAAGGAGCTGATCGAAATTGCCCACAATGCAAAAGTACCTTACGTCGTAGTATGTGCTTTGCACGACAACGAGGATATGATATGTGCGGCTCTCTCCGAGCTTTTGCCCCTTGCTTGTGAGAAAAACGTAAGTATTTTAATAAAAACCAGCGGAATTTATTCCGACACCGCCAGACTTCGTTCTATGCTGGATAAGTTTGCAAGTGACAATCTCGCGGCACTGTGGGACGTTCATCATCCTTACAGAGATCACGGTGAGAGCGGTGACCAGACCATCAAAAATCTCGGTGCATACGTTGCTCACGTCCATATGCGTGATTCCGATGACAGCGGAGCATACCAGCTTATCGGCGAAGGAACAATGCCTATCGAGGACGTGATGCGTGCGTTGTCTTCCGTAAACTACGATTCCTTTATCTCTCTTGAATGGAAACCCGAATGGCTTGACGATCTTCAGGATCCTGAGATCATTTTCCCGCATTTCGTGAATTATATGTCTAAATTCCACTCTACGAGAGATATGAAAAAGAGTCTTTACTTCAATCACGACGGAACAGGTCAGTATATATGGAAAAAGGACGAGTTGGTGGATATGACCTTCTCCGAGGTCCTTGACAGAGTTGCCGACGAATTTCCCGATCAGTATTGCTTTAAGTATACGACTCTCGATTATACCCGTACCTATTCACAGTTCCGCGAGGACGTTGACCGTTTTGCAAGAGCACTGGTTTCGCTGGGCGTAAAGGCAGGCTCCAAGGTGGCGGTCTGGGCAACCAATCTTCCCGCTTGGTATATTACCTTCTGGGCGGCAACAAAGATCGGTGCAGTTCTGGTTACCGTCAATACGGCATATAAGATCCACGAGGCAGAATATCTGCTCCGTCAGTCCGACACGCATACGCTCGTTATGATCGAAAGCTGTCTTGACTCAAACTACAAGGACATCATCAATACTCTCTGTCCCGAGTTAAAAAACACCGTGCCGGGAAATCCCTTACATGCCAAAAAGCTCCCCTTCCTTCGCAACGTTATAACGGTTGGATTTAAGCAAGAGGGTTGTCTTAGTTTCGATGAGGCAATGGCTCGATACAAGCTTGTCAGCCGTGAACAGGTAGCAAGAATGGCAGCAGCCGTTAAGCCGAGTGACGTCTGCAATATGCAGTATACCTCGGGTACAACCGGCTTCCCCAAGGGAGTTATGCTTACACACTACAACGTTGTAAACAACGGAAAGTGTATCGGTGACCGCATGGGACTTTCCACCGCGGACAGAATGATGATACAGGTTCCTATGTTCCACTGCTTCGGTATGACGCTTTCCATGACGTCTTCAATGACCCACGGAACAACCATGTGTCCTATGCCATATTTCTCCGCGAAGTCGTCCTTGGCGTGTATCAATCAGGAAAAGATCACCTGCTTCAACGGTGTGCCGACGATGTTTATCGCTATGTTCAATCATCCGAATTACAGAAGCACCGACTTCTCTCATATGAGAACGGGAATTATGGCTGGAGCGGGATGTCCTGCCGACCTTATGAAGCGTGCAGCTGACCCGAGTGAAATGAATATGACGGGAATCGTCAGCGTTTACGGTCAGACTGAATGTGCTCCCGGTAACACAATGAGCTCGTGGACCGATTCGCTTGAGGTTCGTACCGAAACTGTCGGTTATGCTTTCCCCCACGTTATGTGCAAGGTAATTGACCCCGAAACAGGCGAGGAGGTGGCTCCCGGTGTAAACGGTGAGTTCTGTGCAAAGGGCTACAACACTATGAAGGGCTATTACAAGATGCCCAACGCAACCAAGGAAACCATCGACGAGGACGGTTGGCTTCATTCGGGCGACCTTGCTTGTCGTGACGAGGACGGAAATTACAGAATTACGGGACGCCTCAAGGATATGATCATTCGCGGAGGTGAAAACATTTACCCCAAGGAGATCGAGGAATTTATCTATACACATCCTATGACAAAGGACGTTCAGGTAATCGGAGTCCCCGATAAAAAGTACGGCGAGGAGATAATGGCTTGTATTATCCTCAAAGAACCCGGAAGCGTAACGGTTGAAGAGATGTCCAACTACATCAAGGCAAGTATGGCACGTCACAAAGTGCCCAAATACATTGAGTTCGTGGACAATTTCCCGATGAATGCCGCGGGTAAGGTTCTCAAATACAAAATGAGAGAGGAAGCCGCCGTGCGTCTTGGACTTGTGGGTGACGGTACTGACACCGCTGCTCCTCAAAAGAAATAAAAAGCACAAAGGAGTTGCATCATACGATGCAACTCCTTTTCTTTTATTCCATACGACATTTAACCACCGATTCGGTCACGTCCTTCAGAACAAGCTCCCCTTTTTGATTGTAAATATCTACACAAACCGTAACAAGACCGTTTTTAGCGTTTCGCTTAACAAGATCTGTAATAGTCACCTTGCCCGTCAGAACGTCATCTGCATATACGGGCTTCAACCACTCCATCGTGGTTGATTTTCCCGCGATAAGCTGATCTCCGAAAAAATCATTCTCAAGAAACTTTGCCCATACCGACATAAACGACATTACTCCGGGAGCAATAAGCTTTCCGAAAACCGTTCCCTTGGCGTACTCCTCGTCCGTATGCAACGGAATAGGATCGTAATCACGGGCAAATGCCATCATTTTCTCTTTTGTAATCACCGCAGGGGCAGTTTCCATGGTCATACCGACCTTTAAATCATCAAAATACATTTTCTTCACCTCACAAACTTTCTATGATATTATACCATATATCCGCTTTTTTTAACCAACATAAATTTACTCTTTTCGAAAAAAGTTTAGTATTTTATTTATCCCCGTTAAGCGTCCAGCCGTGGTCGCCGTGGTATATCATCTGTCTGGTCATTCCACCGTCAATACAAATGTTCTCGCCCGTTATAAATCCTGCCATATCCGAACAAAGATACATCACCATATCAGCAATATCCGTAGGCTTTCCTACCCTTCCCGCAGGCTGTTGCTCTGCGTCTGAACCCTCGTAGACGGTATAGTTATTGTCTATCCACCCTGGAGAAATTGAGTTGACCCTGACCTTTCCCGCAAAGCTTACTGCAAGAGCGTGAGTAAGTGCAGAAATACCTCCCTTTGCCGCCGTATAGCTCTCCGTCTGCGGCTGACTCATTCTATCCCTCGAGGAGGATATGTTAACGATACTCGCTCCTTTTGTGAAATACGGTGCAAAAAGCTTGGAAAGATAGAACGGTGCCGTTACGCCTACGCTCAATGCGTACTCAAAATCTTCATAGCTGCCCTTATCTATTCCGCACATTTTAGGAGCGGCATTATTTATAAGAAAATCAACGGTTTCCCTCTCATCTATCACTTTTTTTGCAAAAGCTTCAAGTGTAGATTTATCTCCGAGATCACCCACAAAGCAATCGTTTTCCAAAAGGTCTATGACATAAACGACAGCCCCGGTCTTCTCAAAGCTCTCCTTTATGCATCTTCCTATTCCTCTCGCTCCGCCTGTAACAACTACCGTTTTATTTTTAAAATCAAACATTTTATCTTCACCCTTCGAAGTTATTCTGTACGTTAAATTATACCATAAAATCCGCATTTTTTCAATACCATCCACAAAAACATCCTCCGTTCACAATTTTGTGGGCAAGAAGTTACAAAATACGCCAAAATTCAGCTGTGAAAATGACTTATAAATATTGACAACCGCCGTAAAATATGGTATACTTCTCTTGTATTTTTTTATTTTACATATAAATTATAGTACACTCATTTTTGGAGAACATCATGGTTTGGGATTATCTTATTTTAGTATTGTACGCGGTGGCTATGGTTGCCGTTGCATTCTACACAAAAAACCGTTCAGGATCGGTTAACGATTTTCTGCTTGCAGGAAAAAAAGGACTTAACGGCTGGATGACAGCCTTTGCATATGGAACTACTTATTTCTCGGCTGTTATATTTATCGGCTATGCAGGTCAGTTCGGACGTTCCTTCGGTCTTGCCTCCGTTTGGATAGGTATAGGCAACGCCATCATAGGTACGCTTTTCGCTTGGTTGGTTCTTGCAAAGAGAACAAAAAATATGACTCAAAGACTTGGCTCAAAGACGATGCCCGAGTTTTTCGAGAAGAGATACGGCTCAAAGAATATAAAGTTTGTATCCGCGGTCATCATCTTTGTCTTCCTCATCCCCTACTCTGCTTCCGTTTACAACGGTATCAGCAGTCTGTTTGAGATAGTATTCGGCATCGACGGTTGGATAGTTATGATCGCTCTTGCGGTTCTTACTGCTGTGTATCTGTTCTTCGGCGGATATTTCGCGACCGCTCTTTCTGATTTCATTCAGGGAATTATAATGATAATCGGCGTTATCTGTATGATATTCTGCTATATGAATCACGAAAACGTAAGCTGGGATATTTCCGAGCTTGTAAACAATCCCAACCTGACTTGGGTCACCTTCGGCGGGGACAACAGCACGGGACTCTACGGAACTACCGTTTCTCTTCTCGCTCTTGTGCTTCTCACTTCTATTGGCGTTTGGGCACTTCCTCAAACCGTTCACAAGTATTACGCAATACGTGACAAAAAGGCTATAACCCAAGGCGTGGTAGTCAGCACGGCATTCGCTCTTATAATCGGCTTTGTTGCTTACTTCTCGGGTGCTCTCAGCTACTATTTCCCCGAGATACTCACAACCGCAGACGGTCCTGTCAAGGATACGTTCGTTATACCTACGATGTTGAAGGTGGTTATCCCCGTTGGACTTACGGGTATTATCGCAGTACTCATTCTTTCCGCAAGTATGTCCACACTTTCATCCGTTTCCCTTGCGAGTGCATCGGTTATTGCCGTTGACCTTTACAAGGGCGGAATAAAGAAGGATGCAAGTGACAAGCGTGTCAATACTATTATGCGTGTGCTTTGTCTTGCTTTCGTTGCAACATCCGTAATACTCGCTATACTCAACGAAAAATTCGGAATCGCTGCTATTACCTATATGATGGGTATAAGCTGGGGTACGCTTGCGGGTTGCTTTATGGGACCTTACGTGCTTGGAGTTATCTGGAAGAAGGTAACAAGACCTGCCGTATGGTCGTCTATCGTAAGCTCAATACTGCTCACCGCTGTGCTTATCGTGGTGTTCGGTTACGATAAAAACGGTTGGAGCTGTTCTTTTGCAACAGCACTTAAGGACGGTGTGGCAACGTCACCTCTGATAGGCGTTCTCTGTATGGTATTCTCGCTTATAATCACCGTTGTCGTAAGTCTTGTCACCAAGAAGCCCGACGATGCAATAATCTCCGAGGCATTCGACAAGCACTTTGAAGGCGAAATAATTTAAACTCTGAAAGGTACTGAAATGATCTGGTCAAAAGAAGAAACCCTCCCAAGAGAGGAAATAGAAAGAATACAGCTTGAACGCTTACAGGAAACGGTAAGCAGAGTATACGAAAAGGTTGCTCCTTACCGCAAAAAGATGGACGAGGCAGGGGTAAAGCCCGAGGATATAAAAACACTTTCCGACCTCTCCAAGCTTCCCTTTGTTACCAAGCAGGATATGAGAGATAACTACCCCTTCGGGCTGTTCGCTGTAAGCAAGGATGAGCTTGTCAGAATACACGCGTCCAGCGGTACGACGGGTAAACCCACGGTAGTTGGATATACACAAGGCGACCTCCAAACCTGGACGGAATGTGTGTCCCGTATCGCTTGTATGGGCGGTGCTACCGAAAAGGACGTGGCACAGATATGCTTCGGATACGGTATGTTCACGGGAGCACTCGGACTGCACTACGGTCTTGAAAATATCGGTGCGGCAATAGTTCCCTCCTCTACGGGAAATTCACAAAAGCAGATAATGTATATGCAGGACTTCGAAACCTCGCTTTTGGTGGCAACCCCCTCTTACGCTCTCCGCCTTGCCGAGGTGGCAAAGGAGATGGGTATTGAGCCTGAGAGAGATCTGAAGGTAAAGATCGCATTGGTAGGAAGTGAGCTTCTCACCGACGCTATGCGTGAGGAAATGCACAAATTCTGGGGCAAGGATATACTTATCACCTCAAACTACGGTATGAGTGAGCTTATGGGTCCCGGTGTGTCGGGCGAGTGCCTTGAGCATTGCGGCATGCACATAAACGAGGACTACTTTATCCCCGAGATAATCGACCCCGAAACGGGAGAGGTGCTTCCCGCGGGCGAGCAGGGTGAGCTTGTTATCACCTGTATAAAGAAAGAGGGACTTCCTCTTATCCGTTACAGAACCAAGGACATCACCCGTTTGTTCTATGAAAAGTGTAAGTGCGGAAGAACCTTCTGCCGTATGGAAAATCTTTCTGGAAGAAGCGACGATATGCTCAAGATCCGCGGCGTAAACGTATTCCCCAGTCAGATAGAAGAGGTAATACTCAGCGTAGAGGAGCTTGGTCCTCACTACGAGATAATTCTTGAGAGAGAGGGCTTCCTCGACAAGCTTACCATCAAGGTAGAGCTTGCTCACAGTACCGACTCCTTCTCGGTGCTTGAGAAGATAACCGCTGAAGTAAGAAACAAATTGAAGATAATGCTCGGTCTTGATGCAAAGGTTCTGTTGGAATCTCCTAACACCTTGCAGAGATTTGAGGGTAAAGCAAAACGAGTAAAGGATTTAAGGAGTAAATAAAATGGCTGAAAAAACTATTATGCTGGGTAATGAGGCAATAGCAAGAGGTGCATACGAGGCAGGCGTGAAGCTGTCAAGTGCATACCCCGGAACTCCCAGCACTGAAATAAGCGAATATCTTGCAAAATACGACGAGGTCTACACCGAATGGGCTCCCAACGAAAAGGTTGCCGCTGAGGTGGCTATCGGTGCATCCATTTCGGGTGTGAGAAGTATGGCTTGTATGAAGCACGTGGGTCTTAACGTGGCAAGTGACCCCCTCTACACCTTTGCATACACGGGTGTTGGCGGCGGTTCTGTTATCGTCGTTGCTGACGACCCAGGACTCGCAAGCTCACAGAACGAGCAGGACACAAGAATGATCGCACGCTCTGCACACGTTCCCGTGCTTGAACCCTCCGACAGTGGAGAGGCAAAGGATTTTGTTAAGCTCGGATACGAGATAAGCGAAAAATACGATACCCCCGTTATCCTCCGCACTACCACCAAGCTTGCTCACTCCCAGAGTGCCGTTGAGCTTTGCGACAGAGTTGAGGTGGAGGACAAGAAATACGAGCGTAACGTAGCAAAATACGTTATGATGCCCGCATCCGCAATCGGCAGACACCTTGTAGTCGAGGACAGAGAAAACCGTCTTGCAGAGGATGCCGCTACCCTTTCCGTAAACAGAATGGAAATGGGCGACACCAAGATCGGATTTATTACCTGCGGTATCGCATATCAGTATGTAAAAGAGGTTTGTCCCGATGCAAGTGTTCTCAAGCTCGGTCTTGTAAATCCTCTCCCCAAGAAGCTTATCGAGGAGTTTATCTCCAAGGTTGAAACAGTTTACATATTTGAAGAGCTTGAGCCTGTTATCGAGGAGCAGGTAAGAGCTTGGGGATTTGATGTCAAGGGCAAGGAGCTGTTCACCCGTCAGGGAGAGTACAGTGCAAACCTTCTCCGCAGAGTTCTTTACGGCAAGGACGACGCCGTGTTCGAAAAGCAGGAAGCTCCTGCACGGCCTCCTATCCTCTGCCCCGGCTGTCCTCACAGAAGCGTGTTCTCCGTTCTTAACAAGCTGAAGATACACGCGGCAGGTGACATCGGCTGCTATACTCTCGGTGCGGTAGCTCCTCTGAGCGTTATCGACACCACCATCTGTATGGGTGCAAGTATTTCATCCCTCCACGGCATGGAAAAGGCAAAGGGCAAGGATTACGTTAAGAATTGGGTTGCTGTCATCGGTGACTCCACCTTCTTACATACGGGTATAAACTCACTTATCAATATGGTCTACAACAAGGCTACGGGTACGGTTATGATACTTGACAACCGTACGACGGGTATGACGGGACATCAGGAGCATGCGGCTACGGGTAAAACCCTTAAGGGCGAGGACACCTACGCTATCGACCTGGCGGCACTCTGCCGTTCGGTTGGCGTACAGAACGTGGTTGAAATAAACGCATTTGACGTTAAGGGACTTGAGGAGCTTATCAAGGAAAGCGTTAACAGCGACACCTTGACCGTTATCATAACCAAATCTCCTTGCGTACTTCTTAAGGGTCAGACATTCCCCAACAAATGTGTGGTTGACCCCGACGCTTGTCGAAAGTGCGGTATGTGTATGAAGATAGGCTGTCCCGCAATGACCAGAGGCGAGGACGGAAAGGTAAAGATCGACGCTACTATGTGTAACGGCTGCGGTCTTTGCCAGAATTACTGTAAATTCAATGCGATAAAAACGGTGGAGAAATAATATGACTAAGAATATAATGATTGTCGGTGTGGGCGGTCAGGGTACTCTGCTCACCAGCCGAATTATAGGAAAAACAGCTATGGCGATGGGATATGACGTAAAAATATCCGAGGTCCACGGCATGGCACAGAGAGGCGGAAGCGTGGTTACCTTCGTAAGATTTGGCGAGAAGGTAAGCGAGCCTGTGGTTGAAGAGGGTCAGGCTGACGTTATCATAGCATTTGAGCGTCTTGAAGCTCTCAGATACTCGCACTTCCTCAAAAAGGACGGCGTACTTATCGTCAACGACTGCCGTATCGACCCTATGACGGTAGTTATCGGTGCAAAGACCTATCCCGAAAATATTATTGAGGAGCTTAAAAAGGAGCATACCGTCCGTAGCATTGACGGCCAGAAAATAGCATTGGAGCTTGGAAACAGCAAGGTTCTCAACTCCGTGGTTCTCGGCTATGCCGCAAGTGCTATCGGATTTGATAAAGACACTTGGCTTGACGTGGTTTCAGCCACCGTTCCCGCAAAAACCGTTGAAATAAATAAAAAAGCCTTCATATACGGATATGAAGCAAAGAATTAAGGGGGAATTATTGTGATTTGGAATGAAACCAAGGAATGTATGAGCCGCGACCAGATGACAAATCTGCAAAGTGCAAGACTCGTCAAACTCGTGGATTATATGTACCACAACGTGGAATTTTACCGCAAAAAGATGCAAGCTGTCGGTCTTATGCCCGGTGACATAAAGGGTATCGATGACATTACCAAGCTCCCCTTTACCACTAAGGACGACCTCAGAGATAATTATCCCTTCGGTTTGTTTGCAGTTCCTAATTCTGAAATCGTAAGAATCCACGCATCCAGCGGAACGACGGGTAAGGCTACGGTCGTAGGATACACCCGCCGCGACCTTGATATTTGGGCAGAGTGCGTTGCAAGATGCATGACTATGGCGGGGGTTACCAAGAACGACGTCATTCAGGTAGCCTACGGCTACGGACTGTTCACGGGCGGTCTTGGTGCTCACGACGGTGCACAGAAGATAGGTGCAACGGTCGTTCCCATGAGTACGGGTAACTCCAAAAAGCTTACCACTATGATGGTGGACTTCGGTGCTACTGCTATTGCTTGTACGCCCTCCTACCTGCTCCATATTTCCGAGGTTCTTGCGGAAGAAGGTCTGCTTGACCGAATAAAGCTCAAGTACGCTATCTGCGGTGCTGAGCCTTGGACGGAAAAGATGCATCATGAGATAGAATCCAGACTTAATATCAAGGCATTCGACATCTACGGTCTTAGTGAAATAATGGGACCCGGTGTGGCTTGTGACTGTGAGTTCCACAAGGGACTTCACGTTTGCGAGGACCACTTCTACCCTGAAGTACTCAACTCCGCTACCTTGACTCCCGTTGCAGACGGAGAAACAGGTGAACTTGCGTTTACCACCCTTACCAAGGAAGGTATTCCGCTTATCCGTTACAGAACCAAGGACCTTACAAGCCTTGACCGTACTCCTTGCGAGTGCGGAAGAACAAGTGCCCGTATCTCCCGCTTCAAGGGACGTGTGGACGATATGCTTATCATCCGCGGCGTAAACGTATTCCCCAGCCAGATCGAGGCTGCTCTTGTGGATGTCGAAGAGGTAACTCCTCACTATATGATGATAGTTGACCGTGTAAATAACCTTGATACTCTTGAGGTTCAGGTTGAGCTTGACCAGAAATATTATACCGACGAGATAAGAGTTATCGAATCGCTCACCAAGAAGATCGCTCACGTTATCCAGCAGGCACTCGGAATCAGTGCGAAGGTTAAGATAGTTGAACCCCAGAGCCTTGTAAGAAGTCAGGGCAAGGCAGTTCACGTAATCGACAACCGTAAGCTTTATTAATAAAATACAGGAGGAATTTATAATGTTTGCTAAGCAGTTGACAGTTTTTATTGAAAACAGAGCAGGAAGATTGTCCGAGGTTCTCGGAGTTCTTAAGGAAAACAGCGTAAATATTATCTCTATGAGCCTTGCGGATACCACCGAGTTCGGCTTGCTCCGACTCATAGTTGACGATGCGGCAAAGGGTAAAGAAAAGCTTACCGAAAACGGCTTCTCTTCTCTCCTCTCCGACGTTTCTATCATCAAGATCCCCCACAAGGTAGGTAGCCTTCAGGGTCTGCTCAAGATAATTGATGACAACGGCGTAAACATAGAGTATATGTACGGTCTGTCCGTAGATACCGATCAGGCGTACGTAGTTCTCAAGGCGTCCGATATTCAGAGAGTAGACGAAATACTTACTTCAAACGGTGTTAAGACCTTGAGCTGCGAGGAGTTGGCAAAAATATAATATGGGATACAATCAGAAAATGTTCGAGCTTGGAAACAAGCGTTCGATTATAAGAGAAATTTTTGAATACAGCAAAACCCGTTCCGCCGAGATAGGTGCTGAAAACGTATTTGACTTCAGCTTGGGTAACCCCAGTGTTCCCGCCCCCGCAGAGGTAGACGATACCATTCGTCAGCTTCTCGATACTAAAAACTCGGTAGTTCTCCACGGATATACCTCCGCACAGGGCGATGCAAACACAAGACAGATCATCGCAGACAGAATAAATGAAAAATTTGGAGTTGGTATTTCTCCCAACCTCATTTATATGACCTGCGGTGCGGCGGCTTCCCTCTCCATCTGCCTGAAAGCAGTTATTGAGGAGGGTATGGGCGACGAGTGTATCGTTTTCGCTCCCTTCTTTACCGAGTACAGAGTGTTCATTGAGAACGCGGGCGGAAAGATAGTAATCAGCAAACCCGAGGATAAGACCTTCCAGATAGATATTGCTGACTTTGAGAGCAAGATAACCCCCGCAACCAAGGCAGTTATCGTAAACTCCCCCAACAACCC
>JAZOUQ010000031.1:0-10465 GCA_045658185.1 Eubacteriales bacterium
CAAAGAGAGAGCGAACATAGAAATTTACCAATAATGTGTTTATCTTTTGATTTCACAAAAAATCTTACGATGTGTTAGAACACAATAATGGTAGGGGTCGACGTCCTCGACGACCCGTGAAAAAACAATAATTTTTTATTACGAAATCGGGAGGAGCAAGCCCCTCCCCTACAGGCGAATAAAACTGGCGTGATACTCCGCTAAGAGTATCACGCCAAAAGCTCAGCTGTGCTAAAATATTACTTTCTCTTAAGAGCAACGGTTATCTTTACGCCGTCAAGCTCGATCTCGCCCGTAAATTCGGGTGCATCGGGAGCTTCAACTGTCGCGAGAAGGTCGTGAGTCAGTTGCTCCTTCTTCTCCTCAAGAATACTGTTGATAAGCTCGGAGTCGGTGGTAAATCCGATAAATATCTTATCGCTTACGTCAAATCCAGCTTCCTTACGGAATACCTGACACTGACGAACGATGTCACGGAGAATACCCGCTCTCTGAAGCTCCTCGGAAATGGTGGTATCGAGAGCCACGAACTCGTCGTTGTTCTTGTAGATAGCCACGTTGTCCGCGGACTTGGAGTTCACGGTGAACACCTCAGGCTCGATGTCAAGGTCGAGGATCTTGACGTTCTCACCCTTCTTGACTGCGTCGGACAAGGTCTGCTGTGCCGCCTCGTCAAGCTCTGCAAGGTAAGCCTTTACGTCGTTTGCACGGTTCTTAAGCACACGTCCCGCAACCTTGAAGTTTACGGTGAGGAAGTTGGATTCCAGAGAATCGGTGTTCTCAAGCTCAAGAGCCTCCAGAACGTTAAGCTCACTCTTAATGATAGAGCCGAACGCCGCGATAGCCGCGTGGTTTGCCTCGTTCGCACTTACGTAGATAGCGGGGAGAGGCTGACGTATCTTGACCTGCTTTTCGTTACGGAGCTTAAGTCCGAGAGAGATAATATCTCTTGCCTTTTCAACGTTTGCGAGAATTGCCTCGTCGGTAACGTCAAGGTCGGCACGAACGGTAGGATAGTCGGTAAGGAATACGGAAATTGCGGTTTCGTCGGAATATCTCTTTACAAACTTCTGCCAGGTGGTTTCGGTAATAAAGGGAACGATAGGAGCCATCGCCTGAGTGATGGTCTTGATAGCGTAGAACAGAACAGCGTATGCATTCTGCTTGTCCTCTCCGTTATCGGTGCTCCAGAAACGTCCGCGATTTACACGAATGTAGAAGTTGGATATATCGTTTACGAAGCTCTCGAACGCCGCAACCACCTCTCTGGTGGAGTAGTCGTCCATATACTTGGTAGCTTCCTTGATAAAGCTGTTGGTTCTGATGACCAGCCATCTGTCGATGTCGCAGAGCTTGTTTATGTCAAGCTTCGAGAGGTCAACCTTTACGTTATCAATATCAGCGTAGGTTGCGAAGAAGGTTTCAAGATTCCAGAACGCAAGGAGCTTTCTTCTTGCCTCGTCACCGAGGGTAAAGCCGAAGCGGACGTCGCCCGAGGTGGAGGAGGACGCGAAGATGTAACGGGAAGCGTCAGCACCGATAACGTCAGCCGCCTCGTCGAATCTTATCATAAAGCCTGTCTTGGAGAATCTGCTTCCGTCCTCGGAAACGACCATACCGTGGGTACTTACTCTCTCGTAGGGAGGCTCGTCAACAAGAACGGTACTCATAAACAGCATAGAGTAGAACCACAGACGGATCTGCTCCTTCATTTCAAGAACGTGCTCTGCGGGGAAGTACTGCTTCCAGTATTCCTTATCGGTGAAGTGCTTGATGGTGGAGAAAGGAACGATACCCGCATCCAACCAAACGTCACCGACCTGAGTAATTCTCTCAACGTGGCAACCACACTTGGGACAAGCAACCTTAACCTCGTCTATCCAAGGACGGTGGAGGTGGGGGATAGCGTCCACCTTTGACTTGTCAACAGCCTTCTCGTAAAGCTCCTCTTTAGAGCCGATAACGGTAAGCTCACCGCAGTCGGGACACTTGTAGAAAGGCAGAGGCAGACCGTAGAAACGCTTACGGGAGATGTTCCAGTCGGACATATTCTCCAACCAGTCAAGCATTCTCTTGCCCTGATATGCAGGCTCCCAACGAACCTTGTTAGCGTTTGCGATAAGACGGGGACGAAGCTCGTCAACGGAAATAGCCCATTCCTTAACAAGGCGGAAGAGTATCTCCTTCTTACATCTCCAGCAAACGGGGTAGCTGTGCTTATATTTGTGAGTGTAGAACAGCTTTCCTCTGTTCTTCAGCTCGTCGAATACTATCTGACGGCTCTCCTGTGCGTCAACGCCGGTAAGGAAGCTGAAGCCGTCGTAGAAAATGCCGTACTCGTCAACGGGGATTATCTTGGGAAGACCCAGGGATTCGCCGAGAGCAAAGTCCTCAGCACCGCAACCGGGAGCGATATGAACGACTCCACAGCCCTCTGCCTCGTCAACCTCGTCCCAGAGAACTATCTTGTGAGCGAACTTCTGCTCTTCCATTTCGGGGAAGCAGGTTTCGTACTCAAGTCCCTCAAGCTCTGCACCCTTCATGGTAGCAAGGAGGGTCACGCCGTCCTTGCCCTCAAACTTCTGCTTGTAGTAGTTGAGAGAGGTAACGTAGTTATGCTCCTCACCCTCAACGTGAAGTCTTACGTAGTCCATCTCGGCATTTACCGCGAGAGCCACGTTTGCAGACAGCGTCCAGGGGGTGGTGGTCCAAACGAGAATGTAGTCGTTAGTTCCGACGATGGGAAGCTTGAAGAATACCGCCTCATGCTCTATCTCCTTGTAAGAGCCTGTCATTTCATGCTCGGAGAGAGAAGTTCCGCAACGGGAACACCAAGGCATAGGCTTGTACAC
This sequence comes from Eubacteriales bacterium, assembly GCA_045658185.1. Classification (GTDB taxonomy): domain Bacteria; phylum Bacillota; class Clostridia; order Oscillospirales; family CAG-272; genus HGM12713. The sequence continues at coordinate 2,853 of JAZOUQ010000031.1, forward strand.
CTCTTTTATCCAGCCACCCTCGTGACATTTCTTGAGGAACGCCCAGATTCCCGTGATATTTTCGTCGGTGTAGGTGTAGTAGGAGTTATCCCAATCCATCCACTGACCAAGACGCTTGGACTGCTCGGTGATAACGCCCGAATATTTCTTTACACGCTCGATACACTTGTCGGTGAACTTGTCAAGACCGTAAGCCTCGATGTCGTGCTTTGTCTTAAAGCCAAGCTCCTTTTCAACCTCTACCTCGACCCAAAGACCCTGAGAGTCAAAGCCGTTACGGTAGTGGGTGTCCATACCCTTCATTGCGTTGTACTTAATAAAGGTATCCTTAAGGGTTCTACCCCAAACGTGGTGAATACCCATAGGGTTGTTAGCGGTGATAGGACCGTCAATGAAACGGTACTTTTTACCGCCCTCGTTTTTAGCCTTCAGCTTGTGGAAGCAGTCGTTTTCTTCCCAATAGGAAAGTATCTCCTTTTCACTTTCCACAAAAGAATATTTTGTGTCAAACTTTTCCTGCATCGTTTATGTTCATTCCTTTCAACAATATACAATAATCGATATACGGAGATAGTATATCACAACAATAAAGAAAAGTCAATAATTTTCGCCACAAATATAAATATTAACGAAAAAACAGGTAGACAATGTAACTTCGGACATAGGTTGCTTCCGTATGTTCGTTCGTCAAGATGCAGTCGCCTATCTCCCAAAAATGTTGCCTTTTGAGGCGTTTTTTGGGGGTGACAGCAGAATTGTTGCCCAAAGCAGCAGAATAATATCTTTTTTGTTGTGGAAAAAGGTAGTATAATAATTATGTATAATGAAATCATTATGCTATCAATAAATTTTAAGAGGTAAAAAGCATGAACAGCATTGAGCAAAAGATCGATAGTATAATTGCAAAAATGACCATTCACGAAAAGGTGGAAATGTGTCACGCAAACTCAAGATTCACCTCGGCAGGTGTTCCCAATCAGGACATTCCCGAGCTGACTATGAACGACGGCCCTCACGGAGTCCGTGAGGAGAACTTCCGCCACAGCTGGAGAACAGCAGGTCGTAAGGACGACTTCTCTACATACCTTCCCACGGGTACTGCCGTTGCCGCTACCTGGAACCCCGAAATGGGTTATCTCCACGGCTCGGTTCTCGGTGAGGAGGCTCGTTTCAGAAACAAGGACATTATCCTTGGCCCCGGTATCAACATAATCCGTACTCCCCTTTGCGGAAGAAACTTTGAGTATATGAGTGAGGACCCCTGTCATATCTCCAAGATGGTAGTAAATTCCATCAAGGGTATTCAGGACGCGGACACCTCCTGCTGTGTAAAGCACTACGCTCTCAACAACCAGGAGCTTGACCGTAACGGAGTTAACGCAATAGTTTCTAACCGTGCTCTCCGTGAGATCTATCTCCCCGGCTTTAAGGCTGCGGCTGACGCAGGTGCGTACTCCTTTATGGGTGCTTACAACCTTTACAACAAGCAGCACTGCTGTCACAACGAAGTTCTCGTAAACGACATTCTTAAAGGCGAATGGGGTTGGGACGGCGTATTTATAAGTGACTGGGCAGGTGTTTACGACACCGAGCAGTCCGCAAGATACGGTCTTGACATAGAGATGGGTACTGTCGTAAAGGACAACAAATATGAGGACTACTTCCTCGGCGACGCATTTGAGGCTCTTTGTGAAAAGGACGAGGAGTACGTTAAGATGCTTGACGACAAGGTAAGACGTATTCTCCGCCTTATGTTCCGCGTAGGCAAGTTCAATCCCGACCGTAAGAAGGGCTCGTTCAACACCAAGGAGCATCAGGAGGCTACCTACAAGATAGCTTCCGAGGCTATGGTCCTTCTCAAGAACGACGGAGTTCTTCCTTTCAAGAAGGATATAAAGAAGCTTCTCGTTGTGGGTGACAACGGCGACGTGCTTCACGCACACGGCGGAAACTCCAGTGCGGTCAAGGCACTTTATGAGATAACTCCTCTTCAGGGTCTTATCAACAAGTACGGCGAGGAGAACGTTCAGTTCGTTAAGAGCACCAAGCTCAAGTACGACCCCATTCCGATAGAGTATCTTGATATTGCTGATATGAGAGCGGGTTGCCGTGCTTTCCGTATGGAATGCTACGAGCACGGATTCTTCCAGGGTGAGCCTACCGTATACTTCGTTGATAAGGTAGACCACATCCACGACGGTGCTTCCAGAAGATTTACCGCCGTTCTGAACATTCCCGAAACCGCAGACTACACCTTCTGCATCAACGCTGACCGCGGTTCGACCTTCTGGTTCAACGGTCAGGTGGTAAGACAGTTTACCTCTGCGAACAACGGTGTTCCCTTCGAGTTCACCCGCCACTACGAAAAGGGCGACAGAATAGACATTCGTATAGACGCGGTTACCGTTGGTATGACCTCTCCCGAGCTTCTCTGGACCACCCAGAAGAAGGAAATGCCCATCGAGGACCTTCTCGATATGGCTCGTGCGGCTGACGCTGTCGTATACTGCGGCGGTCTTAACCACACCTTCGATACCGAGAGCTTTGACAAGCCCGATATGGAGCTTCCCGGCGAGCAGAACACCCTCATTCCTCTCCTTGCAAAGACTAACCCCAACACCATCGTTACCATCACCGCAGGTTCTCCTGTAACCATGCCTTGGCTTGACGACGTTAAGGGTGTTATCTGGACCTGGTTTGGAGGCATGGAGGTAGGTAACGTTATTGCTGACATTATCACAGGAAAGATCTGCCCCTCCGGTAAGATGCCCTTTACCGTTCCCAAGAAGCTTGAGGACAGCCCCGCTCACAAGTACGGTGAGTACAAGGAAGGCGACTGCGTATACAACGAGGACATTTACGTTGGATACCGCGGATTCGAGAAGGACGGAGTTAAGCCTCTGTTCGCATTCGGATACGGTCTGTCTTACGCATCCTTTGAGTATTCCGACCTTAAGGTTACCGACAAGGGCGACGCTATCGACGTTCAGTTCTCCGTAACCAACACCTCGGACATCGACGCAAAGGAGATTGCTCAGGTATACGTTGGCATCAACGGAGTTGAGGACCGTCCCGTTAAGGAATTGAAGGGATTTGAGAAGCTTCTCGTTCCCGCAAAGTCCACCGTGACCACCACCGTTACCATCGCTAAGGAAAACCTCAGAGTATGGCAGGATGAGGCTTGGGCATTGTTGTCCGGCAACTACACCGTTTACGTTGCAGCAGCGTCCGACGACGTTCGCCTTACCGCAGACTTTACCATCTAAAAGAATATTTTACGAGCCAAGTCGTTTGACTTGGCTCGTTTTTTGTTTTTCGCAATGGTAGAAACCTCACAACTTTCAACTTTCAATTTTCAATTTTCAACTTTCAACTTTCCATTTTGCACCCGCAAACGAAAAAACAAGGCTGAGTCAAACGACTCAGCCTTGAAATTTTATTTATTAGTTGTTGCCGTAAAGCTCAACCAACTTCTGAAGTCTTTCGTACTTCGCCTTTGCGTTTTCCTCACCCTGTGCAAAGAGAGCCTCTGCCTTATCAGGATTGGTCTGTACAAGACGAGCGTAACGGTTTTCGGACTTGATGAAGTCTACGTAGCTTGCCGTAGGAGCCTTGGAGTCAACGATAAGCTTGCCGCTCTCGAGAGTAGGATTGAAGCGGAACATCTGCCAGTAGCCTGCCTCAACTGCCTTCTTCATTTCGAGCTGACAGTTCTGCATCGTTCCCTTAATACCGTGCATCTCACAAGGAGCGTAACCGATAATAATGGAAGGACCGTTGTATGCCTCTGCCTCGGTAAGAGCCTTGAGGAGCTGATTCATATCAGCACCCATAGCTACCTGTGCAACGTATACGTAGCCGTAGGACATAGCGATCTCTGCAAGGTTCTTCTTGCCGATTGCCTTACCTGCTGCCGCGAACTGTGCAACCTGACCGATCTGAGATGCCTTGGACGCCTGTCCACCCGTGTTGGAGTAAACCTCGGTATCGAATACCATTACGTTTACGTCCTCACCGGATGCGAGTACGTGGTCAAGACCGCCAAATCCGATGTCGTATGCCCATCCGTCACCACCGAAGATCCATACGGACTTCTTAGCGAGGTAATCCTTTTCAGCAAGGATCGCGGGAGCGTCGGGACAGCCTGCAGCTGCAGCCTTTTCAAGAGCCGCGATAAGTGCCTTGGTGGGTTCAACGTTAGCCTTGGAGCTATCCTTTGTAGCCATAAATTCAGCCACAGCAGCCTTGAACTCGTCAGATGCCTTGTCGGATGCTGCCATATCGTTCAGCTTGCGTATAAGCTTTTCACGAATGGTCTTCTGACCAAGGTGAATTCCGAGACCGTGCTCAGCGTTGTCCTCGAACAGGGAGTTAGCCCAAGCGGGTCCCTTACCTGTTTCGCGGTTTACGGTATAAGGAGTTGCGGGAGCGGAGCCACCCCAAATGGAGGAACATCCGGTCGCGTTGGAGATGTACATAGACTCACCGAAGAGCTGGGTGATAAGACGTGCGTAAGAGGTCTCAGCACATCCTGCACAAGAGCCGGAGAACTCAAGCAGAGGCTGCTTGAACTGTGAGCCCTTAACGGTTGCGTTGATAAGCTCCTTCTTCTCGGATACGTTTGCAACAGCGTAATCCCAAGGAGCCTGCTGATCTGCCTGTGTTGCAGCAGCAACCATCTCAATAGCCGTACCCATCTTAGGATTGTTGTTAACGGGACAAGCCTTTACGCAGAGGGTACAACCCATACAGTCTGCGGGAGATACGGACATTGTGAACTTGTAGTTGGTCTTGAGAACGGGCTTTGCAGCAAACTTCGTAGCCTCAGGAGCGTTTGCAGCCTCCTCCTCGGTCATAGCGAAGGGACGGATACAAGCGTGAGGACATACGAATGCACAGTTGTTACACTGAATACAGTTTTCGGGATTCCAAGAAGGAACGTAAACTGCAACTCCACGCTTTTCGGAAGCGGTAGAGCCCTGAGGGAACGTACCGTCTACGTAATCCGTGAATGCGGAAACGGGAAGACTGTCGCCTGCCATTGCGTTAACGGGAGTAACTACCTCGTTTACGAACTTTGCAAGGTCTGCACGAGGACTCTCGAAAGCAGCCTTGGGAGCGTCAACTCCACTGTTCTTCCACTCCTCGGGGATCTTTACTTCAACGTAAGCGTCAGCACCTGCGTCGATAGCGGCATAGTTGAGGTCAACGATAGCCTGTCCCTTCTTGATGTAAGACTTGTATGCAGCCTTCTTCATATAATCAATAGCCTCATCCTTGGGAAGGATGTTAGCCAGTGAGAAGAATGCAGACTGAAGAACGGTGTTCTTAACCTTTGCGTTACCGATCTGCTTGGTAGCGATGGTGGTAGCGTCGATGATTATGAACTTGATGTTGTTGTTAGCAATGTAGCCCTTTACCTTTTCGGGAAGCTTTTCGCCAAGCTCCTCTACGCTCCAAGCACAGTCGAGAAGGAACGTACCGCCGGGCTTAACGTCGCTTATCATATCATACTTCTTGAGATATGCGGAGTTGTGACAAGCAACGAAGTCTGCCTTGTTTATGTAGTAAGGAGACTTGATGGGGTTATCACCGAAACGAAGGTGAGAGATGGTGATACCGGAGGTCTTCTTGGAGTCATACTGGAAGTATGCCTGAATGTACTTGTCGGTGTGGTCACCGATGATCTTGATGGAGTTCTTGTTCGCACCAACAGTTCCGTCGCCGCCAAGACCCCAGAACTTACAAGCGATAGTGCCGGGTGCCGCAGTATCGGGAACAGCCTTCTCTTCAAGAGAAGTACCCGTAACGTCGTCAACGATACCGATGGTAAAGCCGTTCTTGGGAGCGTCCTTAGTCAGCTCGTCGTAGATTGCGAAGATAGAGGAAGGAGGTGTATCCTTAGAACCAAGACCGTAACGGCCGCCAACAACCTTTGCGGAAACGCCACCCTGTGCGAGTGCGGTAACAACGTCGAGGTAGAGAGGCTCACCAAGAGAGCCGGGCTCTTTGGTTCTGTCAAGAACTGCGATCTTCTTTGCGGTTGCGGGAATAGCCTCGATGAGCTTTTCAGCAACGAAAGGACGGTAAAGTCTTACCTTAATAAGACCTACCTTCTCACCCTTTGCGGTGAGGTAGTCTATAACCTCTTCTGCCACGTCGCAGATAGAGCCCATTGCGATGATAACTCTGTCAGCGTCGGGAGCACCGTAGTAGTTGAAGAGCTTGTAGTTGGTACCGATCTTCTCGTTTACCTTATCCATATACTCCTCAACGATTGCGGGAAGAGCATCATAGTAACGGTTACAAGCCTCTCTGTGCTGGAAGAAGATATCTCCGTTTTCAGCAGAGCCGCGAAGTACGGGATGCTCGGGGTTGATAGCACGTGCACGGAATGCGTTGATAGCGTCCATGTCAACCATTTCCTTCAGATCCTCGTAATCCCACGTTTCGATCTTCTGGATCTCGTGAGAGGTACGGAAACCGTCGAAGAAGTTAATGAAAGGAACTCTGCCCTTGATGGTGGAAAGGTGTGCAACTGCACCCAAGTCCATAACCTCCTGAGGGTTAGAGCCTGCGATCATAGCGAAACCTGTCTGACGACAAGCGTAAACGTCGGAGTGATCTCCGAAAATGTTGTGTGCGTGAGAAGCAACGCAACGAGCAGAAACGTGTATTACGCAAGGAAGAAGCTCACCTGCGATCTTGTACATGTTGGGGATCATCAGAAGAAGTCCCTGAGAAGCCGTATACGTCGTTGTCAAAGCACCTGCTGCAAGAGAACCGTGAACGGTACCTGCTGCACCTGCCTCGGACTGCATCTCCATAACCTTAACGTTTTCGCCCATGATGTTCTTGAGTCCTGTTGCGGACCAAGCATCGGTAAGCTCAGCCATTACGGATGAAGGTGTGATGGGGTAGATTGCGGCAACTTCCGTGAATGCATACGATACGTGTGCAGCGGCGGTGTTACCGTCCATGGACATCTTTTTTCTTTGAATAGCCATGAATTTATATCCTCCGTTTTTAAAAAATTTTTCCACCTAATATAATATCACAAAAAGTCAAATAAGTAAATAGTTATTTTGAAATTTCTTGTCAAAAATATTTTTCAAATCTGTAAAATTTAATAAAAAGATGAATTTTTTGACCTTTGGACACATTTTCTCACTTAAAAACACATCACACCCGACACTTTTGCTGCAAATTTTGATTTATCGGGGAAAACAAACATTATTTTGGTGCAGGGGGAGATTCACGAATCGCCCGTTTTCCAACGCGATTCTAACCTTGTGGAATTTTTGGGGTAGTGGCCCTAGATTCCACCTTCGCTTCGCTCGGTGCTTTTTCCACGCGCGTCATCCTGAGCGTAGTCGAAATCCGAGCATAGCGAGGATCAAACGCTGCGTAGCATCGTTTGGGCTCTCGGTGGAAAAAGTTCGACTCCGCTTACGCTTCGCTCAGAATGACACGCGGGAGCAATTCTATAAATGACAGCACAGACTATGCCTTGCAATTAAGCCCTTTTTGTCAGTAAAGTTTTTGGTGCTACCTTTTTTCAAAAAGGTAGCGAAACCGCGTCCTCGCGTCCCCAATAAATCCCAATTTATATA
>JAZOUQ010000032.1:0-16558 GCA_045658185.1 Eubacteriales bacterium
GCTGCATATTCTCCATCGTGAATGTATCCGCCGTTCAGCAAGGAATTTTCCTCACAATGGGCTGATATTATGCTTCCGTTTTCTCGTACTTTTTTCATCGCCTCAAGCATCATATCCTCAGATTGAACGCCGCGTCCGTCATCTGAAAAGCCTACAACTCTTGCAGCAATCTCGGAAATATCCGAAAGGTCCTCTCCCTTTTCTCCTTTGGTTATCGTACCAAACGGTAATACTGCAATTTTGGCTTTTTCGAATATTGCTCTCTCTTGGACTTCCAGGTTCTCTACGCTGTCAGGCGTAGGAACGAGATTGGGCATCGTACATACCGCCGTATATCCTCCCCTCGCCGCTGCCGCGGAGCCACTCGCAATATCCTCTTTATATAAATAACCCGGCTCGCGAAAATGTACGTGTACATCACAAAAGCCGGGCAAAATATAACAATTATTATAAACGGTAGAACCAACGATATCGGTATCGCTGATACCGTTCTCAAGAATATTAAGAGCAACACCGTCAAAAACAGCGTCAACGGAAGAAAAACCATTGTTTTTGTACATCTTTGCATTCTTAAAATACATCATAACAATCTACCTCCCGATAATACCCTTTTATCTTTGATATTATATCATAAATTGTCGATACAGTCAAGAGAGTTTTAAAAATATCTTCATTTCGATAAAAACTAAAAAAGAAAGAATATTTATCTTGACAACAGATTGGTTTTATAGTATAATGTTCGTGTGTGAACAAATAACACTATTACATTCTAACCATATTTCAGGAGGACGAAATGTACGAACAGTTTGTTAATCTTCTCGTTGACGAGTTTCAAATCGATAAAGCAGACATTACTATGGAGGCAGAGCTTTCCAATGATCTCGGTATAAACTCAATCGAGCTTTTTGATCTCGTTATGATATGCGAGGAAAATTTCGGTATAGAAATTGAAGAAGATAAGGTGCGTGAATTCACCACTGTTGGTGACGTCGTAAATTATCTTGAGTCACTTAACTGAAGCGTATTTAAACTTACTTAAAAACCGACTGCTAAATGCAGTCGGTTTTTTATCGTTTATTCTTCAAACAAAGGCGTGGAAAAATATCTCTCCGCCGTATCGGGCAAAACGGTAACTACCGTCTTTCCTTTTCCAAGCTTCTTGGCAAGACGAAGTGCAGCAGCTACGTTAGTTCCGCTGGAGATACCGCACATTATTCCTTCCTTTGATGCCAATTCCTTCGATGTGCGTATTGCTTCTTCATCCTTGATGATGCATATGTCGTCATAAATGTTTACATTAAGTATTTTGGGGATAAGCCCGTCACCAATTCCCATCTGAAGGTGTGTTCCAATAGAACCGCCGGAAAGTATCGCCGCATGCTCGGGCTCTACCGCCCAAATCTCAATATCGGGATTCGCCTTCTTCAGCGTTTCGCCAATTCCCGTTATCGTTCCACCCGTTCCAATGCCCGAGCAAAATCCGTGTATGGGCTTTCCAACCTGCTCAAGTATCTCAACGGCGGTCTGCTCTCTCTGTATGGACGGATTTGCGGGGTTCTCAAACTGCTGGGGTACGAACACATTGGGGTCTTCCTTTTGCATACGGAGAGCCGTCTGCATACATTCCTCGATACAAGCACCGATATTACCGGAGTCGTGTATGAGTATAACCTCTGCCCCATAGTGTTTAACAAGCTTTCTTCTCTCCTCGCTCACCGAGTCGGGCATAATTATTACCGTCTTATATCCTCTTACCGCACCCACGAGTGCAAGTCCTATTCCCTGATTTCCGCTCGTAGGCTCAACTATAATCGTGTCCTTATTAATAAGACCCTTTTCCTCAGCATCAAGTATCATATTGTATGCCGTTCTCGTCTTTATCGAACCGCCTACGTTCAGTCCCTCGAATTTTACAAGTACCTCTGCCGAGTCCTCATCGCACATATGTGTAAGTCTAATAACTGGGGTATTACCAAGTGCGTCAAGTATGGAATTACAAATCATTGTATATGTACCTCTGAAAAATTTTTATGTCATACTATATTAGTATACCATTTTTTACTGCGAATTTCAACACCTATCTCAAAAATTTTTATAATACTTTTATCCATTGACTTAGCGTTTTATTTGTGATATAATTTATATGATTGATAAATTCGGAGGCAATTGCTATGAAAACTATTATTAACGATAACTTTATGTTAAAAACACAAGCCGCAAGAACTCTTTACGGCTTTGTCAAAGACCTCCCCATAATTGATTACCACTGTCACCTTTCCCCTGCACAAATTGCAGAAAACTACAAGTTCCGCAATGCATTTGATCTCTTCCTCGGCGGCGACCACTACAAGTGGCGACAGCTCCGCTCAAACGGTATTGACGAGGAGCTTATTACAGGAAATGCTGACGATTATGAAAAATTCAAGGCTTTCGCAAAAACTATGCCTATGCTTATTGGCAATCCTCTTTACCATTGGACGCACCTTGAGCTTAAGAGATATTTCGACATCGACGAAACTCTCACAGAGGAATCCTGCGAACGTATATGGAATATATGCAACGAAAAGCTTGCTACCGAGGAGTTCCGTGCAAAAGAGCTTATTCTTCGCTCAAACGTAGAGGTCATCTGCACCACAGACGACCCTGCCGATACACTTGAATATCACAAGCAGCTCAAGGACTTCAAGGTAAAGGTGCTTCCTACCTTCCGTCCCGACAAGGCACTTGACATTGGAAAGGATACCTTTATTCCTTATATCAAATCTATAGGAATCAACAGTTACGCAGAACTTGAAGCTTGGCTTCGCGATCGTATCGCATTCTTTAACGAGTACGGTTGCCGACTTTCCGACCACGCTATGGAGTATATTCCTTATGCTCAGGGTGATGCAGCTGAGGCTTTCGACCTTAAAATGTCGGGAGCAGAACTTACGCAGAAACAGATAGACGCTTTCAAAACTGCTCTTCTCAAGGTTTGTGCTGAAGAGTATACACGCCTTGGTTGGGCTATGCAGCTTCACATCGGTGCTATGAGAAACAACAACACCAAGATGTATGAAAAGCTTGGGGCTGACGTTGGCTTTGACTCTATCAACGACCTGTGTATTGCCGAAAAGCTTTCTGCTTTTATGAATTATCTTGAATACAACGACTGTCTACCCAAGACGATTCTCTACACTCTTAACCCCAAGGACAACTACGTGCTTGGTACTATGTTGGGTAATTTCCAAAAAGCACCCACCCCCGGCAAGATACAGTTTGGTAGTGCATGGTGGTTCAATGACCAGAGGGACGGCATGGTTGAGCAAATGAAAGCACTTGCAAATCTCGGGATGATATCCCGCTTCGTAGGTATGCTTACAGACAGTCGAAGCTTCGTTTCCTACCCCCGTCACGAGTATTTCAGAAGAATACTCTGCAACCTTATCGGAACATGGGTCGAGGACGGAGAGTATCCCGAGGACTATGAAACTCTCAAAAAGATCGTTACGGGTATCTGTTACGAAAACGCAAAGAATTATTTTAATTTCTAATTTCAAAAAGGAGCTAAGTCAATGCTGACATAGCTCCTTTTTAGTTTTATTTCATTCTGTGCTTTTTCTTGATATCCTCGTACTGTCTTGCATATTCTTTAGCAACACTTGAACTATACCACGTTTCGGGGAGAATAACATCACGGTCAAAATCGTATATCACGGCACGTGAAATTCCCATAATAATGGGGGAATTTGTGGTTATTACAAATTGACTTTTCGAGCCACAAGCAAGGTCATACACAAGATTTGCAAACTGAATTTGTTCTGAGATCGACATACCTATCTCCGGCTCTTCAATAAAGCAAAGAGAACCGCTGTTTATTGTTTTGTCATAAAAATCAAGCACACTCCAGCTCGTATCATTAATAATATTTGCGTATTTTTCCTTTACATATGCTGAAATTTGCTCTTTTGTTATGAGCTGTACCTCGACCGCCCTTTCTTCGTCGGCTTCTGCAAACACCGTGCAACAAAGCCCAAGATAATCCTCAAGACATCTCTCTGACATTCCCTCAGGAAGACAAACACACCCCATCTTTGAGGCGAGTATCCTTAAAAGCAGATTCTTTTCCGTATTGCTTCCGCCACAAAACAAGGTAACATCTACAAAATCCACCGTATCAAAGCGTCTTCTTGGAAAAATATTAAACGGCACGTAACCGTCGGGAGCAGCAGGCATACCTATACTTCCGTTACCTGCCAATAAAAAATCTAACTCTATTTCCCTATTTGGAAGTTTTATCTTCTTTATTACCATATTCACTAAATTGTGGGACAGATACAAGGTCTGTCCCATCATAAATTTATTTTACTAAAAAACGATATTCTGTAGTGTAATCGTATTTTTCTCCGGGACGCAACACGCAGTTGGTAAATCCTCTTTGATTTATACTATCGGGCATATGCTGTGTTTCAAGACAAAGAAGCGTCTGGATACGCTGAGGATAGCCTCCTTTGAACGGATACTTCTCATTGTTCAAAAAATTTCCCGAATAGAATTGAACGCACGGCTGATTGGTATACACCTCCATAACGCGTCCGCTTCTTTCATCGTACAGCTCACATCTCTTAACAGGCTCTGACGTTTCTCCACCTACAAAATTGAAGCAATGATCATAGCCACCCGCTATACGAATGTCGGTGTTATCTGCTTCGATTCCATCACCGATACGCTTTGTTTTTCTAAAATCAAAAGGTGTTCCCGCAACAGCTCTTATCTCTCCCGTAGGAATCAATCTGTCATCGGTAGGCAAATAGCTGTCCGCATCTATTTTCAACCACAACGAATGTATACTTCCCGATGCATAACCGCCCAGATTAAAATAACAATGATTTGTGAGATTTATCGGCGTAGCCTTATCCGTAGTTGCTTCATAACGAATAGACAAGCCGTTTTTCTGTGAAAGCGTATACGTGACCGTCAAATCAAGATTGCCCGGATAACCTTCGTCACCGTCACAAGAAAGAATGTGCATACGAAGTGAAGGCTCTGTACCGTCTATTTCCTCAACGTCCCACAGTTTGGCATTGTATCCGTATTCACCGCCGTGTAAGTGATTGTCATTGTTATTGATAAACAAGCTATATTCAACACCGTCAAGTACGAATTTTCCCTTGTTTATTCTGTTTCCGAAACGACCGATAATTGCTCCCTGATATCCATCTCCGTTTACATAGGAGTCAAGACAATCGTATCCTCCAACGACGTCGGTAAAGCACCCGTTTCTATCGGGAACAATAATCTTGGTAATAGCTCCTCCGTAGTTAATCAACTCAACAGTCATACCATTATCGTTCTTCAAGATATACGCATATACTTCACTGCCGTCAGAAAGTTTACCAAAAAGTTTTTTGCCGATACTCACCTTAGCCTCATTCACCGTATCCGTTGGGATTTTTCATCTGCCAATTATACGAATCTCTACACATATCCTCGATATTGTACTCCGCTCTCCAACCAAGCACCTCATATGCTTTGGTGGGATTTGCGTAACACTCGTCAATGTCCCCCGGACGACGGTCTACAATCTTATAATTTATCTTGATTGCCGTCGCGTTTTCATATGCGTTAACGATCTCAAGCACGGAATATCCATTTCCTGTACCAATATTGAATTGCTCAACACCACTGACTTTTTCAGCTCGCTCGATAGCTTTAAGATGTGCCTTTGCAAGGTCAACTACATGAATATAGTCACGAACACCCGTTCCGTCAGGCGTGTTGTAATCATTTCCAAACACGGAAAGGAACTCTCTCTTTCCCGATGCTACTTGCGTGATATACGGCAAAAGATTGTTTGGTATTCCCTGGGGATCTTCACCTATAAGACCGCTCTTATGTGCTCCTATAGGATTAAAATAACGGAGTATAGAAATGCTCCACTCGTTATCTGCATTGTAAAGATCGCTGAGAATTCTCTCAATCATAAGCTTGGTTTCGCCATAAGGATTAGTGGTGGAAAGGGGGAAATCCTCAGTTATCGGCACACTTGCAGGTTTTCCGTAAACAGTTGCCGAGGAACTGAAAACGATTTTCTTTGCACCGTGCTTTTGCATTATCTCGCAAAGATTAAGTGTTCCTGTGATATTGTTGTGGTAATAGAGTAGCGGTTTGGAACAAGATTCTCCAACAGCCTTAAGTCCCGCAAAATGAATACAGCTATCTATTTCATTTTCACAAAAAACTCTGTCAAGTGCATCATAATCGAGAAGATCAACCTCGTAAAACTTGAAATCTTTACCCGTGATTTTTTTAATTCTGTTCAACGACTCGGGCTTACTGTTCATAAAATTGTCTACAACAACAAGCTCTCTTCCTGCTTCAAGAAGCTCAACTATCGTATGAGAACCGATATAACCCGCTCCTCCTGTTATAAGAATCGCCATTTACTTCTCCTTAGATTAAAGAATTTCGTTCAGTTTATTTGGATATGTTCCGTTTTCCTTGAGTTTTGCAAGACTGTTTACTACAAAATCTCTGTCTTCCTTATAGGTAACACCATACCAAGAGTCCTTGGAAGAATACACCTTGACGGAGCATTCGTTTTTATCCATCATCTCTTTTACCGCATAGGGCAGATAATATTCCTTCTTAAGATCATTTCCATTTTCTGAAAGAAATGCTTCAAAGCCTCTGCCTATTCTATCAAAAATATCCGGAGTAAAGCCCCAACAGTTCATAGATGCAATGCTGTCAAGAGGAATGTGTACAGGCTCTTCCCCTTCAAGATATTGTGCGTAATCGCCCGCTTTGCTTATCTTTGTTCTCTCAACGACATCTACCAGATATCCGTCAACAACCTCGCATATTCCGCGAGAAACCGTTCCATTTTCAGTAAGAGTATTTTCAAGTATATAGCCCACCATACAGTAGTCGTTTTTTTGTGCGGATTTAAAATGTGAGAAAAGACACTCATAGGAATTTCTTCCGTAAAAGTCGTCTGAATTTATAACCGCAAATGGCTCTTTAATCAAATTTCTCGCCGCAAAAACAGCATGTGCTGTTCCCCAAGGCTTAACTCTTCCATCAGGAACACTATACCCGCCAGGCAAATCATCTATACGCTGAAACGCATATTCTACCTTAACTTTGTTTTCAAATCTTTTTCCGACAGTATCTCTGAAAAGATCCAGATTTTCCTCTTTGATAACAAAAACTATCTTATCAAATCCGCTTAGAACTGCGTCATATACCGAAAAATCAATGATAAACTCACCGTTGTCGGTTATAGGATCTATCTGCTTGAGACCACCATATCGGGAACCCATTCCCGCCGCAAGAATTAAAAGAGTCATACTTCCCTCCTGAAAATTATTATTTATATAAATTATACTATTTTTATTACCTTATTAAAATAGTTTTTTACATTTGTTTACACTTTATTTACAATGTTTTGTTTCATCTGGTTGACAAACAAAAAGAAACGTGGTATAATTAATTGTCTCAAATGGGACATTTCATCCAAGGAGGTGAGTAAATGACACCTGAAAGTATTTTACTGTACTTTTCACAAAATCAAATACTTTCTCACGCCAAAGAAAAAAACATCAGAAAGTATCTCACGCAAAACAGCGTAGCACTTGTCGAATACCGTTCGGGAGATATTATCTACTCCCCACAAAGCTCAAAAAAGTGCATCGGTATAGTTGTTTCAGGAAAGGTAGCAGCCCTTTCGGAGAACGCACTTTTGAAAATAATCCCGGTAAACGACCTGTTTGGAATTGCAAATCTCTATTCCGATGACAACTATCCCAGCACAATAACGGCAAAAACTGCAGCATCCGTTTTGCTGATAGATGCGAAAGATTTCAAGGAATTGCTTGAAAACGATGCTTCCTTGCTTCGTGCATATCTCGCCTTTATGAGTAACAAAATAGTATATCTTAATAAAAAAATTTCCTCCTTTACCGCCGGAAGTGCAGAAAGAAAACTCGCTGTATTTCTTTCTGATAATCAGCAGAGTGGAGTGTATACACTTCCCACATCCATAAGCTCACTTGCCGAGATGATAAACGTAGGTAGAGCTTCGCTTTACAGGGCCATGGACACCCTTTCCGAGGAAGGTCTTATTGTACGCGAAGGAAAGAATATAATAATCAAAGATAAAAACGCTCTTTTGAAATATCAATAAAGAGATTTTTATAAAATATCCCCTCAAAGAAAGGAAAGAAAAAATGAAAAAAACTTTTATCAAAATTCTAACACTTACACTTGCAGTTCTTATGCTGCTCCCTGCAGCCGTAGCTTGTAAAAAAAGTGACGGCACTACTGAATCCGACACCGAGTCTGTAACCAAGTCTGCCAAGGTTGCCCTTGACCTCACCGAGGAATGGGAAGCAATAAATGGAGAAAACACTCTGGTTCAAGGTTGTCTTGTAGTAAATACCAAGTTTGCCTCCGAGCATCCCAAGGAGCTGGCAAAATTTCTCGCAGACTATAAGGCGTCCGTTGAATACGTGAGTGCAGGTACTGACGAGTCTATAAACACAATTGTAAACGCAGGTATCCTTCCTAAGGCCGCAATTGCAAAAAAGGCTCTTCCAAACTGTAACATATGTTATATTGCCGGAGCTGATATGAAGCCCGTAATGAACACTTTTACCCAGAAGATATTTGAATACGATCCCACCTCCATCGGCGGCAAGATGCCCACCGACAGCTTCTACTACACCTCCGACGCAACTGCCGAGGGTGCAAACAAGGAGCTTGAGATCAAGGTTTATGCACTTAACGGAACAACCGCTCTTGGTATGGCAAAAATGATCGAAAACTCCGACAGTGATGATATGAACTATAACATTGAGCTTCATACTGCGGCAGATGCTATCACGGGTGCGATCGTCAAAGGTGAATGTGCAATCGCCGCACTTCCCACCAACGTGGCTGTTAAGCTCTTTAACAAATCCGAGGGCAAACTTCAGCTTCTCGCCCTCAACACTCTTGGTGTCCTCTATCTGCTTGAAGACGGAACGCAAAACATAACCTCTCTTGACGACCTCAAGGGCAAGACGATCTATCTTCCCGGTGCAGGCTCTAATCCCGAATATATAACGGCAGCTCTGCTCTCCGCCGCAGGACTTGAGATAGGAAAGGACGTAACCCTTGATACCACCACCTATAACAGTCCCGACGCACTTCAAACGGCATACAGTGCAGGGCTTGTCCCCCTTGCCGTCCTTCCCGAACCCAAAGTGACCGTAGCAATAAACAGCTTTTCAGCTGAATAACACAGAAAAAACAAACGAAAGGAGATAGATATGAACACAAAAAAAGTTATTGTCTCTATTGCCAAAATATTCGGCGTTACCTTGTTCTGGCTCGCAATTTGGTCGCTGATCTCCTTTCGCATAAATAGTAAGCTACTCTTTCCCGCCCCCCTCGACGTATTGAAGGCATTGGGAGAGCTTGCGGTGACCAAGGAATTTTGGTTGATCTCGGCACACTCGCTCTTGCGTGTGGTATCGGGAATACTCATCTCCATAATTATCGGCACACTGCTTGCCGTGATTACTGAGATGTCATCGTTGCTCCGTGCCGTTCTGTCCCCCGCATTAGGAATAATAAAAGCTACTCCCGTGGCATCTTTTATCATACTTGCACTTTTGTGGATAGACAGAAATACGCTACCTCTTTACATAACGGCACTCATAGTCGTTCCAATAGTTTGGTCAAACCTATCCGAAGGAATACGCTCGGTTGACAAGGAACTTGTGGAGGTGGCAAGGGTATACAAATTTTCCCCAACAAAAAGTATAACCAAGCTTTACGTTCCATCTGTTGCCCCATTCTTTATGGCGGCGTGTAAGTCATCCCTTGGAATGGCTTGGAAGGCAGGTATTTCCGCAGAGGTTCTTTCCACACCCAAGTACGCAATCGGTACAGAGCTGTACTTTTCAAAGACATATCTTGAAACGCCCACTCTGTTTGCCTGGTCTGCTGTAATAATTATTTTAAGCGTCATAATAGAAAAACTGTTCGTGTGGACACTTTCCCTTCTCGGCAAGAGATTTCGAACGGAAAGGAGATAATGTGATACAGATTGGAAATTTAAAGGTCAGATACGGTGAACAGACTGTTATCGAAGGTCTTAGTGCTACCTTCCATGAGAATACCTTTTACGGAATAACAGGAACTTCCGGCATTGGAAAAACCACTCTACTCGGTGCAATAGCAGGACTTTTAAAGTATGAGGGGAAAATAAACACCTCAAACAAAAAAATTGGCTATATCTTTCAAGAGCCTCGACTCTTCCCTTGGATGACTGCTCTTGAAAACGTAACGTGTGTGTGTAACGACAAAGAAAAAGCAAAATATTTTCTTGATCTTTTGCTTCCTGATGCTCACGACAAATATCCCGACGAGCTGTCAGGCGGAATGAAGCAGAGGGTGTCAATTGCAAGAGCTTTGTCTTATGACTGCGACATATTACTTCTTGATGAGCCCTTCAAGGGACTGGACGAGCAAACCAAAGCTTCAACAATAAGCACCGTCCTTGAACATTTGCAAGGAAAGACCGCCATAATGGTTTCTCACAGTGATGAGGAGTTATCTCTGTGTGACACCGTTTACCGTATTGATTCCTCTCCCGTTACTTATCTTGCAGAGGTAAAAAGTGGTATATCTCAAACTGAATAATGCACATGCAAAAATGTCAATACTCCCGATAATAAATGTTTATCGGGAGTATTTTTATGTACTATAACAAAGTTGAAATATGCGGAGTAAACACCTCGGAGCTGAAGGTTTTAAGTGATGCTGAAAAAAAGCACCTTCTTGAAAAGATAAAACAAGGAGATAAAGATGCTCGTCAAGAGCTAATAAGCGGAAATCTTCGTCTTGTTTTAAGCGTAGTTCAGCGTTTTTCCGGGAGAAAAGAAAATCTTGACGATCTTTTTCAGGTAGGCTGTATCGGACTTGTAAAGGCAGTAGACAATTTCAATACGGATCTTGACGTTAAGTTTTCCACCTATGCCGTTCCTATGATCATTGGTGAGATACGAAGATATTTGAGAGATAACAACTCCATTCGTATCAGCCGTTCTGTAAGAGATTTGGCGTACAGAGCACTTCAAGCAAAGGAAAATCTTATAAAACAAAAGGAGTGCGAACCTACTGTGGACGATATTGCAGCTGCTATTGGTGAAAGAAAGGAAGCTGTTGTCCGTGCTATGGAGGCAATAGTTGAACCTATATCTCTCTACGAGCCGATTTACAACGAAGGTGGTGATTCAATCTATGTTATGGATCAAATAAGCGATAATAACGCCTCGGACGAGCTATGGCTTGAAAATATAGCTATTGCACAAGCTCTCCGCTCTCTTGACGAGCGAGAACGTACCATTATAACGCTTAGATATTACAAAAACAAAACACAGATGGAAATTGCCGAGGAAATAGGCATTTCACAGGCTCAGGTATCCCGTCTTGAAAAGGGTGCTTTAGAGCATATGAAAAAGCAGATTTAGAAATATTTTTTATTTAAAAATCTTTTGATACTGCCGCCCCTCTATTGCATACTTCATTGTATCTCCCAACAAGCTAAAATCCGCTATAAGTGAATGCGGCTTCTTTTTCGGATCATCCTGATAAAGCGGAACGAAATATACGAATTTCCTCGTCAACATTTGACCTATATTCTTCAAATTTGCCGACAATGCGTCGTTTGATGCAAGAGCTATGATCAACGGTCGGTCGCTCCGCAGATGTGCCTTTGCAGCCATAGTCACCGCTGTATCGGTTATTCCTGCCGCCATCTTTGCTAATGTGTTTCCCGTACAGGGACATATAACCATTGCTTCAAGATTTATTGAAGGGCCGATCGGCTCTGCATCCACGACTGTATGAATTACCTTCTTTCCGCATATTTGCTGAACTTGTTCAATAAGTGATTTCGCCGTTCCGAAACGTGTATCCGTACTCCACACGTTTTCGCTCATTATTGGAAGAATCTCTCTTCCTTCGCTTACAAGCATTTTAAGCTGTTCTATGGCATATTTGTGGGTGCAGTAAGAGCCGCACATTGCAAAACCTATCATATAAGGCTTACCCCCTCCTTCAAAAGCTTATCTGCTATGCACTCCGCTATAAGCACACCCGCACTGTATGGAGCATATTTTCCGGGAAGTGATGATGCCCATAATACGTTGGATGACAAATCCCGTGCAGCACATATATCAACTCCGCCGGGTGCTGATGCAAGTTCAATAATAAGCAGTCTTTTATCGGCATCCTCAAGAAATCTTCTGTCAAAAAGCCACGACGGAACTGTATTGAATATAATATCATATCCTTTCAAAAATTTTCTGTTCCAAGCAGTTCCCTCCTCTATTTTCAATGTTTTACATCCCATAATTTCAAAATAGGTGAGGCTGTCAGAATTTCTCGCCACAACCGTAACCTCTGCTCCTATTCTTGTCAACAAGTCTGATAAAAGTCTTGCTATCCTTCCCGTGCCCGTAACAACAAGCCTTGAATCCCTCACACATTTATCAAGACTGTTCATTGCGATACTAAGTGCGGCTTCTGCTGTTATATATGCGTTCTTTATCTGAAGCCTTTCTTCGTCAAAATAATCGTAAACGCTGATTCCCTTAGTCTGAGCTCTGATAACTATATTTTGAGGGATCTTCCCTCCGCACAGACAGCATGGAGGACTTATTGTATCGATTATTTTTTCAAGTGTTATTCTCTCGCTACTCTTTATGGCAGGACAGTTCAAGGATATGCCGTCAACCGTTGCGGGTAAAGGTAACAAAACTGCACATACACCATCCAAAGCTTCGTAAAACTCATCGCATACTTTTATATCAATTGACTCAAATACTCCAAAGGATATTCCATAGGTACATATTTGTATTCCTCTCGAACACAATTCCCTTGCAACCGCGTGTTGTCTCATATCTCCGCCAAGGACAGCGATTTTTGTTCTGTCATTCATAAAAAATTATCCTTTCGTAGAAGATATATACATTATCATCATATGCGAAAGGATAATTATTGACATAACTATTCAAATACGAATTCAATTTTAAGTTTATCGTAAGGATTTACATATACACTCTCCTTACTCGTTGTATTTCTTACAGCTTCACTCATCTTCTGAGATAAGTATATTACAGTTGCGTTATCAACTGTGTTCAATTCCCGTTTTTTCTCCGGTATGCCGTTATTTCCAATAAGAACGGTATCACATTTTGCTAACACACGGTTTATTATCGGAAAATTTGTATTTGTGTCCTCTCGTGCGTCAGTATATCCCAAAATATTATGCTCTCCCTCAATAAATACTGAAACTGCAAATGCTTCTTCATTCTGTTCGTAAAGCATAAGTATATTTGTCCCACCTACACTGATCACCTCGCCGTTTTGATAAATCAAGGATTCCACTCCACACCTATCAGCAACAGCACACAGCTCGTAAGCATATTCAAGCTTTTCCTTTTCCACAAAAGCAGGAATATATATTTTTCCTACGATCCTGCTTCTGAAAAGTTTCTCCGCGGTAGAAATATGTCGTTTTCCTATATCGGTAAATACTATTGTATCAACGTCTGTCGCACCGTGTTTTTCCGAATTCTCAAACACACCGTCAAGTCTGGTATACGCCCCATTTGACATATCAATAACGCACAACTCCGTACGATCCGTTACAGCTATTATTTCCTGTGTGTTTTCTCCGTAATACGTAACGCTCCTTGGAGAAACAACATTGAATATTGCTATACCTACGGTAAATACCGCAACAAATCCCAAAAAAGGAAGAGCTATAATCCATTTTCGTTTTAATTTAAGAGTTAAAACCGTAATAAGTGACAAGCAAAACAATGCCACAATAGGGGTAACAAAGGAATATTTAAGAGATATTGTAGCACCATTTAATCCTGAGAAATACTTTACTATATTAACCGTTATTGTACACAGCACTCGGACACAAAAGCAAATTCCAGTTCCCAAAATCGGAAGATTTCCTAAAGCTAAACACAAAACCGAGAATATCAATATCAGGGTATTTATCGGTGAGAGAAGAATATTCGTTAATACCGAAACTGCCGATATTTCTCCAAAAATACCCCACTGTATAGGCAAAAGAAACATATTTGCCAAAACAGTCATAACCGTTACCATTAGAATGAAACGAGATATTTTCATAAGCACCTTTATTGCCGTTATTCCCTTTTTTACTTTTGGAATAGCAGAATCAATAAACGAATAAACGGTAACAAGTCCTAACGTTGCCAAAAAGGACATCCACATTCCCAATTCAAAAACAGCGTACGGGAAAACGAGAAGTATGATAGCGATTGACAGAAATAGCGAGGTTGGTGCATCTGAATCTTCCGAAAAAGCAAATGCAACGTAAACCATCCATAACATCAATACAGAGCGAAACGCCGACATAGAAAATCCCGTCAATATCAGCAACACAAGTCCAAGCATCGATACGATCACGCATCTTACTCTTTTATGTATTAAAAACCGTCTGAGAAGAATCTCTACCGAACCAAGCAATACCGATATGTGCAATCCGCTTACTGCAAAAAGATGTGAAACTCCAGAGCGTCGGAAATCCCGCAAAACTTCCGTGGGAACATCCGAAACATCTCCAAGGAGAATGCCATTCATAATAGCTCCGCAATCCTTTCCGACAAATCTGTCAGCTCGCTCGGAAATTACATTCTTAATTTCATCTGCAACTACATAAAAACCGTTTTCACAAAAAAGCTTTTTGCTAAGCGGAAGATTTCTGTTAAATCGATATACTTGACTGTCGCGAGGCTCATAAACAACAGCTGTTAGTAAAACGTCCTTGTCATTTGTCCGTTCGTATCCACTTCTTCCCATTGCTTCATCAGACATTTTCATTATCTCTGCAGTAGATATAAATCTGTCGCCTACATCAAGCTCACATTTAAAGCCTAACACTAAGAGTGCCTTTATTCCTGCTTCTCTATCGCTCATCTGCTCTATATCCACAACGTAAACAGCAGAATTATCGGATTGATAAGAAATCTCCCTTACGTCAGCGATAATCCTTCTTTTTCCAATCCATTCCTCCGCCTCTTTCTCTTTCAAGTCCATTCTGAAGGCGGAATTTGCTACTCCTAAAAGAATTGAAACAAGACAAAGAGCTACTGCCAAAATTACTGCTTCCCTCTTCTTCAAGAAAAAACTTGTCGCAAAAAGAACAATAACAACTACACCGATTATCAAAGCAAGATAAAGCTTCATAGATAAGTCGACGCGTATCATAAGTATCGAGGTTAAAAGAAAAAAGGTGCAAAACAGCATTAACGGTCTTCTAAAAAACAGCCCCATGCTCTGCACCTCCTTCTTTTATTATGCTTTTTTGAACAAAGCTTTGAAAATTCTTACCATTTTTCCCTTTACTCTTTTAAAAAACATTCCTATTCTGCGAATAGGTCTGAAGCACCAAAAGAAAACGTACGCTTTGTATAATCCTCCATTCAAGCGAAGATTTTTTCCGTTTCGGTTGATTCCGCTTACGTATCCTATTATTTGCGACGATTCAATCCCCTTCTCCAATATAATCTGGTTGTCGCCACACATAATATATGTTCCGTCTTTACATATTTTCATAACTCTGTGAAGCACAAACTGCCCGTTTTTTCGACGATAAAAAGCAATATCGTGCTTTTTGGCGGGAACATCAAAGCCCCTTTTTAATACTACCGTATCACGGTTTTGCACTATAAGGGGAAGCATACTCGTCCCCTTGGGAAACATTTGAAATTCGCCGCCACTTGCAAGAATCTCTTCTATAACGTCAATAGCGTCACAAAGAAAAATTTCATTATTATTCAAGTATGTTAGCTCCCTTTAATTGTTGTGCAAAATTGTCAAAATCTTCTTCTGCCGTGGCTCTGTCAACTCCTTCATATTCTTTAAGAAGTGCGTCAACAATATCACTTTTTTCAGCACCTTCAACCATCTTGTCCCATATGAATTTTGCGGTATCGTTAAGTCTTATTATTCCATTAAATATTTTACTTGCATCTCCTAATGCAACAACAACGTACTGTCCTGCAAGTTCCTTGGCAACAAAACCCGCTTTTATTTTCATCTTAATTTTCCTCCGTATCATTAATCATACCGTTATACGCGACCTCCGCCGCGTCCTCTGAAATATTGCATCCCAAAAGATAGCAAGGTATTTCTCTGAGCGTTTTATCAAGCAACGGAAACAGTGCATCCACAGTTTCCATATCCTGCGGTGTAAGTATCTGGTGGAATATTCTAATAACAGCCTCATCAGCTCCTATTCGTCGTATACTGTTACTTTCTGCTCTTTCAAGAAAACACATTGCTTTTATTGCAACCTTAGTGTTAGACTGCCACCCCTCTTTACCGCACCACGGTGTTCCATAAGCATACAATTTTCCATCTATAAACCTCATTATAGGTTTATCTCCGTTTACTATATGTACGTCTGACCCGAATTTCTTCCTCCACAACACTATATGGGTCGATTTTCCCGTCCCACTTTTGGCGGAAAAAGCAAAAC
>JAZOUQ010000033.1:0-4168 GCA_045658185.1 Eubacteriales bacterium
ACTTGACAAAATACGTGAGATACGCCTCGGCGACGATAATATACCGATAACCGTTTCTATGGGTGTCACCACTCTCGGAAACACGTTGGCAGAGCGTGAGCATGAGGCTCTTATCTGCCTTGATATGGCGTTGCAACGCGGCGGCGACCAGGTCGTTATGAAAAATGAGGTGAACACCTTCTTCTTCGGAGGAAAGACCAAGAGTCAGCAAAAACGCTCGGGCGGTCAGTCAAGAGTTATCGCCTCTAAGCTTCACACTATGATAAGTGAGGCTACCAACGTTCTCGTTATGGGACACAGCAATCCCGACTTTGACTCCATAGGTGCTTGTGTGGGTATCGCCGCTTTGTGTATGCATCTGGGCGTAAACGTAAAAATAGTTACGAATACCGAAAGTGACAATTTTAAGGCGTGTACGGGCAGACTTATCGAGCTTGCCGACTACAAAAACATCTTCCTTGACAGCGTTCAAGGGCTTGATGAGATAGAATTCGGAACGCTCCTGATAATAGTGGACGCGAATAACTTCCGCATTCTCGAAGCTCCCGAAATCGCCAACAACGCATTCAATATCGCAGTCATAGACCACCACATAAAGAAAGAGGAATATGAGAATCCTCCCAAGCTCAGCTATATCGACCCATCGGCATCCTCTGCCTGCGAGCTTATAAGCGAGATACTTGAATTCAGTATTCCCGTGGGAACACTCCGCAAGGAGGAGGCTAACGTGATAATGTCGGGAATAATGGTGGATACGCAGAACTTCACCCGTACCGTTGGTACGAGAACCTTTGCAGCGGCACTTTATCTCAGAAGTGCGGGTGCAAGTCCCGAATATGCAAGAACATTCTTCGAGCAAGGCATAGACGACTACCATATGGAAGCGGTGTTCGGCACTAACGCGGAGATATACGACGGTCAGATCGCCATAACGGTAAGTGAGGGTACAAGCTCGGGCAACGACAGAGTTGCCGCGGCAAAGGCTGCCGACAAGCTGCTCTCCGTCAAAAATGTAAATGCCGCCTTCGCACTGGTGCTTATAGGCGAAACGGTGCACATCTCGGGACGTTCAAACGGCAAAATAAACGTACAACTTATTCTCGAAAAGATAGGCGGTGGCGGTCACTTCGACGTGGCGGGTGCGGCTCTTCGCGACTTGACGCTGGACGGTGCTAAAGCCAAGCTTATCGAGGCAATTGACGACTATATGAAAGAAAACTCAAACTAAAGGGAGAAAAACAATGAAAGTAATTTTAACACAGGACGTAAAGGGTCAGGGCAAAAAGGATCAGGTAATAGAGGTATCGGACGGATACGCAAGAAATTTTCTGCTTCCCAAAAAACTTGCTATACCTGCTGATAATTCCGCCCTCAACGACGTAAAAAATAAAGAGGCTGCAAAGCAGCACAAGATTGACGTGGAAAAGGCTGAGGCTATGGCAACCGCAGAAAAGCTTAAGAGCATCACCGTAAAATTCGAGTATGCGGCAGGTCCGGATAAAAAGCTCTACGGCTCGGTTACCGCCAAGGATATTGCCGAGACTCTCAAAAAGGATCACGGCATTGACATAGACAAAAGAAAGATAACGCTTAACGAAAATATAAAATCCTTCGGCAACTTCACCGCAGACGTAAAGCTCTTCACGGGTGTTTCCGGCAAGATCAATATTCTCGTTACGTCCAAATGATAAAAATTCAGGAAGGTAGATCTCAATGAACGGCGAATACGTAAAAAAACTTCCCTTTTCGCTGATAACCGAGCAGTCCTTGTTAGGCTCTGTAATTATTGCCCCCGAAACCTTTGACGATGTGGTGCAGATAATCAACGCCTCCGACTTCTACATCTCCGAGCACGCAGAAATATTCACGGCAATAAAGGATCTGTTCGTAAACAGTAAGGACATAGATTTCGTCACCCTCGTTGATATACTCGTAACCAAGGGAGTATATACGGAGGCGGCGGCATCCGAGTACCTTAATCAGCTTATACACAAGGGAAACAACGCTCTTAACGTAAAGGATTACGCTAAGATAATCAAGGATAAGAGCCTTCTGCGTCAGCTTATCGGTGCGTGTGACGAAATATCCGACAAGGCGTACAGCGAGGAAGGCGATGCAACAAGACTTGTGGATTATGCGGAAAGCCTTGTTTTCGATATTGCACAAGGAAGAGATTCTAAGAATTTCCAGCATATACGCGACGTTATTGCCGACGTGTATGAAAACCTCCACAAGATGGAAACCGAGGGAGAGGCGGCTCAGGGTACTAAAACGGGCTTTTCGGGAGTTGATACCGTTCTTGCGGGTATGGGTAACTCCGACCTTATACTTATCGGTGCAAGACCCGGTATGGGTAAAACGTCATTCGCCCTTAATATTGCAACCAACGTAGCCGTACAGACTAAGAAGGCTGTTTGTATATTCTCTCTCGAAATGTCAGCACCCCAGCTTGTTAACCGTATAATATCCAGCGAGGCTATGATAGACAGCACCGCTTTGAGAACGGGAACGCTTGACCCCAAGCAGTGGAACGAGATAGCCAAGGCGGCAACCAAGCTTTCGGGAACGGAGATACTGATAGACGATACAACGGGAGTTACCGTTACCGCAATGAAGGGTAAGCTCCGCCGAGTCAAAAACCTCGGCCTTGTGGTTGTGGACTACCTTGGTCTTATGCAAAGTGACAGAAAGATAGACAACCGTGTAAACGAGGTGGCGGAGATCTCCCGTAACCTCAAGATAATGGCGAAGGAGCTTAACGTTCCCGTTATCTGCTGTGCCCAGCTTTCCCGTGGTCCTGAGGGACGTAACGACAAGCGTCCTATGCTTTCCGACCTTCGTGACTCGGGAGCTATCGAGCAGGATGCGGACGTAGTAATCTTCCTTTACAAGGACGACTACTACGACAGAAAGGAAGACACCAACAGCGACGAAGGCTCAACGGCAGAGGTTATCATTGCCAAGAACCGTCACGGCTCGGTGG
Organism: Eubacteriales bacterium; assembly: GCA_045658185.1. Lineage (GTDB taxonomy): Bacteria > Bacillota > Clostridia > Oscillospirales > CAG-272 > HGM12713. The sequence goes on from JAZOUQ010000033.1 coordinate 2,984, forward strand.
GTACTGTAAAGATGGGCTGGATAGGAAGATATACCAAGTTCCGCACTATTGCCAACAACGTGGGAGAAGCTCCGTAATGAGTAATATCCACGAAAAGTTTATATCCCCGTCTGCCCTATCGGGACTTGACGAGGTCACACCTGTGCTTGTCGCCTTTTCGGGCGGTGCGGACTCCTCTGCTTTGCTCCATATGTTGGCTGAATACGGGAAAATTTGTGGAGCGAGGATATATGCCGCTCACGTCAACCATATGATAAGAGGAGAGGAAGCGGACAGGGACGAGGAATTTTGCCGACGGGTGGCTGAATCTTTAGGCATAGAGCTGTTCGTTCTTCGTCGGGACGTTCCCGCGTATGCCCGTGAGGTTGGAAAAAGCGTGGAAACGGCGGCAAGGGACGTAAGATATGACTTCTTCAACGCTTTGATGAAGGAGCATAACATCCCCCTTCTCGCAACCGCACACAATGCAAACGACAATCTGGAAACGATGATATTCAATATCACTCGCGGAAGCGGACTCAAAGGTGTTTGCGGTATCCCCGCCACAAGACGGTGCGAGAGTGGAACGGTCATACGGCCTATTTTGGATATGAGCCGCCGTGAAATACTTGAATACTGTCGGGAAAATGCCATTGAGTACGTTACCGACAGTACAAACGTAGATACCGACTACACCCGAAATATGATAAGGGCAACCGTAATTCCCGCACTCCAAAAAATAAACGGCAACGCCGTTGAAAACGCGTCAAGACTTTCAGCGTCCTTGCGAAGCGACGAGAAATGTCTTGATGAGCTGACCGAACGCTTTCTTGATGAAGCTTATGGGGACGCCTCCCTTGAGTGCGAAAAGCTTTTAGCCTTGCCCTCTGCCGTGGCAAACAGAGTTTTGATGACTCTTTTCGACAGAGCTTCGGGCGGCGGTTCGCTTGAATCAGTACACGTTGATGCAATACTTGAGCTGTGCCGTGTGGCTCGTCCCCACTCCGTTCTTAATCTGCCCTGCGAGGTGGACGCAAGAATAGAGAGAGGACGCCTCTTCTTGGAAAAACGCACCGAGGCGTGTGTGCCGTCAGGTGATTTCCAGCTTTCCCTTTCCGAGGGAATAAATTTCATTTCAGATATTCATACTGAAATTATCATAGGAAATTCACAAAGTGCGAAAAATATTTACAAAAAATCAATACT
>JAZOUQ010000034.1:0-4405 GCA_045658185.1 Eubacteriales bacterium
AACGGTTAATTTTGCTACACTGTGTTCGCACTCATTTAGCCGGTAGGGGAGTGCCTTGGTGCTCCCGTTTGGGCGAGATTGTTTCTTTAATTTTCGGGAGGAGCAAGCCCCTCCCCTACCGACAACATTTGTTCTAACATAAATCTAACCTTGTGGAATTTTTGGGGTAGTGGCCCCCAAAAATTAGCGGGAGCAATTCTACAAATGACAGCACGGACTACGCCTTTAAGCCAATCCATTTTTGTCAGTAAAGTTTTTGCGGAGCTTTTTTCAAAAAGCGACATCGCGTCCCCTCCTGTCGCAAGTCTAACTTTTTAAAATGTTTACAAATAAATAACCAATTTATCTGCAATATGTGATAAAATGTATTATGTATTTTATCCTTTGGAGGGTTTATGAAACGTTTTTTTGACAAAAAATTCCGTCCGCTTTTACTGACGGCGTTGGTTTGTGCCGTTATGTATATACTCACTCAGCTTATTCTCACGCCCATATACACCACGGTGCTTTCAAACAGAGTTTATTCGGCTACGATCCTGCCCGTTATTTTGAAAATAGTAATGTCCTTTGCGGAAATTCTCACCTTCGGTCTTTGCTATTCCATTCTTATCTACACGGCAGTTATGAGAAGAACTCGCACAGCCGCAGCCGTTTGCGGTATTTACGTTGCCGCCTCGGTGCTTCGCCGTGTCGCCGCTCTCGGCGTGTCCTTTATGATGTATCACTTCATTGACAAGCGGGACTTTTTCAACGTTTCTATTCCCGTAATTATCGAAGCGTTGCAGATATTCACCGTATTTCTCTTTACCGTCCTTGCGGCAAACCGCTATCGCAGGGCTCTCGGTGACTTCACCGCTCGCAGAGGCAACGCCTCGCACCTTGAGGAGCTGAAAATGGACTCCGTCTTTGACCGCAGAAATCCTCTTTTGGTGGGGACTCTCGTCAGTGCCGTGGTGCTTGTGATAGTTAACGTTTCCATGCGTATTTACAGCGACATAGGCTACGGTGCTCCCTCGGACGTTCCCGAGATCCTTATTATGATAGTTTACTATCTTGCCGACGTTCTGGTGGGTGTCATTCTCTACACCGTTTGCTGGTTTGCCCTCTCAAAGCTCACCGAAAAATACGGAAGCCGCATATATCAGTAAAGCATTTTTTGCATAAGCTCCAGCTTATCTATTGAATATTCATATGCACCCTTGAAGTCGCCTATTTCTCGGCAGCATATTTCAAGGTCGCAGAAAACAAAATACAGCATAGGCTTGGGTACGGGGTCGTCGCTGATGAGTATTTGGTGAAGGCTCTCATACGCCTTTTGATAATCTCCCTCTTGCATACGGCGTATTGCTTCTATGTGGGAGGAAAACACACCTCCCTCGCCAAGCCTCGGTATTACCTCTCCCTCGCTCTCCTCTCGTGTCGCTATAAAGTTTGCAATATAGGTGCAGAACGGGTCGTGAAACGCGGCGTACACGGGCGTTTCGTTTTCGTCTATGTAATTTGAGGACACGGTGGCGGATATTTGCTGCATGTATCTGAAATACATTGCGGCGGTGGCGTATATTCGGTCGGTGTTATAGACCGTTGACGCACACGCGTAGGTGGCGAGGTCAAGATACTCACACGCTCCGTGAAGGTCGCCCTCGGAAAACAGCTCCTCGGCAAGTCCCAAGGTCGCCTCGGCAAGGATAAGCTGTATTTCGTCATCGGCAAGGTCGGAAATACTAAGACACATATCGCGGCATATTCTGTAATCTCCCGCAAGATACGCGGTCTTTATTTCGTCCGTTTTGCTTCGCTTTACGTACATTTTTTCGTCGCCGCCCTCGGATATAAGATAACCCGGGGAAACGTTGAGCTTTGCCGCTATATACCGAAGAGTATCCAAGGAAGGCTGTGCCGCTCCGTTCTCTATTCGGCTGAGCATATTTCTCGTTATCTCTTCTCCCGCAAGCTGGCTCTGCGTCATAAATTTCGACGTTCTCAACGCCTTTATTTTCTCACCTATATTCATATGATTTCCTTTCAGGGTAAATTCAAGTTACCTTGATTATAACACATATTTTACAAAAATTCAAGGGGATACTCCAAAAAAAGTACCCCCTTGAACGGTATCTGACATAAAAACACAAGGAGAAGCTATGATCATCAAAGGATTACAAAAAACCACCCTCTTGGACTTTCCCTCCCGCGTCGCTTGTACCGTTTTTACGGGGGGCTGTAACTTCCGCTGTCCCTTCTGCCACAACGCCTCACTCGTGCTGTCCCCCGCCAGCGTGGACGGTATTTCCGAGGAAGAATTTTTCCGTTTTCTCTCCAAGCGTAAGGGGATTCTGGACGGAGTTTGTATTACGGGCGGAGAGCCTCTGCTTCAGAAGGACATCGAGAGCTTTATATTTAAAATAAAAAATGAAGGCTTTGCCGTAAAGCTGGACACCAACGGCTCTTTCCCCGAAAGACTCAGATCTATCGTTGCCGAAGGTCTTGTTGACTATATCGCTATGGATATAAAAAATTCGGAAGAAAAGTATTCGCTGACGGCGGGTATTGAGGGCAACTGCCCCCAGGTGTTCGAGAGCATCGACTTTATTATGTCCTCGGGCGTGGACTACGAGTTCCGAACCACCGTTGTAAAGGAGCTTCACACCGTAGAGGATATTGAAAGCATCGCAAAACGCATCGCGGGGGCAAGGAGATATTTCCTCCAGAGCTTCAAAGATTCGGGCGACCTTATCTGCCCCGATTACTCCGCTCATTCAGAGGAAGTATTGAGAGAAATGCTGTCAAAAGCCACGCCATTCGTTGATATATGTCAGCTTAGAGGGGTGTGACCGTTATTAGGCTCCTTTGCACAAGGGAGCCTCTTATTTTGTGCGAACATTGATTGTTGCATAGCCTCCCTCCGAGAGGGAGGTGGCACGAGCGTGGCGAGTGACGGAAGGAGCCTGCGGAACAATTAGGTTAGATGTTATTTTATTGTCACGCACTCTCCCTCAGTCACCTCACTGTGACAGCTCCCTCCCGGAGGGAGCCTCTGGTGTGTGCAAACATTTTTTGTCGCCGTGGGTTTGTGCGTTTTTGCGTGATTGCTTCTTTTTCAGCGGCGACTCGCAACACTAAATCTTGTGTTTAGTTTTTCTGGTTTACACAAGATATGGTGATAACTGCCAATAAAAATGCCTATATATTGTAATATCTCACAATTGACTTTTCGTTTCGATTCGGGTATAATATAATAGCTAAGAAAAATAATGAAAAAAAACGAAAAGGAGAAATGCAATGTATCAGGTATTAAAAAGAGACGGCAAGGTTGCGGATTTCAATCTTGAAAAGATTCGCGACGCCATAAAGCTTGCTTTTGAAGCACAGGAAAAACAGTATCACCCATCCGTAATCGATTTTCTCGCTCTCAAGGTCACCGCTGACTTTGAACCTAAAATAAAGGAAGGTCTTATCGCTGTCGAGGACGTTCAGGACAGCGTTGAGTCCACTCTCGTTCAGGCAGGCTACGCTGACGTAGCAAAGGCTTACATCCTTTACCGTAAGCAGAGAGAAAAGCTCCGTAATATGAAGTCTACTATCCTTGACTACAAAGATATAGTTGACAGCTACGTTAAGAACACCGACTGGCGTGTTAAGGAGAACTCCACCGTTACCTACTCCGTAGGTGGACTTATCCTCAGCAACTCGGGTGCTATCACAGCTAACTACTGGCTCTCCGAGATCTATGACGACGAGATCGCAAACGCTCACAGAAATGCGGATCTTCACATTCACGACCTTTCTATGCACACGGGCTACTGTGCAGGTTGGTCCTTAAAGCAGCTCATTCAGGAGGGACTTGGCGGTGTTACGGGTAAGATAACCTCTGCTCCCGCAAGTCACTTGGCTACCCTCTGTAACCAGATGGTAAACTTCCTCGGAATCATGCAGAACGAGTGGGCAGGTGCTCAGGCGTTCTCTTCCTTCGACACCTATCTTGCTCCCTTCGTTAAGGTGGACAACCTTTCCTACGATCAGGTCAAGAAGTGTATCGAATCCTTTATTTACGGTGTAAACACTCCCTCCCGTTGGGGTACTCAGGCTCCCTTCTCCAACATAACCCTTGACTGGACTGTTCCCGCTGACCTTGCTGAGCTTCCCGCTATCGTGGGCGGTAAGGAAATGGACTTCAAGTACAAGGATTGTAAGAAGGAAATGGATATGGTCAACAAGGCGTTCATCGAGATAATGATCGAGGGCGACGCTAACGGCCGCGGATTCCAGTATCCTATCCCCACCTACTCCATCACCTCCACCTTTGACTGGTCTGAAACCGAGAACAACAAGCTTCTCTTCGAAATGACCTCCAAGTACGGTACTCCCTACTTCTCCAACTACATCAACAGCGATATGGAGCCCAGCG
>JAZOUQ010000035.1:0-3923 GCA_045658185.1 Eubacteriales bacterium
CGCGAACAGCCCGAAAAGGCACACACACATAAGCATACAGCACAGATGAACGTTATTATTTTTAGCTTCATTTCAAACTCCTTTTTGATTTTGATATAATAATTGTTCCTCGGTTTTTATTGATATATACTTGCAAAAACAAAAAAGCCCAAGTCAAAAGCTTGACTCGGGCTTACGTTAAAATAAAATTTTTATTTAACAAAAATAATTCTGCCGTCTTTTCTCGGTATTACGGGGGGATAGTCGCCGTCTGCGTATCCGATAACACAGTTTCCGATGCCCTCGTATTCTCCTTGGAGTCCGAGGGATTTAAGCCACTGCTTCCACTCTTCCCTCTCAAAGGTTTCCTTTGCACGGTGTATCCAACAGCTTGATACTCCAAGGGAATGTGCAGCCAACATAAGATTACCCATTACGAGGCTTCCATCATAAGTATAGGTTTCGTATTCCTTTGACGCCACCACCACAAGAACGGCAGTTGCACCGTAAAAGGGATCAGTATCAACTCCCATTATTTCTGCGTTGGTCTTTCTCAATCTTTCAAGCACGTCCTTATCGGTAATTGCGATAACGATAGGAGTCTGACGGTTTCTGCCGTTTGCGGCGTACGTTCCCGCCTCGGCAATTTTTTGTATCAACTCCCCCGGAACAGGCTCGGACTTGAATCTTCTCACGCTTCTGCGTGTTTTCATAAGCTCCAGCGTTTGGTTCATCTTTTATCTCCTTGATACTACAATTTATTAATTCAATTATACAGCATTAAGGTTTGTTTGTCAATAGAAAAGGAGCTGAGAAAACCAGCTCCTTTTCCTCAAAGAAAATCTCTCAGATCGACCGCCAGCTCTTCTTCAAGATTTATAAGCTTTTTGGTGATATCCTTTGATACCTCGTCTGCCGCCTTATACTCGTTAAGATATTTGTTCAAGGACTTAACGCCCATATTACAGCCGTCTGTGATAAGGTCGACAATCGTAGAATCCGAATCGTTCAGTGCAAGCTTGACGTTGGTCTTCATCCAAGACATTCCCTTTGCCATAGGATTGGGGTCTTTACCCTCGTCCTTATATTTTTCGAGAAGCTCCTGTATCTCCTCATTGAGCCGTTCGTGGTCGTTCTTGCAATCGGTGAGTATGGTCTTTAGCTTTTCAGAGCCTACGTACTCAAGCACGTCCTCTATTGAAGAAATACCCATTTTTACACCTGCATCGCACTCTCTTAACAGTCTTATAGTGTCTTGTTCTACCATTTTTTCTTCCTCCTGTTTTGAAATTTACTTATATTATTGCCATTTTTTGAAACAATATTATAGTAATTCGATCAAAGGAGATTTTTTATGTGTACTGCAATTAATGACAACGGAAGATACCACCTGTTCGGCAGAACGCTCGACCTTGAGGTGTCCTACGGAGAAACCACAGTAATTTTGCCCAGAGCAGCTTCCATTGATTTTTCAAAAGAATGGGCATCTGTGTACCATTTTGCAATTATCGGAACGGCTACCGTCGTCAGAGGTGTTCCTCTGTTTTTTGATGCTATGAACGAAAAAGGTCTTGCTGCCGCCGCACTCAATTTTCCAAAAATAGCAGTCTACTCAAGCATTCGTTCCAATGCACACAACGTAGCCTCATTCGAGCTTATTCCGTGGGTGCTTGGCAGGTGCGACAGTGTGTCTGCCGCTGTAAGACTTCTTAAGGATACCAACGTGACCTCCGAGTGCTTCAGCGAATCGCTACCCACAACGCCTCTTCATTGGATAATTTCCGACAGCCAAGAAAGTATAACCGTAGAGCCTACGGAAAACGGTCTTGAAATACACAAAAACCCTTTTGGTGTGCTGACAAACGCTCCCGAGTTTCGATTTCACAGTATGAACGTTTCAAATTATATGAAGGTCAGCTCAAGTGACCCTGAAAATTTGTTATGCCCCTCTGTGGAATTAGAAAACTATTCCCGCGGAATGGGTGGCATAGGTCTGCCCGGTGACATGTCCTCTGCTTCACGATTTATTCGTGCCGTGTTTGCGAAAAATCATACCGTTCACGCACAGTGTGAAATTGATGCTGTAAGCCGTTTCTTTCACATTATGGAAACGGTCAGCCAACCCTTGGGACTTGCAAAATCTCCATCGGGTAAGCCTATTTCCACCCTTTACACCTCCTGTGCCTGTACTCAAAGCAAGACCTATTATTACACCACCTACACCAACAGAAGAATACGTGCCGTTCGTCTTGACGAGCATATTGCAGGGACATCGAAATTGCACGTTTTTCCACACGAGGGAAAGGAAGATATAAGTTATCTTAATTGATAAAAAAGAACCGCTTGGTGTCAAGCGGTTCTTTTTTATTGTATATTATTTATTTCCATTTTCCCATTGATTCACGGCGTTCTTGTTCTTTTCTGTACGCTTCATCTTTGATTCGACTTTGCTTTTTGTATTGCACATTTTTTATTATGCGAGGAATCAGCACCAATCCAAATGTAAACAACATTCTCAAAATCGTCACAGAAAGTGCCGAAGAAAGTGCTGTATAAAAGCTCCTAGCAAAAAAAGCAAGCGGTATATAAAGTGGAATAGAAGCACAGAAAATGAACGCTGAAAGTGCAAATTCCTTCTTGTATTCATCGCTGTCTGTATCGGGATTATCGTCTTCCAGCGAACGTAAAAACGCAAAAAATAATTTATTTCTTCCCAATACGAAAAGATTGCCTTTTTTCTTATTCGCAAAAGCAATAACAGCATAAACGGCAGAACAAATGCCAAACACCAATGCCGGAGCAGAATTGAACGAAATTGCGGCATTTTCATTTAAGATTACAGGCAAAACACAGGCAATTAAAATTGCAACTGACAAGAAAACAAATATAAGATTACTTTTTTTCAACATTTCATGACCCCCCCTCCTTTGATCTCTATCGCCATTATAACACAAAATCTGCAGGGATGCAACACCTCTGCCGTTTTTTGTAAATATATTACGCCCAGCTCATTGTGGTAGGCTTTTCTTCCTCGATGATAATAACTGCCGCTCTCAATTTTAGAAGTGTTTCGGGATTGTATACGCAGAAGCCGGGGTGCATCTCAAATGCTATCTTAACACCGTGACGCGGTTCTTTTTTATTGTATATTAATTTATTTCCATTTTCCCATTGACTCACGGCGTTCTTGTTCAATACGCTGTTGCTCCAACACGTCGTCCATTTGTTTTTTCATTCGTATTCTTTCTTTGATATACGCAACATCTTTCCGTATTTCTTTAATAAACAAATACACCTGAGGAATTGCGAACACGACTAACGGAACGGCCATAACGGCAGGAGTAGCAGACAGAAAAACACAAGGCACGTACATCGGTACAGTGCTGTAATATATTGCCAACATTCTGTTGAATTCTTGTTCGTACTCTTTTGTGAATGTGTATTCCTCGTTTTCTACACAAAAAAGGAAAAAATCCATTCGCTGTAAAAAGAATAAATTTAATCTCAAAAAATTCCCCTTATGCTGAAATATGTAGGCGATAAGACCGTACAGCAAATGAAAAACAAGAAAACATATCGCGGGAATAGAATATTTCGTTACTTGAAGTCTATTCCAAAATAACAGCATGGGTAAAGCACTTATTATAAGAATTGCAGCAATAATTATTGCATTGATCTTTTTATATTTTTTCATAAAAAATCCTTTCATTGCCAAGTCCCTCAAAACTTTTACCACAGCTCGAGCATTATCTCACGGTAGCTCATATTCTTGTTAAGCGTCCACTGTCCTTTCAGGTCGAGGCTCTGCACGTCCTTTCCCTTAGATTTTAAATACATCTTGAGAACAAACGGATTTCTGACGACCTCTGCATCTCCGAGAAGACCGCAAAGACCTTCCAAATCAAGCGGTTCGTCCACCGTCAGCGTTACCGTTTCGTCGGGCT
>JAZOUQ010000036.1:0-9679 GCA_045658185.1 Eubacteriales bacterium
CCCCCGGAAATGCAATAAAAAAGCTTTACTTGTAATTATTTTAAGACATTTGAGCCACTATGTCAACAGATAAAATGAAAACATTTTTTATATTAGGAAATTATTGGTTGTAAATGTCGTAAAATGTTAAAATTGTATTGACAAAGCATTTATAATATGTTATAATACATCCGTATGTGTATGGACTTTTAACAGCAAACAAAATAATTTGTTTATATGCAAGAAAGGAATGCATCGAAATGAATAAATACAATACTACGGTGAATGAAAGAGAAGAAAGAGAGAGCATTCTCCGTCAAGTAAGAGAATATTGTGAAAAATACCACACCAAGCCCGAGTACAAGGAGGGGGACAGAATCCCCTACGCTTCCCGTGTTTACGACAGCGAGGAGATGTGCAACCTTGTTGACAGCTCTCTTGAGTTCTGGCTCACCTCGGGTAGATATACGGACGAATTTGAAAAGAAATTTGCAGAGTACCTCGGTGTAAAATCCGTAAGCCTTGTTAACTCCGGCTCTTCTGCTAACCTTCTCGCTTTTATGGCACTCACATCTCCCCTGCTTGGCGACAGACAGGTCAAGAGAGGTGACGAGGTCATAACCGTTGCGGCAGGATTCCCCACTACCGTTACTCCTTATATTCAGTACGGTGCGATCCCTGTGTTCGTTGATATTACTATTCCTCAGTACAATATAGACGTTACCAAGCTTGAGGCGGCTTTGTCCGATAAAACAAAAGCGGTTATGGTAGCTCATACCTTGGGTAACCCCTTCAATCTTAAGGCAGTTAAGGAGTTCTGCGACAAGCACGGACTGTGGCTCGTAGAGGATAACTGTGACGCACTTGGCTCTGAGTACACCATTGACGGTGTAGTTAAGAAGACGGGTACGGTTGGAGATCTGGGTACGAGCAGCTTCTATCCTCCTCACCATATGACTATGGGAGAGGGCGGTGCAGTTTATACCGATAACGCACTCCTTGCAAAGATAGTACGCTCCATTCGTGACTGGGGTAGAGATTGCGTATGTCCTTCGGGTGTGGACAACTTCTGTAAGCACAGATTTGACCGTCAGTACGGCGAGCTGCCCTTCGGATACGACCACAAGTACGTATATTCTCACTTTGGATACAATCTTAAGGCAACCGATATGCAGGCGGCAGTAGGTTGTGCACAGCTTAAGAAATTCCCCTCGTTCGTTGAACGTCGCCGCCACAACTTCGCAAGACTCAAGGCAGCTCTCGCTCCCGTAGCGGACAAGCTGATACTTCCCGAGGCTTGTGAGAACTCCAATCCTTCTTGGTTTGGATTCCTTATAACCTGCCAAAAGGGTGTTGACCGTGAAAAGGTGGTATCCTACGTTGAATCCCGCGGTGTACAGACCAGAATGTTGTTTGCGGGTAACCTTACCAAGCATCCTTGCTTCGACCAGATGCGAGCTACGGGTGAGGGCTACAGAATAGTAGGCACTCTTGATAACACGGATAGAGTTATGACCGATACCTTCTGGGTAGGCGTTTACCCCGGAATGACTGACGAGATGATCGACTATATGGCTAAGACCATAATTGCGGCGGTAAATTCTTAAATTTGATATAAAGAATTCCTGCCTTACAAGGGCAGGAATTCTTGCATAGAAATACAAATAAAAAAGGAACATAAAAATTATGAAGATTCGTCTTGCTGATTACGTTGCCGATTTTCTTGTGGAGAACGGTATAACCGATTGCTTCACCGTGACCGGTGGAGGTGCTATGCATCTTAATGATGCTCTTGGACATAAGGATGGACTTAAATGTCTTTACAATCACCACGAGCAGGCTTGTGCTATTGCCGCTGAGGCGTATGCACGTATAAATAATAAAATAGCGGCAGTTTGCGTTACGACAGGTCCCGGCGGAACGAATGCCATTACCGGTGTTATCGGTGGTTGGCTTGATTCCGTGCCTATGCTCATACTTTCGGGTCAGGTACGCTACGATACGTCTAGAAGAGGTATGGGACTTAACATAAGAGCGGGCGGAGATCAGGAGTTTGATATTACCTGTGCGGTAGAATGTATGACCAAATACTGCGAGATGATTGAGGACCCCAAGCGTATAAAATACGCTCTTGAAAAGTCGCTTTATCTTGCTACGCACGGCAGACCCGGTCCTTGCTGGATCGACATTCCCGTTAACTTCCAGGGCTGTATTATAGATACCGACGAGCTGATAAGCTTTGACCCTGATGCGGAAGCTAACGACATTCCCACACCCGTATCCGAGGACGTTATCGATACCGTTATAGCAAAGATAAAGGCTGCAAAGCGTCCCGTTCTCTACGCAGGTAACGGAGTAAGACTTGCAGGTGCATTTGATATATTTGAAAACGTAGTTCCCAAGCTCAATATTCCCGTAGTAACGGGCTGGGACAATATAGATATGATGGCTGACGCTGACCCGCTGTACGTGGGAAGAGGCGGTATTATGGGTGACAGAGCAGGTAACTTTGCCGCACAGAATGCTGACCTTATACTTGCCGTCGGTAACAGACTCTCCATCCGTCAGGTCGGATACAGCTGGAAGACCTGGGCGAGAGAGGCGTTCGTTATAATGGTAGACGTTGATGCAGAGGAGCTTAAAAAGCCTACTCTTCACGTTGAGATGCCCGTTCACGCAGATGCCAAGGACTTCCTCGGAAAGCTTCTTGAAAAGCTCCCCGCAGACGGTGTTCTTTACGAAGAGAACGGTTGGCAGGAAACCTGTCGCGAGTGGAAGAAGAACTATCCCGTAGTTCTTCCCAAGCACTATGCGTGGGAGGGACTTACCAATCCTTACGCATTTATCAAAAAGCTCTCCGACAGACTTCCCGAGGGATATACTACCGTTGTCGGAAACGGTACTGCCTGTGTCGTAGGAAGCCACGGATACACCATCAAGAAGGGTCAGAGATTTATAATCAACTCCGCAGTCGCTTCTATGGGTTACGACCTTCCCGCCGCAGTGGGCGTTTGCGTTGCCGAGGGCAAGAGCGAGATCGTTTGTATTTCGGGTGACGGAAGTATCCAGATGAACCTTCAGGAGCTTCAGACCATACTCACCAACCGTCTGCCCGTCAAGATATTCGTTATAAATAACGACGGTTATCATTCTATCCGTCAGACACAGACCAATCTGTTTGGAAACCATACCAAGGTGGGAATAGGACCTGAGAGCGGTGACCTCAGCTTCCCGTCGCTTGAGAAATTGGCGTGGGCGTACGGCTATCCTTATGCTGCTTGTAATACCAATGCGGATATTGACAAGACACTTGATGCGGCATTTGGAACGGAGGGTGCGTTCCTTGCAGAAATATTCGTAGATCCCACTCAGTTCTTCGAACCTAAGAGTGCAACCAAAAGACTTGAGGACGGAACGCTGGTAAGTCCTCCCCTTGAGGATCTTGCACCTTTCCTTGATAAGGAAGAATTGAAATCTATAATGAAGATACCTATGATCGAGGAATGATGCGTTAAAATACAATGTGTTATGACTTGAAATACAATTCCGTTGCAAATTGGCAAGTGATATAATATGAATATTAAATCTTTTTGGAGGAAAATATGAATATCACAGAAAAAATTCAGGATTTGAAGATCGTTCCCGTTGTGGTGATCAAAAACATTGAAGACGCAGAGCCTACGCTGAAGGCACTTTGCGATGGAGGACTTCCCGTTGCTGAGATAACCTTCCGTACTGCTTGTGCTGCCGATGCTATAAAGCTTGGCTGCGAGAAATTCCCCGAAATGCTTATCGGTGCGGGTACGGTTATAAACGCGGAGCAGTGCAACAAGGCAATAGACTGCGGTGCGAAATTCATCGTAGGTCCCGGCTTTGCCGCAGAGGTGGCAGAGGTCTGCCGCGAAAGAGGGGTTCTTTATCTCCCCGGATGCGTAACTCCTACCGAGATAATTACCGCAATATCCTACGGACTTGAAATAGTAAAATTCTTCCCTTGCTCCAACTTCGGAGGTCTTGCTACTATCAAGGCTTTGAGTGCGGCATTCCCCGCAATGAAGTTTATGCCTACGGGCGGTATTTCCGAGCAGAACGTTCTCGAGTACCTTGCATTTGACAAGATAGTTGCTTGTGGCGGAAGCTGGATGATGAAGGGAACACCCGCAGAAATCAAAGAAAAAACAGCAAGTGCAGTGGCACTTGTCAACGTTAAGTGATTAAAGGAGAAGATATTATGAAGGTTGTAACATTTGGTGAGCTTATGCTCAGACTTGCCCCTAACGGCTATTACAGATTTTTCCAGAACGATCAGATGCAGGCTACCTTTGGTGGCGGAGAGGCTAACGTTGCCGTATCCCTTGCAAATTACGGACTTGACAGTACGTACGTTACCAAGCTGCCCAAACACGCTATCGGTCAGGCGGCTGTGGACTCTCTCCGTTATTTTGGCGTTGACACGTCAAAAGTAGTACGCGGCGGTGACAGAGTGGGTATATATTACCTTGAAAAGGGTGCGTCACAGCGTGGTTCTGTGTGCATCTATGACCGTGCTCATTCGGCAATAGCTGAGGCAAAGCCTGAGGATTTCGATTGGGATTCCATATTTGAGGGTGCTGATTGGTTCCACTTTACGGGAATTACTCCCGCACTCGGTGGCAATATGGTCGAGATATGCAAGCAGGCTTGCGTTGCGGCAAAGAAAAAGGGTGTGAAGATATCCTGCGACCTTAATTACCGCGGTAAGCTTTGGACAAGAGATGAGGCAAGAGCGGCTATGACCGAGCTTTGTCAGTACGTTGACGTTTGTATCTCCAACGAGGAGGACGCAAAGGACGTATTCGGTATTGAAGCAGAGGGAACGGATATTTACGGCGGTAAGCTCAACCACGACGGATACAAGTCCGTAGCTAAGCAGTTGGCTGACAAATTCGGCTTTGAAAAGGTAGCTATTACCCTTCGTACGTCTATTTCCGCAAGTGATAACGACTGGGCGGGAATGCTGTTCGACGGCGAAAATTACTGTTTCTCCAAGTCCTATCACCTTCACATAGTTGACCGTGTAGGCGGCGGTGACTCTTTTGGAGGCGGTCTTATTTACGCACTTCTTAACGGAAAGACCACTCAGCAGGCTATTGAGTTTGCTGTTGCGGCGTCTGCACTCAAGCACAGCGTTGAGGGTGACTACAACCGCGTTTCCGTATCCGAGGTTGAAAAGCTTGCCGGAGGAGATGGCTCTGGTAGAGTTCAGCGTTAAAAGATTATTAAAGTGTAAACTATTTTAAAGTTCACGAGGTGTTTATGACCAAAAATATTCCTGCTATATTCGGTTGTATGGTGTTTAACGACGAGGTAATGAGAGAAAGACTTCCCAAGGAGGTCTACAAATCTCTTACCAAAACCATAGCAACGGGAAGAACCATAGATGCGTCTATTGCCGACGTTGTTGCCAACGCAATGAAGGACTGGGCAATAGAGAAGGGAGCGACCCACTATACTCACTGGTTCCAGCCTCTTACGGGTGTGACCGCTGAGAAGCACGACTCCTTCATTTCCCCTGTGGGAAGCTGTAAGATCGTTATGGAGTTCTCGGGAAAAGAGCTTATTAAGGGCGAGTCTGACGCGTCCTCTTTCCCGTCGGGCGGTCTTAGAGCTACCTTTGAGGCAAGAGGATATACTGCGTGGGATCCTGCTTCCTATGCCTTTGTAAAGGACGGAACGCTCTACATACCTACCGCGTTCTGCTCTTATACGGGAGAGGCTCTCGATACGAAAACCCCCTTGCTGCGTTCAATGGACGCTATAAGCACACAGGGCTTGCGTATCCTCAGACTTTTCGGAGATACTACCAGTAAGCGTCTTAATAATACGGTGGGTGCAGAGCAGGAATACTTTATTATCGATAAGGAAATCTACGATAAGAGAAAAGACCTTATATATACGGGAAGAACGCTTTTCGGTGCTCCCGCCCCCAAGGGACAGGAGCTTGAGGATCACTACTTCGGTCCTTTGAAAACAAGAATAAGTGCGTATATGGCTGACCTTGACGAGGAGCTTTGGAAGCTGGGTATCAACTCCAAGACAAAGCACAACGAGGCGGCTCCCGCACAGCACGAGCTTGCTCCCATATATGAAACCACCAATATGGCGGTAGACCATAATCTGCTTACAATGGAATATATGAAGAAGATCGCTGAAAAGCACGGTCTTGTTTGTCTGCTCCACGAAAAGCCTTACGCAGGTGTAAACGGCTCGGGTAAGCATAACAACTGGTCTATATCCACAGACGGCGGCAAGAATTTGCTTGATCCGGGTAAAACCCCTGCCGAGAACGTAAAATTCCTTTTGACCTTGGCGGCTATCGTTAAGGCGGTTGACGACTATCAGGATCTTATGAGAATTTCCGTTGCATATGCGGGTAACGATCACCGTCTTGGTTCAAATGAAGCCCCCCCTGCAATAGTTTCCATATTCGTGGGTGAGGAGATGGAGGATATAATCAACTCTATCATTGACGGAAAGACGTATAAGGCGACAAAGGCGGGAATTATGGACCTTGGAGTTCCTACCGTTCCTACCTTCCGTAAGGATACCACCGATAGAAACAGAACCTCGCCCTTTGCATTTACGGGAAATAAGTTTGAATTCCGTATGCTGGGCTCGTCGCAGAATATCGCTATGCCCAATATCGTGCTTAATACGGCGGTTGCGGAAAGCTTCAGACAGTTTGCTGACGTGCTTGAGGCGGCAGAGGACTTTGATGCGGCTGTATCAAAGCTCCTGAAGGATACCTTTACTGCTCATAAGAGAATACTCTTTGACGGAAACGGTTACTCCAGCGAATGGGAGCGTGAGGCAGAGGAGAGAGGACTTCTCAATCTCAAGACCTCCATTGATGCGTATAAATGCTTCAATGCCCCCAAGAACGTTAAGTTGTTTACCGAGCACGGGGTAATGAGTGAGATAGAGATAAATTCTCGAGAGGAGATATACTTCGAGAATTATGCTAAGATAGTAAATATCGAGGCACTCACTATGATAGAAATGGCAATGAAGGATATTATCCCCGCAGTTAACGCATACGTAGCAGAGGTTGCGGATACGGCAGGAGCGAAGCTTTCCTTTATGCCTGACGTAGACGTTTCCGTGGAGAAGGATATAATATCCAAGCTGTCAGCTCTTAACTCTAAGGCATACCGTGAGCTTAACGCACTTAAGAATGCGGAGATGGATGCGGCTAAAACGGCAGATGCAGTGGAGAGAGCAGAGAAGTACTGCAACAACGTACTCCCCGCAATGAAGGCATTGAGAGAAACGGTAGATGCTATGGAGCCCTTGACGGCTTCCGAATATTGGCCGTTGCCCACTTACGGAGATCTGATGTTTAACGTATAAGTTCAAAAGGACTGTCCTCAAACGAGGACAGTCCTTGCTGTTTTATTTGAAAAAGGACTTGACTTTTAAAAGTATTTTTGATATAATAAAGACCGTTGAGAAAAACATCGGGATGCAGTTCAGTAGCGGACAACTGCTTCTCAAAAACTTAATATTTATCGGGATGTAGCGCAGTGGGGACGTTTGCGACCGCCGCCGGTGGCGGAATAAGGGAGCAAAAAGGAGTGGCAGTAACACGGCGATTGACAAGCTTGTGAAACAAGCGAAGGCAGAGGCGATGTTACAACAGGAAGCGTAGCGGACAACTGCAAGAACAAATTTAATAATTTATCGGGATGTAGCGCAGTTGGTAGCGCGCCTGGTTTGGGACCAGGATGTCGCAGGTTCAAATCCTGTCATTCCGACCATATCGAGTGTTCATAACTGATGTTAGGAACACTCGATATTTTTTCGCCTGTATTTACTTAATATTTAGTTGTTTAGGAGCAGATTTGTCTGCTCATTTTTATTTTGTGGTTATACTGCGCTTGGAAGATATTCAATAGCCACTCCCTGCCGTGAGTCGAGCTTGTAGGTGTGCTTCGGGACGATACTCGGTAGGTCGATACAACCGACAAAGCGGTAGTAGATGACGAGCCGTTGCGTTCTTTTCTTGCCTGTTCCCTCAATCGGAAAAACCTCGATTTTGTCGATCAGTTCTTGAAGGACAATGGGTGTCAGCGTTTGCATCGTCATAAACTTTCGAATTGCTCTGATAAAACTGCCCGACGAGTTCTGTGCGGTGTCAAGGCGTTCAATCTTGTTTTTAAAATCAAACATCTGCTTCTTGAGTTCTTCTTGCTCAACTTCGTATTTGTGAGATAGCCGCATAAACCAATCGTCCGTGACCTTGCCGTTTACGTTGTCCTCGTACACTCTTTCATAGAGCCGGAGAAGCTCTTGGCTTCGCGCTGTAGCCACCGCCAAGGCGCTCTCTGCCGCCTTTCGTTCTGCCAAAGCATCCTTGTTGGTCTTGTGTTCTAAAAGCTCCGCAAATGCGGTTTCGTCGTGGTCAAGGTAGGTGGCGAGTTTGAACAGTTCCATTTTTACGACTTGCTCCAAAGAATCCTCTCTGACGTAATGAGTTGACTCGCAGGTGCCGCGAAGCCCTTTATAGTTTGAGCAACTGTAAAAGCGGATGCTCGGATTCTGCTTATTGATGTTAAACCAAAGCTTGTGTCCACAATCTCCGCAATACAAAAGATTGGTGAAAATGCTTTTCTTTACATTCTCATTCTTGGGTTTGCGACGTTTAGAATTCTTGGTTAGCACTTGAACTCTTTCCCAAGTCTCGCGGTCAATGATAGGTTCGTGTACGTCCTTGAAGATTGCCCAATTCTCCTTGGGATTTTCAACGCGGGTTTTGTTACGGAAGGATTTGGAATAGCTCTTGAAGTTGATAATGTCTCCGCAATACTCCTGCTGTTCAAGCATCTTGGCTATTGTGGTCTTACACCACTTATACGGGTTTGGTTGCGTTTTCTTGCCGCCTCTGCTCATACCCTTGCTCTGCCAATAGGCTTGCGGTACAAGAACCTTATCGTCTTGAAGTATTCTTGCAATGGTTTCGTTTCCGTTTCCCTCAATACAAAGGCGGAATATCCTTCGCACAATCTCTGCTGCATCGGGATCGATAATCCACTTCTTTTTGTTCTCAGGATCTTTCACGTATCCATACGGCGGTGGTGCTAAGGGTTCGCCCGCATTACCTCTGAGGCGGTGAGAACTTCTGACCTTGCGGCTAATGTCTTTCGCGTACATCTCATTCATTACGTTACGAAACGCGCTGAAATCATCTTCGCCATTGTCACTATCAATACAATCGTTAATAGCGATAAATCGGATATTATGCTCGGGAAAATAATAGTCTGTGTACTGACCAACCTCAAGGTAGTTTCTTCCAAAACGAGATGAGTCCTTAACAATGACCGTTGAGATATATCCCATTTCCATATCCTCAAGCATCTGCTGAAAGCCGGGGCGGTTGAAGTTTGTTCCCGTGTATCCATCGTCCACATAGAATTTGGTGTTGGTGAATCCGTGTTCCTTTGCATACTTCGCGAGAAGCTTTTTCTGATTGGCTATCGAGTTACTCTCGCCTTCTGCACCGTCATCACGGGACAGACGGCAATATAGCGCGGTAATGCCTATAATGGTTTCATTCTGTTTGGCTGCTGTTTTCTTCTGCATTTTGCTCCTTTCTATCCGAAATCGGATTGGCAGCCGAAACATATTCCGCCGTTATTATATCACCTTGTGTTTCCGTTGACAA
>JAZOUQ010000037.1:0-2395 GCA_045658185.1 Eubacteriales bacterium
CTGTCGGAGAACAGGCACTTGACGTGGCTGAAAAATTTTCAATGCACGTCAGTGCCGTAAGTGCCAATAAAAATTATAAAAGAGTAGAGGAGCAGGCGAGAAAATTCGGTGTTTCCTCGGTAGCGATGGCAGACGAGAATGCGGCAAAGGAACTGAAGATCCGACTTGCCGATATGAACGTCAGGATATACTCGGGCGAGTCGGGAATATGCGAGATGATCGGGGCGGAGAAGAGAGATACCGTCCTCAATTCCATTATCGGAGAGGCGGGACTCCTACCCACCCTTGCCGTTATCGACTCGGGTAGCCGTCTGGCACTTGCGAATAAGGAATCCCTTGTAGTTGCGGGAGAGATAGTTATGGCTGCCGCGAGAGCAAAGGGCGTGGAGATACTTCCCGTTGACAGTGAGCATTGTGCTATATTCCAATGCCTGAAATCGGGTAGACAAAACGAGATAAAAAGAATACTGCTCACCGCCTCGGGCGGACCGTTCTTCGGCAAGAAGGCGGAGGACTTGAGGGACATTACGGCAGAGCAGGCACTCGCCCACCCAACGTGGAAGATGGGTGCGAAGATAACCGTTGACTCGGCAACCCTTATGAATAAGGGCTTTGAGGTCATAGAGGCGGTGCATCTTTTCGGAGTTCCCGCAGACCGCGTAAAGGTGGTGGTACACCGCGAGAGTATAATACATTCAATGGTTGAATATATTGATAACAGCGTAATTGCACAGATGTCCGTACCCGATATGAGGCTGTGTGCCCAGTACGCAGTCACCTATCCCGAAAGACACGAGGCGGTGATCGAGGAGCTTGATTTGTTCAGTACGGCAAGGCTGACCTTTGCCGAACCCGATACCGAAACCTTTGCCTTGCTGCGGTACGCAGTTGACTGTATCGGCAAGGGCGGTGCTTTACCCGCCGTGCTGAATGCGGCAAACGAGGTGGCGGTAGCGGAATTTCTCAAGGATAAGATCGGATTTTACGCTATCACAGAGGGCGTTTGCAGGGTGGTTGACGAAATGCAGAACGCAAAGGACATTCACACCCTTGAGGGAATAATAGAGGCAGACAGGGAGGCTCGGAGAAGAGCGGCTCGGGTATTTGGACTGTAAATTGACAAGGACGGCAACGTTATAAATTTTGATTGGAGAGGGAATATGGCATTTTTCGGTTACTTTTTAATAATGTTGCTGGTATTCGGCGTTCTTATATTCATACACGAGCTGGGGCATTTTCTGACGGCACGGCTTTGCGGTGTGACCGTCAAGGAGTTTGCCATAGGAATGGGCCCCAAGATAGCCTCGTGGGATTCCAAAAAGCACGGCACGAGGTACGCACTCAGACTTTTGCCCATAGGCGGCTTTGTAAGTATGGAGAACGAGGACGGACTTGACGAGAACCTACCCGCGGACGACGAGGGAGCGTTTTGTAATAAGAGCGTCCCCAGGCGAATGCTTATCACGGTGGCAGGTGCGGCAATGAATCTGCTCTTGGGCTTCATTATAATGATGGTCATAGTGTTCGCAACCAAAAATCTTTACTCCACCACAATAGAAAGATTTGCCGATAACGCCATATCAAGCGAGAGGCTGATGGTGGACGACGAGATACTCAAGGTGGGAAACGCGAGAGTCCATACGTGGAACGAGTTGGCTTATGAAATAATGAATAAAGGCTACGAGCCTATTGACATAACGGTCAGAAGAAACGGCGAGAAGATAGTAGTGGAGGACGTGGAGTTCTTTACCTTTGACGAAAGCGGGGCGACCTTTGGAGATATAGATTTCGTGCCGTACCGTGAGGAGGTCAGCTTCGGAAGTCTTATAAAACATTCTTGGTATCGGTCGCTGTCAACGGTAAAAATGGTGCTTGACTCGGTAAAGGGACTGATTACGGGACGGTTTGGAATGGAAACGGTTTCAGGGCCTGTGGGCGTGGTTGGCGTGGTGCAGGAAGCGTCAAAGTACGGTTTTATGAACTTCCTTTATATAGTGGCACTGCTGACCATAAACTTAGGCGTGTTCAATCTGATACCCTTTCCCGCACTTGACGGAGGACGCTTCGTATTCCTTGCCGTTGAGGGGATAATGAGAAAGCCTATTGACAGAAGAATAGAGTCCTACGTTAACTTCGTGGGAATAATAATGCTCTTTGCATTGATGATAGTGGTTTGCTTTAAAGACATATTGAATTTGATTTTTTGACGGATTATGAAATATAACGAGATAAGAAGAAAAACGAGAGAAGTAAAAATAGGAAACGTACGCGTGGGAGGAAACGCCCCCATAGCGATACAGTCAATGACCAATACGGACACCCACGACAAGGAAGCAACACTCCGACAGATAAAGGCACTTGAGATGGCAGGGTGTGACATCGTGAGAATAACCGT
>JAZOUQ010000038.1:0-19722 GCA_045658185.1 Eubacteriales bacterium
CCTTTTATTCTTGCTTTTTTCTTTATTTTATTATTCCTCCGCCTATGACCGTTTCACCGTCGTAGAACACCACCGACTGCCCCGATGCGATAGCCCTTTGGGGAAGGTCAAATTTCACGGACAGAGTGTTCTCGTCGGTGCGTAACACCGTAGCCGTGGCGGGAGCGTGTCTGTACCTTATCTTTGCCTGAAGTCTGACGGGGGCTGAAAAATCCTCGTCAACCAAAATGTTTATATCAGTTGCACTCAGACTGTCCTTGTACAACTGTGCGTCGGTGCAGAGCATAACGGTGTTTGATGACGCGTCCTTGCCGCCAACGAACATAGGCACACCAAATGCAACGCCAAGCCCCTTTCGCTGACCGATAGTGTAATTTATAATTCCCGAATGTCTGCCGATAGCCTTTCCGTCAATATCGGTAAAATCCCCAGATGCAAAATTCCGCCCAAGCTGTTCCTTTATGAACGTGGCATATTCGCCGTTCTCGATAAAGCAGATGTCCTGACTGTCCGAGCGGTGAGCATTTGAAAATCCGTTAGCCGCGGCAATCTCTCTTATTTGCGGCTTGGTGTACTCACCGAGAGGGAAGATAATATTCTTTAGAATATTCTTGTCCACCGCCCACAGAAAATAGGATTGGTCTTTGGCTTTGTCGGTAGCGGTTTTGAGAAGAGCGTTTCCGTTTATATCGGTACAAATTCTGGCATAATGCCCCGTTGCAAGAGCGTCGCTTCCAAGCGACATAGCCGAACGGTACAACGTGCCGAATTTTATGTGCTTGTTGCACTCCACACAAGGGTTGGGGGTTCGACCGTTTACGTAATCTTCAAGAAATCTGCCTACCACACGGGAATAAAATTGGTCGCCGTATTCCACGATATGGTGGGGAATTCCCAGAGTATCGGCAATACATTTAGCATCGATGCAGTTTTTGTCGGGAGAGAGGTCGCCGTCAGCCACACGCCCCGTATCCGACCACACCTTCATAGTGATACCGCTTACCTCAAATCCCTGTTGCTTGACCAAAAGTGCGGCAACGGCACTGTCAACGCCGCCGCTCATAGCCACCGTAACACGTTTTTCCATATTACCACTCCATAGTCGTCAAGCGACCCTGAGGACACAGCCCGTCAAAGCCCTTCTGACGAATTATTTCATATACGGCAATAGCCACCGAATTGGAAAGATTGAGAGAGCGAATGGTATCCCTCATAGGAATTCTCACGCAGGTATCTCGGTTCTGATACAGAATATCCTCGGGAAGCCCCTTTGTTTCCTTGCCGAACATAATATATACGTCGTCGGGATAGTCAACCTCGGTATAGCTCCTGGGAGCTTTGGTGGAGAAATAATAGGTGTTTTTTCTTGCCTCGGGACGCTTTTCGAGAAAATCCTCGTAGCTTTCGTAATAGGTAATATCCAGCTTGTCCCAATAGTCAAGTCCCGCACGCTTGAGCTTGCGGTCGTCTATCTCAAAGCCCATAGGACGTATAATGTGCAACGACGCCCCCGTAGCGGCACAGGTTCTCGCAATATTACCCGTGTTCTGGGGTATTTCGGGCTGGTGTAAAACTATATTTATCTTGTACATAAATTCACCTTTTTCGCACTTAATGAGTATATTATATTATTTTTTGCACCGTTTTGCAAGGGATTAGAAAAAAGTTTACAAAAGAAGGGGTAAGATATAGTGTATAGCACTTGAAAAAATCCTTAAAATGTTGTATAATAAAATGAATATTTATGTGGAGGTCGTAATGGGACTTGTAAATAAAATTTTTGGAACGTACAGCGACAGACAACTGAAGAAGCTTGAAAAATTTGTTGACTATATAGAATCGCTCGCTCCCAAATATGCACAGATGAGTAACGAGGAGCTTTCGGGAACGACCGAGGTGTTAAAGAAAAGACTTGCAGAGGGCGAAACACTTGACGATATTATGGCAGACGCATTTGCGGCAATACGCGAGGCAGACGACCGAATACTCGGCAAGCGTCCCTTCCGCGTACAGATAATAGGCGGTATCATACTCCATCAGGGAAGAATAGCCGAGATGAAAACGGGTGAGGGTAAGACGCTGGTGGCGACTATGCCCGCATACCTCAACGCACTCAGCGGAAAGGGTGTTCACGTTGTAACGGTAAACGATTATCTTGCACGTCGTGACAGCGAGGAGATGGGACGTGTGTACGAATTTATGGGACTCAGCACGGGACTTGTGGTTCACGGACTTACGCCCGATGAGAAGAAGCAGGCGTACCTTTCCGATATTACCTACGGAACGAACAACGAGTTCGGCTTTGATTACCTCCGCGACAATATGGTGGTATACAAGGACAATATGGTGCAGAGAGGACACAACTTTGCTATCGTTGACGAGGTGGACTCCATACTGATAGACGAGGCAAGAACTCCCCTTATCATTTCGGGTGCGGGTGAGAAGTCTACCGATATGTACGACCGTGCGGACGCATTTGCAAGAAAGCTCCGTAAGTTCGTAATAAAGGAAATGGACACCAAGGAGAGCTACGACGATATTGAGGCTGATTATATCGTTGACGAAAAGGCAAACAACGCAATACTCACCCCAAGCGGAGCGGAAAAGGCGGAGAAGTTCTTTGAGATAGGTAATCTCTCTGACCCCGAGAACTCCGAGATCGCACACCATATCAATCAGGCTATCCGTGCTCACGGAATTATGAAGCGTGACGTGGACTACGTGGTAAACGATCAGGGCGTTATGATAGTCGATACCTTTACGGGACGTCTTATGCCGGGAAGAAGATACTCAAACGGACTTCATCAGGCGATAGAGGCGAAGGAAGGCGTAAAGATAGAGAAGGAAAACAAGACACTTGCAACCATCACCTTCCAGAACTATTTCAGAATGTACACAAAGCTGTCGGGTATGACGGGTACGGCACTCACCGAGGAGGAGGAGTTCCGCGAAATATACGGACTTGACGTTGTCGAGATACCCACCAACAAGCCGATGATAAGAAACGACCGCTCCGACGTTGTGTATAGAACGGTCAGCGGAAAGTACGACGCGGTGGTGAAACAGATAATCGAGTGCCACGAAAAGGGACAGCCCGTGCTTGTGGGTACTGTTTCCATCGATAAGTCCGAGGAGCTTTCCCGCAGACTTAAGAGAGAGGGAATAAAGCACACCGTCCTCAACGCAAAGTATCACGATCGAGAGGCGGAGATAGTCGCTCAGGCAGGTAAGCTTGGAGCAGTAACCATTTCCACCAATATGGCAGGACGTGGAACGGACATTATGCTTGGCGGAAATCCCGAGCATATGGCGAAGAATGAAATGCGTAAGATGGAGATCGACGAGGAGCTTATCGCTATGGCGACGGGAACTGCGGAGATCGACAACGAGGAAATAATCAAGGCAAGAGAGATATTCCGTGAGCTTTACGATAAGTTCAAGCAGCAGATCGCTCCCGAGGCTGAAAAGGTAAGAGAGGCGGGAGGTCTGTTCATACTCGGTACGGAGCGACACGAGTCAAGACGTATAGACAACCAGCTCAGAGGACGCTCGGGACGTCAGGGCGACCCCGGAGAGTCAAGATTTTTCCTCTCCCTTGAGGACGACCTTATGCGTTTGTTCGGCTCGGACAGAATTGCCGCGATAGTTGACAGACTGGGACTTCCCGAGGATATGCCTATTGACGCAAAGATACTTTCGGGTACGATAGAATCGGCACAAAAGAAGATAGAGGATCAGAACTTCAAACGCCGTAAGTACGTGCTTACCTACGACGACGTTATGAATCAGCAGAGAAACATCATCTACAAGCAAAGACAGGACGTTCTTAACGGCGAGGATATAAGCGAAACCGTTAAGAAGATGATACTTGCCACCGTTGGAGAGAACGTGGACACCTATCTTCAGGGAGAAGAAGCGGAGCATTGGGATTTTGCAGGATTGCGTGAGGCTTATAAGGGAGTGCTGACCACCCCAGAGGACTTCGATTATAGCGAGTCGGAGCTTAAAAAGCTCAAAAAGGACGATGTTTTCGACCTTCTTGCCGACAGAGCTATGGCTCTTTATGAGGAAAAAGAAGCTTTGGTTGGCGAGGAACGCTTCAGAGAGATAGAGAGAGCAGTTCTTTTGCAGAACGTTGACCGCAACTGGATGGAGCATATCGATACAATGGACGACCTGAAGGATACCATAAGACTTCAGTCCTACGCACAGAGAGATCCCGTCAACGAGTATAGACTTCAGGGTGCGGATATGTTTGACGCAATGGTTGCGGATATAAGAGAACGCACGTCCAGAATGATACTTTCCGTTACGATAAAGACCCAAGAGGTGAAGAGAGTTCAACTTGCAAAGCCTCTTGCAGAGGGCTTTGACGACGGCGGAAATAAGGTCCAGAAAAAGGTGACCGTGGTAAAAAAGGCATCGGAGAGCATAGGCAGAAACGACCTTTGTCCCTGCGGATCGGGTAAGAAATACAAAAAGTGCTGCGGTTCTCCCGCAAACGGACAGAATTAAATAAGATATTCAAGCCGTGCCTCGGCACGGCTTGGATTTGAGGTAAATAATGGGATTTGGTTGGTTGTTTATCGGGTACTTCGTTGCCACGCTGATGTCAATAAATATAGCGGGAACGTTTATCCGTCTTATTGGCTACGGAATAATTATATTTGCGGCGGGAAAGCTCAAAAGATATAACGGAGCGTTTGCGTATTTTCAAATAGCGACTGCCTTTATTTGGGCGGTTTCGCTCTTGTTTGCGGCGTCTGACGTATTCGATTTTCTATACAAAGAGATGTATATACAAACGGAGATATTTCCCCAGTCGCTTGATAAGGCATTCGCCATAATCGAGCTTTGCTCTTCGCTTATATTCAACGGCTTTATGCTTTACGCAATACGTGCGATAGCCATTGAAACGGGGGTTTTCAGAATAGCGGTCAACGCGGTGAGAAATGCGATATTCGTAGTCCTTTATTTCGTGATGAATATAATTGCGTATTTGCCCGTTTCCTTTGCGGAATCTTACGCGAAGCTGTTCGGTCTGCCCGCTCTGTTGCTTTACTTTGCGTGGATAATTCTTAACCTTGTGCTTATTTATTCCTGCTACGCCCGTATCTGCGACGAGGATGACGTGGATATGGCACGAAAGCCGTCAAAATTCGAATTTGTAAATAAGATGCGTGAGGAATTTGACGCCAAGGAAAAAAAGGCGGCTGAGGAAACAGCTCAATACAGACAAGAAAAAATGGAGAAGCGGCAAAACCGCAGAGGAAGGAGAGGCAAATAATGAAGACTAAAAGAAATATAAATCTTTTTGCTATCGGTGCTTCCTTCGTCTTTATGTTTAATCCGAATATAAACATAGTAGACGTTCTGCCCGATTTTATAGGTTACATAATACTTTGTCTTGCTCTGACACCGCTGGGAGATATGAACGAATATATTTCCGACGCATTGAACTCCTTTAAACGAATGATATTCATTGACGCGGGAAAGGTTCTTGCGTATATGTGGGTGTTCGGACTTTCGGTGTCAAAAGAGTACAATTCGTCGCTTATGCTGTGGTCGTTCGTGTTCGGAGCATTGGAGATAATGTTCTTATTACCCGCGTACGTAAATCTGTTTAAAGGACTTACGGGACTGGGATATTTCCACGAAAACACGGCAATACTTGGTGCAAGGCGAAACGGAAAGAAAAATTACACCGACAAGATGCGAAGATATACCTTGTTCTTCGTAATTTTCAAGTCGGTAATGTCCTTCCTGCCCGAGCTTTCCGACGTTACGTCAACGGAATACTATGAAAACAGCGGAATGACTAATCTGTATCAGTACATAGGCGTAATGAGATTGCTCGTATTTATACCCACGCTGATACTCGGTATAATATGGTTTGTAAGAATCACCCTGTATTTCAACCGTATAAGAAAGGACACCGAATTTTGTAAAGCACTTGAGCAAACCTACGCTGAAAGAGTGCTGACAAAAAAGGGAATATTCGTAAAAAGAAACGTGTCGGTGGCAATAGCGGTGCTGATAACCGCCGCCGTGCTTAGCTTTGACTTCAGAATAGAGCGAGTTAATCTTTTCCCCGATTTTATCAGTGCGGCACTTATATTTGTTTTCTTTACGGTGATAGCAAAGAAGACGAAGATAAACAAGGGCTTGGGGTTAGTTCTTTCGTCGGTGTATTTTGTACTAAGTGCAATAACCTCTGCCCTCGAATTTCTGTTTTTTAAAAATCATAGCTACGGAGCGATTTTGAGAGATGTGGAGGCGATGTGGGCGTACAGATATATGGTCATAGCCTGCGTTGTAAGTGCGGTTGCCTTCGTGCTTGTATACAGTGTGGTCATTAAAGCTTTTGAAAGGGTAATTGAAAGTCACACGGGATACGTTCTGTCGGAGAAAACGGCAAATGCAGAGATGCAAAGCCGAATGGCGGAGACCACCCGAAACGAGCTGAAAAAGCAGTTGAAGCTGCTGTCGGTTGCAACGGTCGTATACGCCGTATCCGACGTTTGCTACGCGTTGTTCGTAAGATATAACAGCATCGTGATATTGCTCAATACAGTATGTACAGTATTCTTTGTGGCAATGCTTGTAAAGGCGGCGACGGAGATATACGAGGCAGTGGATACCAAATATATGCTGGAATAAAATAACAAAAATATTTTGAATATCGTTCTGCCTTTGGAGCATACTTTTAAATGTGGAGGCGAAAGCAACCACGGAAAATAGGTTTAAATTGTTTGTCGTTGCTTCCGACTCCGTCTGCACGGTATATCTGTTCCGTCATTTTGTGATATACGGTTTTAGTGATAGGAGTTTTATGCGGGATAAAAAGAGCAAACGAAATTACGACCTTGAATTTCACGTTGAGAATGAATTCAGATGCGACAATATTTTCAAGACCTCACAAAAGCAGCCTTATCTTGATTCGACACAGGCTGGGAAGTGGGGAAGAGGAAGGGACGACTCCCCGGTGAACGCCGAGGAATATCCTGAGAATAATAGTCCGTTGCCGCATTGAATTTTAACTCTTGAACAAAGACAAAAGGGGTTAGTCGCTTGACTTACCCCTTTTTCTGTTTTGTGTGGGGAAGTTAGTTTTACGCCTGATTTTTCGCTACCTTTTTGAAAAAAGGTAGCACCAAAAACTTTACGGACGAAAGGGACTTAACTTAAAGATATAGTCTGTGCTGTCATTTTTAGATTTGCTCCCGCTAATTTTTGGGGGCCACTACCCCAAAAATTCCACTATGTTACATTTGCGTAAAAAACGGGCGTTCACAGAACGCCCCTACGAGAAAATAATATTGTTCCACCGTAGGGGCGAACTGTGTTCGCCCGCAACGCACAAACCTACGGCAACAATCTATGTTCGCACAAACAAGAGGCTCCCTCCGGGAGGGAGCTGTTGAGCGAATGCGAAACTGAGGGAGAATGCGTAACAATAAAATAACATCAACTCTCATTCTCTCGCACTCTCCTTCCGTCACTCGCTTCGCTCGTGCCACCTTCCTCTCGGAGGAAGGCATAAAAAACAATTCCGCAAAAAACGGGCGTTCACAGAACGCCCCTACGACAAAATAATATCGCTCCACCGTAGGGGCGAACTCTGTTCGTCCGCACGGCAACAATCTATGTTCGCACACACATTGTCGGTAGGGGAGGATATTATCCTCCCGCCACGCCCCCACGTCGCCATACGGGGAGTTCCACTATGTTAATAGGAACTTGTATTATTTTTTGTAAATTTCAAAAAACACTTGAAAAATGGGAAGAAATCTGTTATAATAAACGAGTGCTATATCCGATGAGAAAAAATCGGATTTGCAGGCTGTAAAATAAGGCCATACAAGCCGGGGAATTAGCGGAGCCCTGTACCTGAAATCCGCTACAGCAGGGGTGTATTCCTTTTTTGAGGGCTAAGTTGAAGCGGCTGAGTCGTGTCTGCTGTGTTGATAAATGGGTCTTACGCAATCAAGGGCTGTGAACCATGTCAGGTGGGGAACCAAGCAGCATTAAGCGGTTTACTTGATGTGCCGTAGGGTTGCCTGTTTTGAGCAGTAGGTACGAAGTTCGCGTGGATACAACGCTCGATTTTAAGGTGTATGGTCTTATTTTACAGCCTTATTTTTTGATTTGAAGGGAGAGTAGTATGCATCAGGCACTTTACAGGAAATGGCGTCCGCAGACCTTTGGTGACGTATGCGGTCAGGAACATATTACCTCTATCCTCAAATACGAAACGGAGAATAACAAATTTTCTCACGCATATCTGTTTTGCGGCTCAAGAGGAACGGGAAAGACCACCTGTGCAAAGATACTTGCAAAGGCGGTAAACTGTGAATCCCCCGTGGACGGAAGTCCGTGCAACTGCTGTCCCTCTTGCTTGTCCATAGACAACGGCTCGGCGACGGACGTGCTTGAAATGGACGCGGCGTCGAATAACGGAGTTGACAACATCAGAGATATTCGCGACGAGGTGGCGTATATGCCCTCGGCACTCAAATACAGAGTATATATCGTGGACGAGGTTCATATGCTCAGCCCCAGTGCGTTTAACGCATTGCTGAAGACCCTTGAAGAGCCGCCCGCTCACGTTGTGTTTATACTTGCGACCACCGAGCTGCATAAACTTCCTGCTACCATCATTTCACGCTGTCAGCGATTTGATTTTCGCAGAATATCTACTCAGGTGCTTGTGGATAGACTTTCTTACATTTCTGATAACGAGGGAATACAGTACGAAACCGAAGCATTGAGAGTTATCGCCAAAATGGCACAGGGCGGCATGAGAGATGCGATAAGTCTTTTGGAGCTTTGTGCGGGAACGAGAAATAAAATAACCCTTTCTTCCGTGAACGATACCTTGGGGTCGGGCGGAAGAGATAATATCGAGAATATAGTCAAGGCTATTGCCAAGGGCAATTTTGACGCTATATTCAGTACGGTGAACGAGGTGGTAGCGTCCTCAAAGGACATTACCGTTTTCTGGCAGGAGCTGGTGTCCTATTACAGAGATATGCTGGTTATGAAGACCACCGCATCTGCTGATAAATATCTCGACCTTACCGAGCACGAAAGCGAACAGCTTAAAAAGGTCAGCTCGCTGTTTACAAAGCAGACCCTGATATGGCATTGCAAGGTGCTTGACGAGTCGCTGTACGCGATGCAAAAGGCGGGAGCATCAAAGCGAGTGATAGCTGAAATGGCACTTGTGCGAATGAGCGACAGTATGCTTGACACCTCGCTTGACGCGGTGCTTTCCCGTATATCCAAGCTTGAAAACGCTGTTGCCACGGGTGCGTTTGTTCCCCCTGTGGCAGAGGTTGTCGAACCTGAGAAAAAAGAGAGCAAAAAGAGTGTAGAGGTTAAGGAAACACCTGAAGCAGAGCCAACGCCCACCCCCAAGACGGAAGAGCCTTCCCAATCCTCGCTTAAAATGATGCGAGGCTGGAACGAGGTTGCGGAAAAAGCGGCGGCGGGTGATATGTCCGTGTTGCCTTTCCTTAAAATGGCGAGAGCCTTCTGCGACGATACAAGTAAAATATATATAAGATTTCCCAATGATTTCGCAAAAGGAATGGTTGAGAAGTCTAATGCTAAAAACGGAATAGTTGCGGCTCTTTGTATCCAGCTGAAACGCACGGTCACGCCCGAGGACGTGGTGTTCGGTATTTTGGTTGGCGACGAGGAAATAAGCGACCTTGATGATTTTGAAATTTAAAAAAATAAAAAATAGAAAGGAGAACGATTATGACTCTTGAAGAATTTCGCGAAGCCTGTATGGGAAAATTCGATGCTAATTCACAAGCATTGAAGGAGCGAAGCACAAAAAACATCGAACAATACCGTAAGGGCGACAGAACCTTACGCTTTGTCGATAAGGATGGCAATCCTATCAGCGGATTGACGGTGAACATCACACAGAAAGAACACGATTTCAAGCACGGAGCAAACATCTTTTTGCTTGACGAGTTTGGCGACGAGAAGCGTAACAAACTCTACCGTGACACGTTCGCAGAGTATTTCAATCTTGCAACGCTTCCTTTCTTCTGGGGAGATCTTGAGCCCGAGCAGGACAAGCCCCGTTTTGACAAGCACAGTAAGAAGATCTATCGTCGTCCGCCCCCAGACCTTTGTGTTGAATACTGCGAGGAAAAGGGAATTCAGGCAAAGCTGCACTGCCTGTTCTATGATAAGTTCCTTCCCAAGTGGTTGCCTCTTTGGGAGGAAGAGCCCATGTGGAAGTTCTACGAGAAGCGTTTTGCCGAGATCGCAGAGCGTTATATCGGAAAGCTTTGCGAGTTTGAGATAACCAACGAGATGCTCCTGTCCCATGACTGGAAGCCTGAGGACGGTTGCTCGATACTTTGTAAGAAGCACGACGTTGGAATGCGTATGTGGCAGATGGGAAGAAAGTATTTCCCCAACGAAAAGCTGGTAATCAACGAGGCAAGCTACCTGCCCAATATCGGTAAGCTCAGATACCAGAGCGGATACTCCATGATGCTTGAAAATATGCTTATGAAGGGTGCGTCCATTGACGTTATCGGTGTTCAGAACCATATTCTCTGCGGTTCAAGAGGACCTCAGGATAAAGAGCTTCCCAAATATGTTAAGATGTTTGATCCCGAGCTCTATCTGGAGGGTATCAACGTAATGAATCGCTTCGGTAAGCCCCTGGAGATTACCGAGGTAAGTATCCCCACCTTTGGCGAGGGAGAGGAGTACGAGCAGCTGCAGGCAGACGTTCTCAGAGAGCTGTACACCCTGTGGTTTGCAACGCCCGAGATCGAAACTGTTCAGTTCTGGAACACCGCAGACGGTATGGCGTGGGTAAATCCCGTAAGCGGCTCTAACGAGAACAACGTACGCGGCGGTCTGTTCCATAACGATATGACACCTAAGCTCGCTGCACTTGAGCTTAAGCGTCTGTTTAACGAGGAGTGGCATACCGACCTGACTCTTGTAACCGACGAGGACGGCTATATCAATTTCCGCGGATTTTACGGAGATTATACGGCAACCGCAGGCAACAAGTCAGCAGACTTCGGAATACATAAGGGCAATCCCCGTATGAGCCGAATTATCATTTAAAAACAAAAAATAGGAGATAAAAATGAGAGCAAATATACCGAAGGGAATGGGTGGCGGCCCGCAGAATATGAACGCAATGATACGTCAGGCACAGAAGATGCAGGAGGATATGGCTGCACTTCAGGAGGATCTTGACGCAAGAGAGTACGATATTTCCGCAGGTGGCGGAGTAGTGGGAGTAAAGATAAACGGAAAGAAGGAAATACTTTCCATTGACATCAAGCCCGAAATAGTTGATCCCGACGATATTGAAACGCTTTCAGATATTCTTGTAGCGGCAGTAAACGAGGCTATAAAGAGAGTTGAGGACACCAACAGCGAAGAGATGGCGAAGATAACGGGAAGCGTTGGACTCCCGGGAATGTTCTGATATGACGGACTACATCGAGGCTTTGCAGATACTTGCGGAAAAGTTTGCAAGATTGCAGGGCGTTGGACGAAAGTCTGCTATGAGAATGGCTTTCTCCGTGCTTGAGCTGGAGGAGGAGGACGCCGAAGGGTTTGCCGAGGCGATACTCAATGCAAAAAGAAATATACATAAGTGCCCCGTGTGCGGAAACCTTACGGATAAGGACGTGTGTTACGTTTGTTCCGACTTGTCCAGAGATACGTCGGTAATATGCGTGGTTGAGGACGTAAAGGCACTTATGTCGATCGAAAAGGTGCGTGAGTACAAGGGCGTATATCACGTGCTTCACGGAGCGATCTCTCCCGTCAACGGTATAACTCCCGATAAGATAACCATCAAGGAGCTTATAACCAGAGTGGGAGAGGGCGACGTGAAGGAGGTCATCGTGGCGACCAATCCTACACAGGACGGTGAGGTCACCGCTATGTATATCTCCAAATATCTCAAGCCATTGGGAACAAAGGTAACCAGACTTGCCTACGGTATCCCCGTAGGCTCTGACCTTGAATACGCAGACGAGATAACTCTCGGACGTGCGATCGAGGGCAGAAGGGACGTTTAAATAAAAAGGACGAAGTCAATTCAGACTTCGTCTTTTTTATCGTAGAAAGTTACATTTACGCAGGATTTTTCGCTACCTTTTTGAAAAAAGGTAGCACCAAAAACTTTACTGACAAAGGTGGCTTAATTGTAAGGTATGGTTTGTTCTGTCATTTATAGATTTGCTCCCGCTAATTTTTGGGTGCCGCCACCCCAAAAATTCCATAAAGATAGATTTATGTTAGAACATATATTGTCGGTAGGGGAGGGGCTTGCTCCTCCCGCAAAACGCACAAAATCCACGGCGACAATCAATGTTAGAACAATCAATGCTGGTAGGGGGCGACATCCTCGACGGTCTGCAATGCTAAATCAAAATTTATCTTTCGCCTATTGCATAACTATAAAGAATTGCCACGCAAATATCGGCATATATTGTTTTGAATACTTATTGGAGGCAATATATGAAGATCAAAAAGAGAACGAGAAAAAGGTTACTTTCGGGGATATGCTTAATTCTTTGCGGTGTAATGCTTGTATTCAGCGGAGCTTTTCGAGGCGGAGCAGAGGAGGTAAGCACTCCTACGCTTAACCTTGAATGCACCTCGGCAATACTTATGGAGGCGGGGACGGGGCAGATACTGTACGCGAATAACGAAAATCAAGCCTTGCCTCCCGCATCTGTGACCAAAATCATGACGCTTTTGCTTGTTATGGAGGCGATAGAGGAAAAGAAAATAAATTATACGGACACGGTAAGTGCAAGTGAACACGCCTGTTCTATGGGAGGTTCGCAGATATTTCTCGAGCCGGGAGAGCAGATGTCGGTTGACGACCTTTTGAAAAGCGTTGTAATTGCTTCCGCAAACGACGCTGCCGTTACCCTTGCCGAGTACGTTGCGGGAACGGAGGAGGCGTTCGTTGAAATGATGAACCAAAGGGCGGCGGAGCTTGGAATGGAAAACACCCACTTCGAAAACACAAACGGACTTGACGACACCACACAAAATCACGTGACGTCTGCCAAGGATATAGCAATAATGTCAAGAGAACTTATCAAATTTCCCAAGATAACAGAGTACAGCAGTATATGGATGGATACCATAAGAAACGGTGAGTTCGGTCTTACAAATACCAACAGACTTATAAGATTTTACAAGGGAGCGACGGGCTTGAAAACAGGCTCGACCGCAAAGGCGGGCTTTTGCGTAAGTGCGACGGCAGAGCGTGACGGAATGACCTTGATAGCGGTAATAATGGGAGCTCCCGGGAGAGATGAGCGAACACGCTCCGCAACAGCACTTCTCAATTACGGCTTTTCAAATTTTGCTGTGTTCAAAAACTCCGAAAGACAGAGCTTTCAAGTGCCTGTCGTAAAGGGAAGATCAAGCGTTTGCACGGCAGAGGAGAGCGAATTTTCTGCGGTGATTGATAAAAAATATGCTTCAAAGGTTGAGCGAACGGTGGAATTGAAGGAAACGGTCATCGCTCCCATCAAGCAAGGAGAACAGATCGGTACGGTGACGTACAGTGTCGGGGGAAAGACAATAGGGACTTCAAAAATTCTTACCTCACAAAGTGTAGACCAGGTCGGATTTTGGGATATTTTTCTGCGAATAATAGCGAAAATGACCTTTTGTTAAGGTGTAATGGCAGGTTGTGACGAAAAAGTTAACACATAACACAAATTGTTACAAAAAAATCACACTTTATTATAAAAAAATCGTAATTTATATTATATAATATAATCCTGAGTTTTTATATAGTGGGGTAATTGGGAATGACATTAGGAATCAACGATAAGTACATTAAACCGTTCATTAAGGACGAGGCATTGGCATCTCTGCAAAACGAGATAGCAGATGCACACGCAAAGCTTCTTGCAGGAAACGGCGAGGGAAATGATTTTCTCGGCTGGATAACTCTGCCTGACGACTATGACAAGGAGGAGTTTGCCCGTATTAAAAATGCGGCAAAGAAAATTCAGAAATCCTGCGACGTATTCATAGTTATCGGAATAGGCGGCTCATATCTGGGAGCAAGAGCAGTTGTTGAGTTTTTGAAGTCTCCTATGTATAACAGTTTGAAGAAGGACACTCCCGACATTTATTTTGCGGGATGTAATATAAGTGCACAGGCAATGAACGAGCTTCTTGCGATCTGTGAGGGTAAGGACGTTTGCATAAACGTTATTTCCAAGTCGGGAACGACCACAGAGCCTGCGGTTGCCTTCCGTGTTTTCCGTGAAATGCTTGAAAAGAAGTATGGCAAGGAAGAGGCAAAGGAGAGAATATTCGTTACTACCGATAAGTGCCGCGGAACTCTTAAGAAGTTTGCCGATGAATCGGGCTACGAAACCTTTGTTGTTCCCGATAACGTAGGCGGACGCTTCTCCGTGCTTACCGCAGTAGGACTTCTTCCTATCGCGACGGCAGGAATTGACATTGATATGCTTATGAAGGGTGCATCTGACGCGGCAAAGGAATATACCGCAACGGCTGACATAGACAAGAACGCTTGTATGAAGTACGTAGCACTCCGTAATGCAATGTACCGCAACGGTAAGACCACCGAAATACTCGTAAGCTATGAGCCTTACGCAACTATGTTCAGCGAGTGGTGGAAGCAGCTTTACGGCGAGAGCGAGGGTAAGGACGGAAAGGGAATATTCCCCGCATCTGTTGTGTTCTCCACCGACCTTCACTCTATGGGACAGTTCATTCAGGACGGAACTCGCAACCTGTTTGAAACCGTTTTGTCCGTAGTGGACGAAAAGGAAAAGCGTGCCGTACCTTACGACGAGGCAAACGTTGACGGTCTTAACTTCCTTGCGGGAGTTGACCTTAACGAGGTAAATAAAAAGGCGATGAAGGGAACTATTCTCGCTCACGTTGACGGCGGATGTCCCAACATTCTGGTGGAGATAAGCGAGAGAAACGAGTATTGCCTCGGACACCTTATCTACTTCTTTGAGTTTGCTTGCGGCGTGTCGGGATACGTGCTTGGAGTAAACCCCTTTAACCAGCCTGGAGTTGAAGCGTACAAGAAAAATATGTTCGCACTTCTTGGAAAACCCGGTTACGAGGAACAGAAGAAGGAATTGGAAGAAAGATTGAAATAATTTGTAATTTTTTTCAAATTTCCTATTGCAAAATTCCGATTTATAGGTTATAATATATATAATAACAGTTCACACTGTAATAAAACTATCGGAGGTCCGTAATGTTAAAGTTAATTATTGGCGTAAAAGGCACAGGAAAAACAAAGAATCTTATCAACTTGGTAAACACCGCAGTTGAGAACTCTCAGGGCGACGTTGTTTGCATCGAAAAGGGCACAAAGCTCCGTTACGATGTTAAGTATACAGTAAGACTTATAGATGTTAATGAATATTTCGTAGCAGACGCA
Source organism: Eubacteriales bacterium (assembly GCA_045658185.1). Classification (GTDB taxonomy): domain Bacteria; phylum Bacillota; class Clostridia; order Oscillospirales; family CAG-272; genus HGM12713. The sequence goes on from JAZOUQ010000038.1 coordinate 15,467, forward strand.
CAGTCCTTGTATGGATTTATCGCAGGTATTCTTGCAAGTAACCACGACGTAACCGATCTGTTCGTTGACTCCGCACTTAAGATCTGCGAGAACGACGTAGCAGCGTTCGATAAGTTCGTTGAAGAGATCAATGCATTGGCAGAAAAGCTTAACGTGAAGATCGTTATGACGTCTTCTCTCCCTGCTGAGGACGCAAGCGAAACTGTCAAGAAATATCTTTGATTTAAACTCACCAAAAACATAAAGAGATAGAGGCTTCGGTGGATAACGCCGAAGCCTTTGTTGAAATTTGGAGGAAAAATGATACTTATAATTGCCGAGAAGCCGAGTCTTGGTAGGAATATTGCCGCCGGCATAGGCAATTTCAAGCGAAGGGACGGTTATCTTGAGGGTGACAGCTGCCTTATAACGTGGGCGTTCGGTCACTTGTTTTCACTTGCGGACATAGAGCATTACCGCCCGAACCCGAAGGGTGAAAAATGGTGGACGATGGACAATCTTCCTTGTTTGCCCGATAAATTCGACTATGAGCTGAGAAGCGGTAAGGATAAGGGCGACGAGGGAATAATAAAGCAGTTTGGAATCATTGAAGCACTCTGTAACCGAGATGACGTAGACACGATAGTAAACGCGGGGGACGCTGACCGCGAGGGAGAAATAATCGTAAGAAACTGTATAAGAGCAGCACTGAAAACACCTAAGACGGTAAAAAGACTTTGGTTGCCCGACCAGACTCCCGAAACGGTATCGGCGGCTTTTGCCGATATGAAGGAGGACGCAGAGTACGATAATCTGGCTAACGAGGGATACGCAAGAACTTATATAGATTGGCTGTACGGAGTAAACCTTACCAGATACGCAACGCTGAGAACGGGAACGCTTTTGCGTGTGGGACGGGTCATAGTGCCGATAGTCAAGGCAATCTACGACCGCGATATGGCGATAAAGAATTTCGTTCCCGAAAAATACTATTCCATAGCAAGTAAAGAGCAAACAGGCGGAGAAACCGTGGAGCTGAACAGTAAGCTGAGGTTTGACGGCAAGGAGTACGGTGCGGCAGAGTCGAAATGTCGTGAATATAACTCCCAAAAGGCTTTCGTGAAATCGGTCAAGCGAAAGAAGGACAAGCTGTCCTCAGGAAAGCTGTATTCGCTCTCAAAGCTCCAGAATGTGCTTGGAAAGAAATATAAGATGTCGATGGCACAAAGCCTTGAGATAATACAAAAGCTGTACGAGGAGGGATATTTGACCTATCCCCGTACAAACTCGGAGTACCTTGCCACAGCGGAAAAGGATAAGGTGAAAAAGATACTTTCTGGCTGTGCAAAGTTAGGTTATCCCGTAGTTTTCAAGGACAAAAAAACTATTTTTGATGACTCAAAGATAGAATCCCACTCGGCAATAACGCCAACCTATAAGATACCCGATAAGAACAGACTTACCAAAGAGGAGAGTCAGGTGTATTCCACCGTGTTCAGAAGATTTATAGCGGTCTTCTGCTCGGAGGAATGTGTGGTCGAAAAGGTTGAGATGGTGATTGCCGTGGGAGAGCTTGAGGAGTTCGTTCTCAAGGGACTTTCTATTAAAGAAAAGGGCTGGATGAAATACGACGATTCTACGCAGAAGGATAAGATATTGCCCGACTTGAAGCAGGGCGATATAGTAAATATCGACTTCAAGCCCGTGGAGAAGGAAACTTCACCGCCCAAGCACTATACCATTGAAACGCTGAATAACTATCTTAAAAATCCGTTCAGAGAGGAAAAGGCGTCTATTGACGACAGCGTGGGAGCAGACGACGCCGAGGAATACCGAGCAATGTTCGAGGGCGTTGAGCTTGGCACGGAGGCGACGAGAACGGGTATTATAGATAACGCCCGAAAGAGCAACTATATTCAACTGAAAAAGGATGTATACACCATACTTCCCGACGGAATATATATGATAGAGTCATTGACGAGGCTGAATATCAATATGGATAAGTATAAGACCTCGGAGATGGGCAGAGCATTGAAGAAGGTGTTCAGAAACGAAATGCTTATATCCGAGTCGGTGGAACTTGCAAAGGAGGAGATACGTCAGTATTTTTCCACAAACGAGATGCCCCCCGAAACGGATACCGATACGGGCTTTTACGGTGATATAGTCGGTGTATGTCCTCTTTGCGGAGAACAGATAAGGAGAGGGAAGTTCAGCTACGGCTGTATGGGTTATAAAAACGGCTGTGATTTCTCAATTTGGGCGAGTATATGCGGAAGAGCAATATCCGTGTCCAACGTAAAAATGCTCTTGGAGAGCGGACGTTCTTCAAAAATACAAGGCTTTATTTCAAAAAAGGGAACGCCCTTTGACGCCTACTTAAAGCTTGACGGCGGCAAATGTGTGTTTGATTTTGATACTAAATAGGACGCGGGGACGCGATGTCGCTTTTTTCAAAAAGGTAGTGAAAAAATCCTAACGACAAACTAACTTTTTAATTCAAAAACAATCAATAACAGGAGGTTATTATGAAGAAAAGTACGAAAATAATTGTAGCGACCTTGATTACGATGGTGTTGGCGGTGATAGGCTTTTATTTCACCATTCCCGCACTTAACGTGTACAATCAAGAGCTTTGGATGTACGTGATCATGCTTATCCTTGCATGGGGCGGTATATACGTTCTGCTTGGACTTAAGCAGTCCGCAACAAAGGTGTTTACAAACAAGAAAAAGGACAGGAGCTTTAAGGAAACGCTAAAGGACTGCAAGATATTTGTAATCATTATTGCAATCCCAATAGTTGTTCTTATACTTGGAAATATACTGTCCTCAACCTTCTTTAATGCACAGGCGTATTCGCAGATAATAGACGTTAAGGAGGCTGTGTTCGAAGAGGATATGCCCGAAACGGGACTTGTAACCAATATCGCACTTATGGACTCCGATTCTGCGGCAATGCTCGGTAACAGAGCGATGGGCAACCTTGCCGACGTTGTATCACAGTATCAGATAGGAACGCAGTACGTTCAGATAAACTACAACGGAACCCCCCAGAAGGTAGTAAACCTTGAATACGTTGACTTCTTCAAGTGGTTCAATAACAAGGAAAAGGGAATTCCCGGTATGGTTATGGTAGACCCTGTCAACAGCTCGGCGGGGTATATCGAGCTTAAAACTCCTATGAAGTACGTTGACAGTGCGTACTTTGACGAGGATCTTCACAGAAAGCTTCGTTTTTCCTACCCCACCAAGATATTCGGTAACTATTCCTTCGAGATAGACGACGAGGGCAATCCTTACTATATCATAGCTTGTATGAATCCTCGCATAGGTCTTTTCGGAGCAATGGACGTGAACGAGGTGATTATTTTCAACCCCTGTGACGGTTCTTCGGAGATCTTCGCACTTGCAGACGTACCCTCTTGGGTAGATAACGTGTTCACGGGAACGCTGGCATCGCAGAAATATGACTGGCACGGTATGCTTGCAAACGGATACTGGAACAGCATTATAGGTAACAGAGATTGTAAGGTCACCACCGACGACTTCGGATATATCGTTATAGAGGACGACGTTTGGTTCTTCACGGGTGTTACCTCGGTAAGCAATGACGAGAGTAATATCGGATTTATTATAAGCAACGCAAGAACGGGTGAATATAAGTTCTATTCCGTAATCGGTGCTGAGGAATACTCTGCGATGAAGGCGGCTGAGGGTGAAGTTCAGGAAAAGGGATACGTTGCATCCTTCCCGTCGCTTATCAACGCATCGGGTGAGGCAACCTATATAATGGTGCTTAAGGACAACGGAGGACTTGTAAAGCTTTACGCACTTGTAAACGTTGAAAATTACAGCATAGTTGCAACTGGAACGACACAGACCGAGGCGAAGGAGGCATACGTTAAGCTCCTTATAGAAGAGGGAATAATTGATGAATCCGAGCTTCCCAAGGAGGAGATAACGCCTCCCGTCCTTGAGAACACAGAAAAGGCTGACGTTACGGTCAGCGATATACGAATTTTGACCACGCTTGGCGAGAGCGTTATGTATATAACCGACGAGAACGGAGTTCTTTACAAAAAGACCGTTTCCGAGGACGAAACCCTGCTGCTCATTAAGGTGGGTGATAAGCTTAGCGTTGAATACGCAGACACCGAAGTTAACGAAAAGATAAAGAAATTGGTCAAGTGGGAATACAAGACCGATTCGGAGTAATAACGATGGAAATAAAAGAAATTATGAGCAAGGTGGATCACACCCTGCTGACACAGACCG